>DATDUP010000001.1:0-17383 GCA_035290345.1 Patescibacteria group bacterium
CACTAGCTCCGGCTACCACGGCTGCCCCAGTTTCCCAAGAATGATGTGGGGCCAAACCTAAAAAAGTATTTCCCCAAGCGGTTTGCCAGACAAATTGAGCTAAGCCCAGAATCACAGGCAAAAAAGCACCGGCTACAAACAGTTTAACGGCTTTTTTCCAGGACACCGGCGCTATCAACACTAAGAGAAAAGTACTTAAACCCTCAATGACCCAACGTCCTTGCTGCCAAGCCACGGCCTGATCAGCGCTCCAACGCGATGTATAAAATACCCAACCCACAAATAAGAGAAAAAGACTGGCGGCCAGGCGATCCTGAGAAAAATTCCAAGTTATTTTTTCTTGAGGACGATGATGCCACCAATAAAAAAAATAACTCAATAACAAGAATGCCCAAATAATCTCTACCCCATACAGGCGAAGGGTTCCATACTCCCATTTCAGACCACCAAGATATTTTTCCTGCAAAATTAAAACCGTTTGCCAAGGCAAACAAAAAAGAAAGGCGGAAAAAAAGAAAACAAAAATTTTCCTAGCCCGTTCCTTCATAACCGTAATCGTTAAGAATCTTCTGCCATTGGTCTTTGAACTGCTGGCGTCGGTCCTGTTCGTGAAATTTCAACATTGAATCCGTCACCACTACTGATGTTGGCTGATCCGTTCCCCGATAAACAGCCCGAAGTTTCATATGTGTCTTTTGGATCTCTCGCGTTTGTTTTTCCAACAAATCCCCATAGGATCCGCCCCAAAGCCACTCTAAAAATGTCTTCACCCGGCCCCCGAATCGCCCCAAAGTCAACCGCCAATCAGGATGTAATTCCGGGCTGACTTGAGGTAAAAAAAATTGGGCAAGAAACTGATTGGCCGCCCGCAAACTCTTCCCCAAATCTTCCGGATCATAAATCGGCACCAACTGACGCAACCAATAGCTAAGATAAATATCTGGGGAAGATAGGGCGACTTTCTCCAAATTCAAAGAATCGTCGGCAATATAAAAACTCAAACAAAGTCGATCCGTTATTTTCCTATGATGACGCCGCACCCCGCCTAAACTCGCTACCAAAGTAACCAGAGCCCGGGTAAAAAAGATCCTTCCTCTCCGGGTCACTACCAAAACATCAATATCACTGTCAGCGGTCGCCGTACCCTGGGCCACGGTATTACAGACAAATACAGCTCGGACAAATGGCACCCAAAATATTTTTTTTATCGCCTGGCAGGCCGTGGCCATTTTGGTCTCGTTTATCTTCACCCGCTCCTGACGACAAGCCACATCTGCCTCGCGCCCTGGGAGACAATAGAAGCCGGTATTTTCTGACCACCAACCAGCGGTCCGGCCTTGGGCCAAAAAAGTAAAAAAATCTCTTTGACTAATTTTCTCTGGGCTATCCCAACGCCAAAAAAATAACTCTTCTTTAGTCAAAGGCTGACGGAAAAGGGAAAAATAGGCCAGGGTCTGGATAACTGATTTTTTCAATCGTTCGGACATAGGCGAGAACAGGACCTGGACTGAATTTTATTTTTCCCGCATCATCAGAGCCGGTCCCAGATTGACTTCTGTTTCTTTTCTCCGACTTTCTGTTTCTGTCGCTATTACCGCGTCCTTAACCACCATTTTTCCTTTCTCAAAACGCACTACTTGATCGCGAGAAAAAAGATTTTTTTTAGTCAACGAACGACACTCATACTGAACCACGAACTGTCCTTCTGTATCCATAATTACATCAATGATGCGACCCAATTTTTCTCCAGATTCTGTCTGAACTGTCAAACCCAACAATTTTCGCCAACTCAATCTCATAACCTAACCCTTTACGATTTCTCCGGCTATACTAGCTTTCTTTTGCTGTTGAAAAACTACCACTTGTTGCAAAGCAGTCAGGGCGGTTGATACCAGCCAATACAAAGTCAAACCCGCGGGCAACTGAAAGCCGATAAACACTGTCATGATCGGCATGAAATAAGTCATGTTTTTGTTCATCATCGCCATCATATTTTCATCCTTGGCCCCAGTTCCGGCTTTGGCGGGCGGCCGTTTTGAAGAAAACATTTTGGCTTGAACAAATTGAGCCGCACCGGCTAAAACGGCCAACACCAAACTCGGTTCTCCCAATTCAAACAAGCCCAAAGTCCGGGTAGTAATAACCTCTGGGTTTTTGACAAAAGAATAAAGCAAAGACAGACTCTCTGTAGTGAGAGCCAGACGGAGCACATAATAAAAAGCTATTAAAACCGGCAATTGAACCAACAACGGTAGACAAGAAGAAAAAGGATTAACTTTATTTTCCCGATATAACCGCATGGTTTCTTGGGCAATCTTTTGTTGATCGCCAGCGTGCTGTTTCTTCAATGCCTCCAGCTTGGGTTGCAAGTCAGTCAAAGATTTTTGGGACTTGATAGACGTGGAAGTCAGTGGGTATAAGGCCAACCGAATCGCTATCGTGATAAGTACAATCACCACTCCCACATCCGGAATATAGTTATAAAGTAAGACAAAAATGTTATACAAGGGCTGGGTGAGAATAAGCTGAAACAATTCACGCATAAAAGAGATTAAGAAGTGCTGGCAGTATAACACCTTTTCTGACCCCTGCCAAGACCGGATGCATCTTCCGAATTTTGTTAAAATCAAGTAAAATATAACCATCCTGGCAACTTAACTTTTATTCACCCCCCCATGCTTGGCCTGATTATTGTCTCACTAGGTACGTTTTTAGAAGAAATCACCGACTCCATTGGTAAGGACCGGGTGAACAAACACCAACAAAGTCCTTTCACCATGGCCTTTTTGAGTTTATTCTGGGTAACCATCTTTTTCAGTTTGATTAGTCTGTTCCGCCGCGACGCTTTTGTCTTCCAGATTTCTTCTCTCCCCACTTTCATCCCCCGGGCCTTTTTAGAAATTGCCCAATTATATGTTTCAACTTTGGCGATTGTCCGAGTGGAACGTTCCACCTTTAGTTTTATCCGCACTTTCACTATCCCCCTCTTATTATTAGTCGATCTCATCCTGGGATACGTAATTGGCCCCTTGGCCATGGCCGGGATGGCCGTTCTCTTGCTGGCCCTTTTACTTCTGCTGCTTAACAAAGGCATTAAAAAAACTGACATTGGCTTGGTAATATTTTCTACGCTCAACGCCGTAATCACCATTTCCTTATACAAATACGACATCACCCACTTCAATTCGGTGGTAGCTGAACAACTCATCATCTACACCCTGCTCTTGGTTTCTTTTTCCGTATTATCCTTAGTAAAGACCAAAGAGAATCCGTTCAAATCTTTAACCAAACCAATTTGTCTCATTCAATCGCTGGCCGTAGGACTGGGGGGAGTTATCATCAGCTTTGGCTATGGTTATGGTCCGGCTTCCGTGATCACCGCTGCCAAACGGGCGACGGCCGTATTTTGGTCTCTGCTGTCCGGAGGCTGGTACTTCCATGAAAAAAAAGTACTAACCCGAAGCCTCTTGGCTGTTCTCCTCCTAATTGGGCTTTCTCTTTTGGCCATCGCCTCACTTAATTAAAACTATGAAGAAAAAAATCAAAAAATGGTTCCCCCTGATTGTCAGTATCGCCGTTTGTCAATCCGCGGGCGGCATCGGCGCCTTGGCCACCAATCAGTCCGTACAAACCTGGTATCAAGAATTGAATAAACCCAGCTTCAGCCCCCCAGATTGGATTTTCGGACCGGTCTGGACTCTTCTCTATTTGCTGATGGGGGTCGCCCTTTTCCTGCTCTGGCAGAAAAAAGAAAAAACCTCGATAGCCATAATCTTTTTCGGAATCCAACTAATCCTAAACAGTTTGTGGTCAATTATTTTTTTCGGTTGGCATTCGCCTTTGTTTGCCTTGGGAGAAATTATTTTTTTAGAAATCGCGATTTTAACTACCATAATTCTGGCCTGGAGACAATCTAGACCTGCCGCCATTTTGCTCCTTCCGTATCTTCTCTGGGTTGGTTTCGCCACCGTTCTAAACTGGCAAATCTACCTACTCAATTGATAACAAAACCGGTCGTTCAGACCGGTTTTTATTTCTTTATTCTTTTTCCTTTTCTTCTATCTCCTGGGCAGGCGTCTCTTCAGCCACTGATTCTAATGCCTCCGGCTTTTCTTCTTTTTTCTCTGCCCCTTCCTCAACCGCTTCCCCAACTAATACCTCCCCGTCTTTTGGCACAACATTCACTGCCCAACCAGTCAACTCACCAGCGAGACGAACGTTCTGGCCACCGCGGCCAATAGCTAGAGAAAACTGATCAGCCGCCACTTTCACTGTCGCTTCCTTTTTATCTTCTGCTAATTCTACCGAATCAATCTTCGCAGGAGACAAGGCGTTTTTTATGTATTCCACTGGATTCTCATCATACTGGATGATATCGATTTTCTCACCGCCCAATTCTTCAATAATTGTCGTAATCCGGCTACCTCGTTGACCGATACAAGAACCAATCGGATCTATTGAATCGTCGCTAGTCCAAACTGCCACCTTAGAACGATTGCCCGCATCTCGGGCGATTCCCTTTATCTCCACACTACCAGCAGAAATTTCCGGGATTTCCTCACTGAAAATTGTTTCCACCATCTTTATACTCGCTCGCGAGAGGATCACTTCTAAACCGCGCGTCCCCATGTTTACGGATTGGATATAGAAACGCAGACGAGAACCAGGACGATACTGCTCAGTTCTAATTTGTTCACTCACCGGAACAACACCGGTGGCTTTGCCCAAATCTATGACCACTGCTCCGGTCCGGTCACGGCGCTGAACAACACCATTGACTATCTCCCCCTCTTCTTCTTTGAGTTCATCATAGACACTGTTTCTTTCTGCTTCCCGCAAACGCTGGATAACCACTTGCTTAGCCGTCTGGGCCGCCATGCGCCCAAACTCTCCCGGCACTTCCAAATCGATCTTGAGAATGTCACCAACTTTTACCCCCTTCTTTATCTCTTTAGCCTGAGTAAGCATGAGCTGGTTCTTGGGATTAAACTTGGGCAGATCAGCCGTTTCCTCTTCTGTCAATTCCCGCCCCTCTTTCAAAGCTTCCTCGCGACGACGGTTCAACTCATCCTGGGCAGCCACCAACACGTCTTCCGCAATGTCTTCCACCACCTCTTTTTCGTCCCAAACCTTCATATCGCCGAGTTCTGGATCAAAAATAACTTTAATGTTCTGCTGGCGATTACCAAAATCTTTGCGGTAGGCAGATGCCAAAGCCGCCTGGATTGCTTCCAGGACAATATCGTAATCTAGACCCTTTTCATCACAGATGAATTGAATGGCCTTGGTAACTTCGGACATATTTTTTTAAAAAAATAAGTAGCCTAGTTTAGGCTACCTTAATAATTCAAATAAAGTATACCCCTTTCTTATCTTTTTGTCAAGAACCAGTATCTTCATAGCGGAAACCACTGATAATAAAGGCGGGAAAGGAGAAGAAAAAACAGAACTAAAAGAGCCGGACTGATCACTAAAGACATTATTGCTCTTTCTCCCCAAGTAGACCGGTCCCACAGACGATGATCACAAAAAAGGGCCAGCCCACCAAAAATCAATAAACCAAACCACACTATAACCGACATAGGCAAATCTGTGTATTAACCGGCTCGCAGTCAAAACGCCAAACCGGATTTTTCTCACCCAAAAAAATATAAACCGCCGGCGCCCCATACCGGGATAACAAAAAACGCACTTCAGAAATATCTTGGGCCAACCAAAATCTGGCCCATTCTTCTCGATTCCATTTATTCTCTTCAAACATATTGGGGGCAATGACTTTTTTCCCAGAAAATCCATACAACCAAGGTGCTTCTTTGTCTGAAAAAGCTACCACATAGTCACTTTCGGTTAAAGCCGGCAATTCTTGTATCGCCTGCCACTCTTCTGGGTCAAGGGACGGCCGGACCATAATTAATTGCCAAGAAAAAGTTAAAGCCAAACCAATCCCCCAAAACCCGATTAACCACCGCCCCAAAAAAATATGTCGGTTCTCTTGCCAAACTGCCGCCAACCAAACCGCCGCAAAAAACAAGATAGCTAAATCCAAGGTGACAAAATACCGATGATAAAAAACCGTCTGAGACAAAAGGAGGGCTAAATTCACCAAAAGAAAAATCATCCAAAAAAGATACTGGCGCCAAAAACGAAGTAAGCCTAATAAGGCCAGGGGCAAATACCACCAAGAAAAACAGGCATACCGCCACCAACCGATAAATTGACCCGTGAAATGCGGCCGACCCTGGTCAACATATCCTTGAGCGAGCCAGCCATATTTTTGGATCTCTTGAAAATATAAAAGATACTCCGGCAAATTCCCCAACAAAAACAAAAAGGCAAAACCCAAGGAAATAACCAAATACTTTTTTTCTTCTTTACCCACCAAGAAAAAATAGATCAACAAGGTAAGGGCCAAAGGGACCAAAGTTAAAGGATGAACAACGCCCATCGCCGCCAAAACCGGAATCAACCAGTAAGATCGGCGGGAGAATAACCAAATCGCTCCCAACAAAAAAAAGATAGCTAAAAAACTTCGATAATAATACCAACGGAAAAATTCGAACTGAGTCAAGGAAAGGCTGAAAAGGAATAAGGCGGTGATGATGGTATTTCTATCTTTTGCTTGGCTCTTCACCAAATAGCCCCAAACCGCCCAAAGACCCAAAGCCAGAAAAAAATACCAACCAATTTGAATAGACAGGGTAGACTCTCCTAATAATTTCAGGCCATTGGAAAAATACGTGAAACCAAAAGGAACGGGCGGAGAAAATAATTTTTCAAAATAGCCGCCAATGAGATGATGATAAATACCAAAATCATAGCCAAACCCCGGCAAGCCAAAACGCCAATAAACAAAAACTCGACTAAAAAAGAAAACGACAAAGAGAGCGGCTATAGTCAGCCGCTCTCGATTCATTACTTTTTTAATCTCTGGCCACCGAACCATAAAACTTACTCCAGCAAGCTGACGTCGAGTACACAGGCACCATCCTGACAAACAGAATCAGCGGCCTGGCAGGGATAATTGGACCAAACGATTACGTTATTAGCCGCATCACAATAATATTCAGTTAAGACGGCCTCGTCCCAACAGCTATCGGCCACCTCTTCATAAACTCCTGTGTTGACATTCATTCCTGTGGTCAGACCTTTTTGATAAACATTGAAAAAGGGATAGGTGTTGGGGTCAAAAAGGAAACCGCCCATGGTAGTGGTGACAAAATCTGTATCTGCACACGGAGGAGCCTGCTTGCCATCCATGGTCGCATAAACTTGAAGCTGGGCTCGACCTGAAACTTTCTTTACATAACCAAGAAAAATTTGCTGGCCATAATCCCCATAAGAACCAACATACCCTAAATCTTCTACGTAATCATTTAATTTCACCACTTCGTTGACTGGGATCGTAATATATTTCCCATAGAACCGCACTAGGACTTTGTCTTCATTATAATAACGAACTAAGATTTTTTCATCCAAAAACGGAGAAATCTTTACCTGTGTACCAACGCAAGTATGGATGATCTGCGGCTGATCCCAGGCGGTTATTTCAGTGGTCACGGTGTTGGTCGACTGGCAATACGGGCTGTTTAATCCCGCCAAGCCGGCGGCAATTGCCGCTACTCCCACAAATGCCAACGCCAAAGCCAGGGCCGTACCAGAGACAGTCTTAGTCTTCACGGCTGCTACTGTCGCTACCGGGTCCACTTTTCTCACTCGGGGTGTTTTAGTCATATTTTTTTTCCTCGACATAATTTTAATTTCCAATTAATTTTTTACCTAAACAGTATAGCACACTTTTTTTCAAAAGGATAATAAGAGGGGTGTTAATGAATTTCATCCGGACGTAAGTCCACCCAATCGGCCACCACTTCTTTTATATGCCGAACCGTCACTTCTGGCCAACCCGCACTTTTCACCACCCGATTCTCTTCTTCTTCAATTTCTTTCACTAAAGTAAAAATCTTCTTGCGCAAGGCAATGAGCTCTTTTTCCCCTTCTGTACTTTCTTCTTGTTCTCGTAAGACTGATAACTCCTGTTTTAAGGTTTCCACAGTTGTGTTATTCAAATCCGGACGAGGCGCAATCACTCGACCGGCCGCCCCGTGCAACAAAGCTACCGCATGATCAGGAGAAGCACCCTCATTTACATTTACCATGGCCGCGGCTTCATCAATAACATCAATGGCCTTGTCCGGCAACAAACGACCTTTGATATATTCCTCGGATAAACGGGCTGCCGCTTCAATGGCCGCTTCGCTATACTTTACTTTGTGGTAATTTTCATAATTTTTTTTCAAACCTTGAAGAATTTTGACCGTCTCGCCCACGGTTGGCTCATCAACCATTACCAACTGAAAACGTCTGGCCATACTTTCATCATTTTTGATATACTCCTCATATTCTTTCATCGTCGTCGCCCCGATCAGTTGTAGATCGCCCCGCGCCAGAGCGGGTTTTAAAATATCCGCAAAATTAATCGCTCCCTCGGTTCCTTTCGCCTGCATCACTGTGTGCAATTCGTCAATAAAAAGAATAATTGAACGATTAGAATTTCGAATTTCGTCAATTATTTTCTTTACCCTTTCCTCAAACTCGCCGCGGTACTTTGTCCCGGCCATCAATTCGCCTACTGGCAAAGACAATATTTTTTTTGAGGCTAACGCTGTCGGGACATTACCGGCAGCCAGATCCAGCGCTAGACCTTCCACGATGGCTGTCTTACCCACCCCAGGCGGACCAATGAGGATCACATTGTTCTTTGTTCGTCTGGTCAAAACCTGAATCACTCGCCGAATTTCTTCATCTCGACCAATGACCGGATCAATCTTAGCCTCCCGCGCCAAAATCGTCAGGTCTTGCGCAAAACCCTGAAGATTACCTACCCTCCCCGCTGTCTCTTGTTTCCCCCAATGCCAATGTTTTCTTTTGTCAAAGGCAAACAACAAAGAAGCGGCCACCAACAAAGCAATACCGAGCCAACGCCACCATTCCCAAGGGATCAGAGAAAAATCCATATGATAAATAAATACTATACTTGTCGGAAAAGAACGATACCTTGATGATACCGCCCGACAGAAAATTCTTCTTGCACTACCAAACCATTCTCCTTGGCCCACTTTTTGACCAAGGCAAAATCTATCCGTCGTTCGGCCGGTGGGCCGAAGGGTAAATCTTGACGAACCCAATCCACGATCACTAGCCGGGCCTTTTCTTTCAAGAGGCGGAGCGCCTCATCAAGAATTGCCAACCGATTATTCGCCTGGACCAAGACATTCACCAAAAAAGCTAGATCCAAACTATGGGCTGGAATATGCGTCTGTCCTTTTTTTTCCAAATCTGCCCATACAGTTTGGACGTTCACCAGACCATCCATGGCCGCTCGTTTCTTGATATTCTCCAAAACATCTTTCAAGACATCAACCGCATACATAATCCCAAACTCTCCCAAACGCAGGGCACCGGGAAAAATCAGATGACCAACCCGGCCGCAACCTAAATCAGCGACATGCATCCCCGGCCGTAACTGCCCCTTAGTAAAAAGTAATTGCGGATCTATCATCTGGTTGCCGCTGTGATAGGTCATATTAAAAAATAAACAGACGACCAATAGTGGACATCAGAAAACCCTCCATCATTCCCGTCACCACCAACATAGCGAAAAAGATAAAAACCAGACCTAATAATTTATACATTAGGCGAGTTCCGCCACTCGTCCCTAAATGCTGCTCAGCCCAGGCGCTAGTGCCGAAATTCTGGATGAACCATTCTGTCTTTACCACCATCATGACACCTAAAAAAATGACTAACAAACTAAATACGTATTTCATAATCCCAATAAATTATTCTGGCCTTATTATACCCCAGACAATTTAAAAAAACCACTGGTCTCAGTGGTTTTCTTTCCGATTAATTTATCCCGACCCGTTCCCGTACTGCGGTCAGAGTTTCAGTCGCAACCACAGTGGCCTGTTTAGCGCCAGCCTGTAAAACCGCGCCCAACTTCTCTGGCTGGTCCAACCACTGTTGTTTCTTTTGACGAAAATCCGCAAAGGCGTTAATCAAAGTCTCGGCCACAGCGGTCTTTAGATCTCCGTAGCGGATAGTCCCGTCTTTTTCCGCCGCCACAAATTTTTCCCATTCTTCTGTCCGCTCAAAACTTTTCAAAAGTAAAAGCAAATTCGCTACTCCCGGAGCCATTTTCCCGCCCGTAGTGGCCGTAACCGCCTTTTTTAATTTTTTGATAATCGTTTCTGGATCATCTCCCAATTCTATCACCTGTCCGGCACCCAGGGACTTGCTCATTTTTCTGTCTGGCTCTAACAGACTCATGACCCGGGGGACGGCAGTGAGCAAGGGATTGACCGGAGAAAAATATTCTCCATAGCGTTGGTTGAACCAACGGCCAATATCCCGGGTTAATTCCACATGCTGAACTTGATCCTGACCAACCGGCACGACTGTACCGCGATATAACAGAATGTCAGCCGCCTGCAAGATGGGGTACGTAAGCAGACCAGCATTAATGTTCTTAGCCTGCTGTCTTGATTTATCCTTGTACTGGGTCATTCTTTGCAATTCGGCCAAAGGTGTCAAACAGCTGAAAATCCAACCTAATTCCGTATGTCCGGGAACTTGTGATTGAATAAATAGAGTAGTTTTTTCCGGATCTAGGCCGATCGCCAACAGTTCAGCCGCTGTCTGTTGGACTTGCGCTTGTCGCTGTTCGGCTTCCAAATTACCAGTGAGAGCGTGCAGATCGGCAATAAAAATATACATCTCGTATTTGCCTGAATTCTGCAGATCCACCCAATTTTTTACTGCCCCAAGATAATTACCCAAGTGGAGATTGCCGGTCGGCTGAATGCCGGAGACTAAAACTGGTCTAGACATATTTTTTTGGATTATATCCTCATTCTAAAACTTTTTGACCAAAAACGCTAGACTTCGATAACTACCGGTAAAATCATTGGACGTTTTTCTGTCTTAGAAAACAAGAACTGGCCCACCTTGTCACGAATGTTGTTCTTGATCAGATTAGTGTCAGCCCAAGTCTTCGGGTCAGATTCAATTACCATCTTTTTGACCTTGTGTCGTAGGTCTTCAATCAATTTTTTATTCTCTTTCAAAAATACAAAGCCCCGAGAAATAATATCCGGATTTTGAACCAATTTGCCAGTTTTGCTACCAATGGTCACTATCACTACCACCATCCCATCTTCGGCCAAGACCTGTCGATCACGCAAAACAATGTTCTGGCTATCAGTCACCCCCAAACCATCAACAAACACATATTCTGATGGTACTTTTTCGTTCAATGTCCGAGCCTGACCACCTTTCACTTCAATCACTGACCCATTATCTGGAACGATAATTTTGTCTGCTGGAAAACCATTCTTGATCGCCAAATTTCTCGCTTCTTTCAAGAAAAAATGATTCGCGTATACCGGAATGAAATAAGTGGGGCGGATTTCTTTCAATACGGTAACAATATCTTCCCGGGTCGCATGGCCACTGACATGCACATCCATCAAATCGCCATGAATCACCTGATCCGCTTGACGGTAAATATTATCCTTTAGCCGCTGAATGGTCCGCTCGTTTCCGGGAATAACCGAGGAAGAAAAGATTACCGTATCGCTCTTCTTCAATTTAATCAGATGCTGCTTGTCGACAATGCGAGAGAGAACCGCATTTTCCTCTCCTTGAGCACCAGTGCAGATCACCACGATCTTTTTATCCGGCTGGCTATCAATTTCTTTGATATTAATCAAAACACCTTTCCTTACTTTGATATAGCCCAACTCCTTGGCAATCTCAATATTGAGACGCATGCTGTAACCATCGAGAGCAACCTTCTTACCTAATTTTTCTGCTGCCTGTAGGACCCATTTGATTCTTTCAATCTGAGAAGAAAAGGTACCAATAATTACCCGACCCGGAGCTTGAGAAATTATCTCATACAAATTCTTATACATCTGCTCATAACTGCCACTGTGTTTTTCATTCATTGATCCCAGGCTTTCCAGCATCAACACACTCGGTTTCTTGACTCGCTGCAGATGGGAGTAATTAATTGTCGGTCGCCCGTTCTTGTCTCGTTCGAGAGTCCAATCCCCAGGATGGACAACCGTACCAGCCGGAGTTTCTAAAATCACCCCCATGGCATCCATGATAGAATGCTCGACTTGAAAAAATCGAACAGTGAACCTTCCCAACCGAATTGGGTCCTGCATGTTTTTGATCGGAATCATCTTCAGATACTGGGCTGATTTCGGCTGGTAGTCCTCTTGTTTATGCTTGATGATGGCCAAAGTCAAATCCCGGCCGATAATAGTCGGATTACCTAATTTTTCCAAAAGTATTGGAGCGGCCCCCACATGATCCAGGTGGCCATGGGAAAAAATCACGCCACGGATTTTCTTTTCCTTACCAGCCAGATACTTGACATTCGGAATTATATAATCAATTCCTGGCATGTCTTCTTCGGGAAATTGAATTCCCATATCCAAGATCACAATATCTTGTCCATATTCAAAAACAGTCATGTTTCTCCCCACTTCTTCACAACCTCCCAAAGGAATGATGCGCAAAACTTCCGCGTCATTACTTGGGCGTCGCCGAAAACGTCCGCCACGTTGGTTGTTTATTCTTTCGGCCGGCTGATTCAAAACCACGAGTGGCCGGTTATTGTTCGTTCTTCCCATATTTATTTAACTAACCTAAAAATTATGAATGATTTTCGAAGAAAAAAATGGTGCCGAAGGCGGGACTCGAACCCGCACGAGTTGCCCCACATGCTCCTGAAGCATGCGTGTCTACCAATTCCACCACTTCGGCTTAATTTGTTTTTTCAATCTTCTGCCATTGCCACTGACCAGTCGTCTCCATATACCAACTGGTGATATCCGCCAAACGATCGGCCGGATGAGAAATCCGCGTTACACTCATTCCCCGAACTTCATTCGTAGTGACATAAGTGTAAGTCGGCATGTAAAGAAAAATTGCTGGTAAATCGGCTAACAATAGTTCCTGAAACTGCTTATAGCTAACCCCTAGTTTTTCTTCATCAGTAATCTGTCGCGCGGCTTCAATAACCGCGTCAGTCTTTCGGTTGAGGTAACCACTCAAATTCAAGCCAGGATAACTACGTTGACTGGAATGCCAGAACGGATAAGGGTCAGGATCACTACCGACAATCTCGCCATATAACAAGATATCATAGTTCCGCTCTTTTAACACCTCTCGATTAATATCTCGAGCAGAGTAAAAAACCAAATTTGTTTTAACCCCGATACTTTGCCAGAATCCAGCGATTAATTCCGCTGCCTTCCGATATTCTTCACTCTCGACAGTAACAATGGATAACTCTAAAAGCTTCCCCTCTTTATTCTCGCGATAAAAAGTCTGGGCCGCTGGCAATTCGCTATTCAATTTGTTATCTATATCTCCTTCGGCTTGTTTTTTCAACTCTTCATAACTCGGACCGGGCTCAGTAGAAGAGGTCGTTGCTTCTGCTGCTTTTTTCTGATTTTCTTCCCAGGCTTTCAACAAGGCTTCTCGTTGTTTGGCACGGTAAGCATCAGACTCAATCCGCGTCCATTTTGCATCCAAAAGTTTGTTCGCTTCTTCGTAAGAAAACACCAATTTTCCCAATTCTGGATCATAGCCAGGAAAACCAGGCAAAATCGGACTATGTATCACTGTCCCCTCACTACTGATAACTTGTTGCAAAATCCGCCGCTTGTCAGTGGCATGAGCCAAAGCCAAACGCACATTGGCCTCAGCCAAAAGCGGCTGGTGGTCACTGTTGAAAAAAAGAGCAGTGTATTGGGGCAATTGCAAGGTGTGTAAAACCGAGTACTTGCGTTCCACCTTGTCTCGCAAGGCATTAGGCACAAAACTCAAACCACTAACTTTTTTATTACGAAAGGCTGCGATCGCCCCAGCCTCCCCTTCATAATCAGGATAAAAACGAAAAACAATTTCTTCTAAATAGGGCGGCTGGCGGTAATAACGATCATTAGCAATGAGCTCATAATTATAAATATAACCAGCATCATCTTTAGACAATTTTTTAAACATGAACGGACCAGTACCTACGGGCTGCCAATTATAACTGGCTAACCGCTGTTTGTCCGGAGCAATATTGTACCAGACATGCTCAGGCAAAATTCCAGTGGTCAGCAAGGATAAAAACTGAGGAAAAGATTCGGTCAATGAAAAACGTACGGTATAGTCATCTAACATCTCCACTTTCACCCCCTGAAAACTCACCAATAATGGACTATTCACCTGCTGATTCTGAATATCTTCAATTGTAAAAACAACGTCTCGAGCTGTAAAGGGTTCGCCATCGTGCCAAACTACATCCTTTCTTAATTCAAAAGTATAGATTTTCCCGTCTTCGCTTATCTCATGCTTAACCGCCAAATCCGGCACCAAACGATGGCGGCTGTCATAACGCATGAGACCAGAATAGACGAGACGGACAATGTCAATATCCACGTCATTAGTACTGGCAAAAACCGGATTGATATATTGAGGAGAACCCACCACCCCTTCCAGATAACGGCCGCCGCGCACTGGTAAAGCCAAACGATGATTGTCTACCAATTCCCACCCCCACCAAACTAAACCGACCAACAAGACCAAAAGACTCATCTGCACTATTTTTTTTTCTAGTGGTCCTAACAAACGACCAACCTGCCACAATTGCTGAAAACGAGGCAGCCGCCGGCCACGAGCCTGACGCAAAAGTCGCACGTCATGCCAATTCGTGCGCAAAGGTTGTATCCGTCGCCGTTGGCAACGAGCAACCAGTTTTTGTATTCTGGCCTTTATCGCAAAACGCATAACTGATCCCCTGCCCGACCCCTGGGGTTAAAACCAAAGACTGGCCAAAGCAGTCAGGAAGAATAAAACGGAGATAACAATTGTCGCAAGGTGGAGAGTACGATCCAAACCTCTTTTGGCGTTGTAAATGTCACCTAAACCACCAAAAGCGGAACCCAAGCCCGATCCTTTTTGTTGAAGCAAAACTACGGTGATCAATAACACCGAGAGAGCGATCTGGACGACCACTAAAATTTTTCCCATCATAGGTTTATTTCCCCCTTTTTTCGAGTTACTTCTTTTCCCCAGTATAGGCTAAACCAAGAAAAAAAGCAAGGGGGGTGAAAAAAACCAACACCTATTCGCCCCTTCTCCCCTAGCCATCTAGTTAATTAGTCCTTGACATTCTCCAATCAATGTACTACTATATGCTCACTCAAATAAACTACCATATGAAGAAGGAAATCCATCCTCAATACCATGAAAAAGCCAAGGTTACTTGCGTTTGTGGCAACACCTTTGAAGTCGGTTCTACCCTGAAAGAAATCCAGGTTGAACTTTGTAATCTCTGTCATCCGTTTTATACCGGAAAACAAAAATTTGTGGATACGGCTCGGCGGGTAGAAAAATTCCAAGAGACCATGTCCAAAGTTGGCAAGGCCGCAGCTAGCCGAAAAGGTAAAAAAGTAAAACGAGCGGTCCGGGCGACCAAAAAACAAGCCAAGAATAAATAGCTCAGAAAAAACAGATTCGTCCTATAATACGGCGAATCTGTTTTTATTTACCAGAAAAAGATATAATGAAACCGATATGTTAGAAAAATACGAAAAAATAAAGAAAAAATACCTCCAGTTAGAGCAGGGCCTACAGGACCCCCAAATTGTGGCTGATCAAAAAAAACTTAAAACCACCGCTCAAGAATATGATGATCTCAAGCCGATTTACGAAAAAATTCTGGCTTGGGAAAAGACGGATCAAGACCTTTCGGCCGCCCAAAATCTTAGTAGCCAGTCAGAAGGAGAGATAAAATCCTTGGCCGAAGAAGAAATTGTGCTATTGACTGAAAAAAAAGAAACCCTGGAAAAAGAGCTGGTCATATTGACCATGCCCCAAGACCCTTTGGATGGCAAAAATGTCATCATTGAAATCCGAGCGGGGGCCGGAGGTGATGAGTCCGCGCTCTTTGCTGGTGATCTTTTGCGCCTATACTTGAAATATGCGGAAAACAAAAAATGGAAAACCGCTCTCATCTCAGCTAACCAAATCGGTCTTGGTGGTTATAAAGAAGTGATTTTTTCGGTGAGTGGAAAAAATGTGTATCGAGATATGAAATATGAAATGGGGGTACATCGCGTCCAAAGAGTCCCAGAAACCGAAAAAACCGGTCGTATCCACACCTCTACAGCCACGGTGGCAGTTTTACCCGAGGTGGAAGAGACAGAATTAAAAATTGATCCTAAAGATTTACGGGTTGATACCTTTTGCGCTGGTGGCCATGGCGGACAAAGTGTAAATACCACTTATTCCGCAGTCCGTATCACTCATTTACCCACCGGAATAATTGCCCAATGTCAGGATGAGCGTTCCCAACAACAGAACCGATTTAAAGCGATGAATGTTCTCCGGGCCCGTCTTTATGAAATGGAAAGAGAGAAAAAAACTGCGGAACTGGACGCTAAGAGACGCAACCAAATCGGACACGGTGACCGCAGTGAAAAAATCCGGACCTATAACTTTCCCCAAGATCGCATTACTGATCATCGCATCAAACAAAACTGGGGCAACATCAGTACAATCATGGAAGGCGAACTCGGACCGATTATTGAAGCCCTACGAACTGCTGATTACGCCACCCAAGAAGATCAAATATGAAACTCTGGTTAAGAAATCACTGGCCGTTCCTTTTAATCTTTCTGCTCGGCCTAGGATTGCGCCTCCGCCTACTAACTATCCGCGGGACATTTTGGTTTGATGAAATGTTCAGCGTGCATTTTAGCCAATTACCTTGGAAAGAAGCTGCCCGCTATGCGATTATTGAAACCAATCCTCCGCTCTACACTCTCTTCCTCCGCTTTTGGCTCAAAATTGTGCCTGAAACTGAGATCCTCGCTCGTCTTCCTTCTCTTCTTTTCGGCCTCGCCACGATGATCCTCATTTATTGGTTCGCCTGCCAAACGCTTAATCGTCGTACGGCTATTGTCTCCACTCTCTTTTTTGCCATTGCCGACCTTCATCTATTCCTCAATACTGAAGCCCGCGTCTATAGCCTGCTCACTTTCCTAGCCCTGGCCTCCTTTATCTGTTATTACTATCTTTTCGTGGCCAACAAAAAACAAAATTGGCTTTGGGGATTGTATCTCTTTCTTAACTTTCTTCTTATTTTTTCTCATCTGACGGCTCTGGCCATTCCCCTGGCTCAATTCCTTGGTTTGTTCTTGCTCAAGCAAGATAAAAAAACTGTCCACCGTTGGTTTGGCGCTCACGCTGGTCTGGCCCTGGTGTGGCTAATCTGGTTCATCCCCTCAATAATAGCCAAAGCTGATTATCGCAG
>DATDUP010000002.1:0-9064 GCA_035290345.1 Patescibacteria group bacterium
TTCATACAAACAAGCGTCGCTGGCGACGCCGTTACATTATGAGTCAAAATTCTGTTTTGGTCAACCGAAAATAAGTATACCATTATTGTCTGGTGGTTGACGAATTGCCCGGTTTTTACATATAATTATCGACACAGGTAATTAATTATTAAGTTATCTTTATGGTACTGTTGATTGTCTTCGTCTTGGTGCCGGCGCTTTTGGCCATTGCGTACGGTTGTATTTTGATCGGCTGGGTTAACAAACAAGGAGCAGGTTCAGAAAGGATGCAGGCTATTGCTAAGGCTATCCAAGAGGGGGCTCGGGCCTATCTTAAGCGTCAATATAAGACGGTAGCTTGGGTTGCTATTGTGGTTTTTTTCCTACTTTGGAAGTTTTTAGGTTGGAAAACAGGCTTAGGCTTTATGGTTGGGGCAATATTTTCTGGAGTGGCTGGATACCTGGGCATGAGTATTTCGGTGAAAGCAAACGTTCGAACAACTGAGGCCGCCAAGAAGGGATTGGCCGCTGCCCTTAATCTGGCAGTCAAGGGGGGTTCAATTACTGGTTTGTTAGTAGTCGGGCTTGGTCTTTTGGGAGTGGGTGGTTTTTATCTGATTTTTAAGGATCTCAATGCTTTGATTGGTTTGGCTTTTGGCGGTAGTTTGATTTCTGTATTTGCTAGAATTGGCGGTGGAATTTTCACTAAGGCAGCTGATGTTGGCGCAGATTTGGTAGGTAAAGTGGAAAAGGGCATTCCTGAAGATGATCCGCGGAACCCGGCTGTTATTGCTGATAATGTAGGTGATAATGTTGGTGATTGTGCTGGCATGGCAGCTGATCTTTTTGAAACCTATGCCGTGACAGCAGTAGCTACGATGGTTTTGGGTGCTCTGACATTCGTTGGTAATGAGGACGCGGTTGTTTTCCCCTTGGTTTTAGGGGGCATCTCAATTTTGGCGTCTATCATTGGCACCTTTTTCATCAAATTGGGCAAAAAGAAGAAAATTATGGCCGCTTTGTACAAAGGTTTGGCCGTATCTGGAATTTTAGCTTTGGTCGGTTTTTATTTTGCTTGTCAGTATTTTGCCCCTAGCTTAGGTTTGAGAGCGGACTACTTGTTGTATTGTGGAGTGTTGGGGTTGTTACTAACTGGTTTGATGTTTGCCATTACTGAGTACTACACTTCAACTAAATTTGGTCCGGTCAAAAGTATTGCCAAGGCTTCAGAAACTGGTCATGGAACTAATGTAATTTCTGGTTTGGCTTTGTCTATGCGTGCCACTGCTTGGCCCGTGGTATTTATTGTGGTGGCCATGTTAGCTGCCTTTGCTTTGGCTGGTTTATATGGTGTGGCTATTGCGGCCATGGCCATGCTTTCTTTAACTGGGATTGTTGTCACCATTGATGCTTATGGTCCGATTACTGATAATGCGGGTGGGATTGCGGAAATGGCGGAATTAGGTTCAGATGTTCGGGCAGTGACCGATCCTTTGGACGCTGTCGGTAATACTACTAAAGCTGTTACCAAGGGTTATGCTATTGCCTCCGCTGCTTTGGCTGCTTTGGTTTTGTTTGCAGATTATACCCACAAATTGGTTGAACATGGGAAATCGGCCGTTTTTAACATCGACGATCCTAAAGTTTTAACCGGTCTGTTTATTGGCGGTCTCTTGCCTTATCTTTTTGGTTCTTACTTAATGCAATCTGTTGGTAAAGTGGCCGGCAAAGTAGTCGAGGAAGTAAGACGCCAGTTTAAAGAGATCAAAGGAATTATGGAAAGTTCGGCTAGACCCGACTATGCCCGCTGTGTGGACATTGTTACTAAGGGGGCAATTGGCCAAATGATTTTACCAGCCCTGATTCCAGTGCTCGCGCCGATTTTAGTTGGTTTACTTCTAGGGGCGTCGGCTCTTGGTGGTTTATTAGTTGGTACCATCATCACTGGTCTATTTGTGGCTATTTCTATGACTACTGGTGGTGGGGCTTGGGATAATGCCAAAAAGTATATTGAAAATGGAAACTACGGCGGAAAGGGATCTTTTGCCCACCAAGCAGCGGTCACTGGCGACACAGTTGGTGATCCTTATAAGGATACAGCTGGACCAGCGATTAATCCGATGATTAAAGTAGCCAATATCGTTGCTTTATTGATAGTAGGTTTGTTGAAATAAGGCTGCAATTACATTAATAAAATCACTTCTAGCCAAACTAGGGGTGATTTTTTAAACAGAATTTTTATAAACGCAACAACCCCCGGTTCGTATCACCTGTGACACAGGTTGACAGAGACCGGGGGTTGGAAGAGTTGGGCCGTGATCTCGGCTGAAATCACAGGCCACTGGTACCGCTGTTGGTTGAGGTGGGACGGAGGAAGATGTCCCCGGGGTGAGTGGAGAATCTGGCCCAACCGATTGCCCACTTCCCAGTGCTCTTGTGCAGGGCAGCGAAAAACCTCTGGTCATTGGGATGTGAGTAGGCAGGGAACAGAATCCAGCCTTCGGGGTCGAGGTTGGGGATGTCTTGGGAGTTGGCTAGAATGTGATCCAGACCGTCTTCGGCCAGTTGACATCGCCAGACCACTCCTCGACGACGGATGGTTGTGTCGTTGGCGCGTTTTTCATTGGGGATCAACACTCTTACCCCCTCATATTCCCGGCCACCGATCATTGCTTTGGTTGTTACTATGGCCGGAGGAACCTCGTTTTCTTCTTCGGTGGTTCTTTCTTCCTGTTCCAGTATGGTGTTGATGACGCCCGTCATTCCTGTGGCCAGTTCCTCCGCATGCTGGCACAAGATTTCTATTTGTGCGGGGGTGAGTGTTGGTATTCCTTGAGTGATGAGATCATGGATCATGTCGTCGTCTGTCATTCCACCTCTCCCTTTCGTAGTTGCAGCGGTTTTGAAGGTACGGATAAATTCAAGCTAGAAAGATATAACCACATGAAATGAGGTGGTGTCAATTGTGGATTAAAGAGAGAAAGGAGATAATTTGTTTATATTTTAGCGAAAAAATATTGGTGAAAATTATACACAGGTTTTGTTGACAAAAACTGATATTGGGGGCATACTACTGATGTAGCTGAGGCTTTAGGCCACAGGACTCCAGAAAACGACCCAAATGGTCGGTTTTTGTTTTACGTTTGTTTTGCTTTTGGTAATCTCAACGATGTGGTAGAATAAGCGGTGTAATATTTGTGTTATTCGTCTAATGTTATGACTAGAAAATACCATCGTCGCAATGAGCAATTCAATCCAGTGATTTCACGGGGGATAGGGGCAGTTTGTTTATTGGTTTTATCAATTGTTATTACTTTGAGTTTTTTTGATAAGGCTGGAACAATGGGGGAAATAATAGATGAATGGATTTTAAGTTTTCTTTTTGGTTCAATTCGCTACGCTGTCCCAGCCGTGGTTTTGATTTTGGCCGGGTTTTTAATCAAAGACATGGGCTATGATTATCGTCGCACTCATGGCGCGGGAGCTATTCTTTTTTTTGTGGCCATGTCCAGTCTCATGCATATAAAATATGAGACAGATGATATGTGGCGTATGGCCTTGGAAGGACATGGGGGTGGTTTTTTTGGTCTTTTGGCCTGGCCCATTAGGGAATATCTTGGAGTCCTAGCTGGGACAGTGATATTTGTCGGCTTGGTGGCAGTGTCCATATTTTTGATTTTCAATACTTCACTCACCAAGCTAGTCATGATCAATCAGAAATTATTGGCTGGTTTTGGTTTGTTGGGCCGAGGTATAATCAGCCTATTTTCTGTGTTTTTACGCCGGTCCAATGGGGTAAAAATTAGTGGTGGTTATGAGACAGTTTCTCCGGAAGACGAAGAAGAAAAGGAAGATGGGAGAGAATCCGAAAGTAAAACAGAGGATGATGAACCGCGGGCTTTTTTTCGGAAAAAAATGCCTAGAGAAGATGAAGATGGGGAGGCAGAAGAAGAATCGCGGTCAGTCCCAGAACGGGGTTCATCGCCCTGGGACAAAAAAGTGGTTGTAAAAAATTTACCTCCAATTTCCTTGTTAAATAATAAACGTAGCAAGCCAACCAGTGGCGATATTGAAGCCAATGCTGAGATAATTCATAACACCTTATTTGAATTTGGTATTGAAGTAGATATGGGTGAGGTACGGGTTGGTCCTACCGTCACTCAGTATTCTTTAAAACCAGCCAAGGGGGTAAAGCTGTCACGGATAACAGCCTTGTCTAATGATCTGGCCCTGGCTTTAGCGGCTCATCCGATAAGAATTGAGGCTCCGATCCCAGGAAAATCATTGGTTGGTATTGAGGTGCCTAATTATAAGGCGGCCTTGGTCACTTTACGAGAATTGTTGGATGATCAAGAATTTACCAAGCGTAACCATAACTTGATGATTGCCTTGGGTAAAGATGTGGCAGGCAAAGTTTGGTTTGCTGATTTGCCCCGCATGCCTCATCTGTTGGTGGCGGGAGCCACTGGTTCTGGGAAGACGGTTTGTATCAACGGGATCATCATGAGTCTTCTTTATCAAAACACAGCTGAGACCTTACGTTTTATTATGGTCGATCCGAAGCGGGTGGAGCTGACCCTTTATAATGGTATCCCCCACCTTCTCGCCCCTGTGATTACCAATGTGCAAAAAACGGTAAATGCGTTGAAATGGACGATTGGAGAAATGGATCGGCGTTTTGACGTGCTGTCCCAATCTGGTTGTCGGGACATCCAATCTTATAATAATCGCTTTCCCGACAGTAAATTACCTCACATTGTCTTTATCATTGATGAGTTGGCTGATTTGATGGCCGCGGCGGCCTCAGAAGTAGAGGCGGGGATTATCCGTCTAGCCCAGATGGCTCGCGCCGTTGGCATTCATTTGATTGTCGCTACCCAACGTCCGAGTGTGGATGTTATTACTGGTTTGATGAAGGCTAACATTCCAGCTCGTATTGCTTTTTCTGTGGCTTCGCTTATTGATTCGCGGACGATTTTGGATATGCCTGGCGCAGAAAAATTACTAGGTCGTGGCGACATGTTATTTTTGACTGCAGAATTAGGAAGGCCGAAGCGTTTGCAAGGAGCCTTTGTTTCAGAAGAAGATGTAAAGAATGTTGTTGACTATTTGAAAGGTGATGAGGATCCCGAATATGATGAGTCTATTGTGGAAAAGACCTCAGGAACAGTAAACATGTTTGGTGGACCAAGTGATGAACATGATCCTTTGTTTGAGGACGCTAAAAAGGCGGTCTTAGAAGCTGGAAAGGCCAGTGCTTCGTTTTTACAGAGGCGATTAAAGTTGGGTTATGCTCGAGCCGCTCGTATCTTGGATGAGATGGAGGCGGCGGGAATAATCGGACCATCAGACGGAGCTAAGCCAAGAGACATTTTAGTTACCGGAGCTGATATTGAGGAGGAGTCAATGGATATGGGCGGTGAATTAAATGTGTTTTCTTCCCCCTTGCCAGTGAAAGAAGAAGAGGAAGGAGAATTTGAAGAGGAAAAAGAAGACTCGGAAAATGGAGACGAGGAAATAGTTGGGGCGGTTGAGGAGTTGAGGGAAGAGGAAAAATAAAGGCAGAGAAAGGTAACTGATTATGGTGGTTTATGTCGATTTTCTTTTGTAAGAAAAATCTTTGTCCGCCTCGTCGGGTATGTTTTCATTTGCGTGCTTTACGGGAAAAGTCAGGATTGAGTTTGGAAGCGCTGGCGAAAAAGACAAAAATACCTCAGGAGTATTTATGTGCTTTGGAAGCCTGCCGATTTGATAAGTTGCCGCCCGGGCAAGTATATCAGAAGAATTTTCTTCGTCGCTATGCCGAAGCTTTGGGAGCCAACCCCGACCCTCTGGTGAGACAATATGTGTGGGAAGAGACCAGTAAAGAAAAGATGGGTGGGGAAGAAAGAAAAAAAGAATCTTGGTGGGACGGAATTTCCGGTTATCTCCCGAGTATCTTAAGGGTGGTTGTTGTGGGGTTGGTCGTCTTATCATTAATTTTTTATCTGGGTTGGCAAATTAAAAATATTGTTACCCCCCCAGAACTTTTTGTTTATGCCCCTTTGGAGGGATTTGTGACGGATAATTATGTGCTGGCGGTGCGTGGTCAAACTGGCCAGGAAGTAGAAGTGTCAATTAACGGGAAACAAATTCGCAACAATGAGCAAGGACAGTTTGAGGAAGTCATTAATTTGTCTCCTGGTTTGAATACGATAGTGGTTGAGGCTAAGAAAAAACATGGCAAAGTCACGAGTATAACCAGACATGTGGTTTTAAAGACAGAGTAGATAAACTGAGTGAAAATTATCCCCAATTATCCAGGTAATAACTGGTGTTGACAGGTAAAAAACAACTAGTTATGCTAGGCAGTGCCCTGAGATATTAATTATTATTTTAAGCCCAAACCAATATGGCGAAAACGAGCGCGGAGAACAAAGGAAAATTGGCAGCAGCCCAGGTGGCGGTGGATCAGATAAGACAGCGTTATGGCGAAAACGCAATCATGAAATTTGGGGAGACAAGACGATCGTCAGTAGAGGCAGTGCCGACCGGCTCCATTTCTTTGGATATCGCTCTCGGAGTGGGTGGTGTTCCTCGGGGACGGGTGATTGAAGTCTTTGGCCCAGAGGCTAGCGGCAAAACAACTTTGGCCCAGCATGTGATTGCGCAAGTACAGAAAAAAGGCGGGATAGCTGCGTTTATAGATGCTGAACATGCTTTAGATCCAGATTATGCCAAGAAAATAGGCGTGGAAATAGATGACCTCCTCATTTCTCAGCCAGATACGGGCGAACAAGCTTTGGAAATTTTAGAAACCTTGGTGCGCTCCAATGCTGTAGATGTGGTGGTATTAGATTCAGTGGCAGCTTTGGTTCCGAAAGCGGAAATTGAAGGAGAAATGGGTGACCAACACATGGGCCTTCAGGCACGGCTAATGAGTCAGGCCTTGCGCAAGTTGACCGGTGTCGTCAGTAAAACTAAGACAGTAGTAATTTTCATTAATCAAGTCCGCCATAAGATTGGAGTTTTCTTTGGTAATCCCGAAACTACAACCGGGGGCAATGCTTTGAAGTTTTATTCTTCTTTGCGAATTGAGGTGAGACGTTCGGCACAGATTAAGCAGGGGGACAAGATTATCGGCAATCGGGTTAAGGTGAAAGTTGTGAAGAATAAGGTGGCCGCACCATTCAAAACTACAGAGTTTGACATTATGTATAATGAAGGCATTTCTTTGGCTGGAGATTTAGTCGACACAGGGGTAGTTTATAAGGTGATTAGCAAATCTGGAAACAGCTACGCCTATGGTGAAGAGAAACTTGGTGTGGGAAGAGAAAAAGCCAAGCAATATCTGCGTGAAAATCCACCGTTGATGGATAAGATCAGAAAAGATATTTGGGAAGTGGTGACTCGCGGAGAAGCGCCAGAAGAAGAACCGGGGGTGGCAGGAGAACAGGAAAGCTTGAGTGAATAAATAGACAATAAATAAGGAGGGGATATGAGATTGATTTATCTATCCCGCCTAATTGGCGGGATTTTCATCCTTTGTTGTACTCAACCAGTTCTGGCCGCTGACTTAGAAATAATTCAAGTTTGTCCGACTGGTTGTGCGAGTCCGCCTTTACAATGGTTAGCCATAAGGAATCAAGGCTTGGTTGAGATTGATATTACACAATGGCGTTTGCAAGAGGGCGGCTCAGGGCACAAGATAAAGTCTGATCAGGGATCATCCTTGTTATTATCTCAAGCCACGGCAATTGTGGCCCAAGATAGTCAGGCTTTTGTGGCGGCTCATCCTGAGGTTGGGTGCCCGGTAGTGGACAGTAGTTGGTCCACATTAAAAAAAGCAGGAGAACAATTGGGATTACGAAATCAGAGTAATGAATTAGTGGCTTCAGTGTTATATAAGCCGGTTGAACAGGAAATTTTACCTGTTGATTGTCGACCGTTGACCAGTGAAAGCGAAGGGGAGTTGGGATGGATAGAGAAACCGGATTTGGTCAAGATGGTGGAAGAAAAGAAAAAAGATAGCAGGACGAGCGAAGAGGATTTTGGTTCAACGTCTTTAACTAGCATCACCACACTTAAAGTTTTACCGCCTTCGTCTTCGGTTCTAATCAAAGGGGTGGTAGCTAGTTTGCCTGGGACTTTGTACAAGACAATAGTCTATCTTTTAGATGATAAGGGAGTGGGTGTCCCTTTGTATTTGGCCAATAAAAAGTGGCCAGAATTTCAGTTGGGTTCTGTGGTGGAAGTAATGGGGGAAGTCGTAAATATGAACGGAAAACTGAGGTTAAAGGTAAAAAAGGAAGAAGGCATTAAGATGGGAACAGATATTCGGCTTCCTTTACCGTTTTTACATTTAGCCTTGTCTGAATTGGAAGAAAGATTGATTGGTTGTCGATTACTAGTCGTTGGTGAAGTGACTGAGTCTCGGAAAAACAGTTTTGTCCTTGATGATGGGACCGGAGAAATAAGAGTGGTGAATAAGCAGACCTCTCGTTTATGGTCTAAGCCAATGATTGGCGACCAAGTATCGGTTATTGGTTTGTTAGAATTTCAGAATAATGAGTACGGACTTTGGGTCCAGGATCATGATGAACTTAAAATTCAGGCCTCAATGCCGAGTGGGGTACCTCCAGAAAATAAGGTTAGCTCGTCTTCAGTAACAATTGGGCCACCGCCAAAAGAGACGGAATGGGAATTTTTAATCGCAGCGATGGGAACAATCTTGGGGGTGAAATTGGTTGGTAAAAGGAGCCGACAAAGAGTGGTGGATTGGTTGAAATTATCTCTTGGCCTTAACGAAAAGAAGTAGGGTTGGTATAATGACTTTACTATGAAAAAAATATCCTCTCTTTTTACCGCTTGTGTTTTGGTTGGTTTGTTTTTAGTGATACTGGGTGGCTGTGGGGTCCAATCACCAGAGTTAAACACTCTTGATTATAAATATCAGGAAGAGATTGTTAAACTTCAATCTTTGGTAAAGACCAAGAATGGAGCCAAGATGAAGGTGGTCATGGAAAGTATCTTGGCCTTGGTTGCGGAAATGGAAGCAGAAGATTTTGAGGGTGCCGAAGTGCTGTCCCCCCCGGCTGATTTTCCT
>DATDUP010000003.1:0-6757 GCA_035290345.1 Patescibacteria group bacterium
ACCATCCAGGTTCAGTTGTATTACTGACCAGTATCAGGATGTTGTCCGGATCTTGCTGCAAACCTTCCAGGGTGGCCAAGGCGCCCGGCAGCCAATAAACAGCTTCGTTCTCCCCTTGCCACAGACTAGTGACCTCAGACGGGTCTAGATGGCGGGGGCTAGGAGTGCTCTGACCATTCCGCCATTCAGGTGTATACAACTGGCGGTACAAAATACCCTGGAGATCACTATAGGTCAGGGGTCCTGGTCCATAACCTGAACGACCCAGCCGTTCCAGCACCCCCTCGTGACCTTCTGTTATGAACCGTCCCATTTCTGTCATGAGCACATTGCGAGCAATGGCCTGTACTCGTTTCCGATCAAAGGACTTGGCATACCGATCTTCGTAAGTTTCTCCCGACCAAGACGAACCAATCAACGTACCCCAAAGATCCAGTCCGATTACTCTTTTCATTTCTTCACCCCTTGAATTGTCAATGTCCATTCCGCCCAGCTTTTGTCAAAGACCAAAGCTGGTGCCGAAAGAACATCAAGTTCTTTCTTGAGCCAGATTGATCAGAGCCTCCAAAGCTATGATTATGGCCTGGTCCACAATTTTTTCCGTTGTTTCTGGATCTGCCTCTCCCACCACTGGAACGTCTTGCCTTTGCAATCGCCGAATAAGCGGTTCAGGAGCGGCATTTACCGCCAACACTGCCCCGGCCCGCACTTGATACAGGCTGGCGATCACGAACAGAGCAGCACATTCCATTTCCGAAGACAGAATAGGAGTGTCTTTCCCTTGCCAACGAGGCGACAATAAGTACTGTCCCCATTTGGTAATAGCGCTGGCCGGGCTATAGAAAGCGTCGTGAGTGCGGTTTATCCCGACAAAATACGATCCACCTTTCTTCTTCACCGCCTGTCTCAGAGCCGAGACAACATCCGAATCGGCCACGGCCGGGAAACCCAAGGGTAAGTATTCTTGGGTCGTTCCTTCATCACGTACCGTGGCCGTCGGAATGACCAATGATCCGATAGAAATTCTTTCCTGCCAAGCACCACCGCAGGTACCGACACGAATCAAAACTTGAGCACCAGCTGCAATGAGTTCTTCAACCGCAATAGCAGTTGAGGGGCAACCAATACCAGTAGAGCAAACCGTAACCGGTAATCCCTGATACCTGCCCAAACCGACACGAAATTCCCGGTTTGAGGAAAGTATCTGGAAATCAGCCAGAGAACGGCCGATGACATCCACCCGTCCCGGATCGCCCGGAAGCAAGACATAAGGTGAAATCTGACTCGAAGTAATTTTGAGATGGGTAAACATATGAAAAAAGATTAAATAACAAAAAATCGCCGAAAAGGCGACAAAGACGACCAAGCCAAAATTAACCTTAGGCTAGGTCGTCTTGAAGATGATGACTAAATAAATTCATAGGTTATTCTGTATTAGTGTATTAACACAATAACACAGAATATCATCCTTAGTCAATTCCCCTGGGGATAAGTTCAACCCCGCTCCGTTTGGTGATAGCGCGCCCACCAATCTCGAAAACGATCAGAATTAGCCAGCAGTTCCTTAAAACTGCCCTGAGCGATGAGGCGTCCATTGGCAAAGAAAAATATTTGGTCAAACAAAGGCAGGAGGTGCAAACGATGAATAGAAGAAATAATCGTCTTGCCGGCGAAGTGCCTGAAAATGTTCCGATAAATCTTCAACT
Source organism: Patescibacteria group bacterium (assembly GCA_035290345.1). GTDB lineage: Bacteria > Patescibacteriota > Patescibacteriia > Magasanikbacterales > UBA922 > DATDUP01. Next base: position 1,707 of record DATDUP010000003.1, read on the forward strand.
CGTTAATCGCATCTACACTACTGGTCGGCTCATCCAAGAGTAAAATCTCTTTGGTGCTGGCGGCTAACAATCCCCGGGCTAAAGCCAAGCGTTGTTTTTCTCCTCCGCTTAAATTAACCCCTTTTTCCACGATGGAAGAATCATATTGATTGGGCAAGCGGTCTATCTTAGCGCTCAAATTGACCAAATCCGTGTATTGGCGGATTTCAGCCATTTTCCGCGGTACCCCAATAGTTATATTTTCTTTGATGGTCGTGGCAAAAATCTCTGGTTCTTGGGGGATGAGAGCAATGTTCTCACTGATATTGTCAAATCCCTGGGGCAATTTCTGCCCATCCACATACACGGCACCAATCCGACTCTTATACAAACTACGGATGAGTTTCAATAGAGTAGTCTTCCCGCTCCCACTGTCGCCAATAAAAGCCACCCGTTCCCCTTTTTTAATTACCAAAGATATCTGGTGCAAACTCCGACTGGCTCCCGCGGCCGGCTGATAAGAAAAACTCAATCCTTCAATTTTCAGTTCCTTCCAGGGACGGCGACGAAGATCAATCAATCCTGAGCGCAAATTATCTTGAAATTCTCGGCTGATTTCTTCGGCATTGAGAACCGCAGTCTGCTGACGGACGATATCACCATACATGTAGGCAAAACGAAAAAACAGTCCGTTGATTCTTTGGACATAACCATATAACACATAAATAGTGCCCAAAAGAAGAACGCTGCCGCTACGATAATTGGTAAAGATATAGGTGAAGAGAACCGAGAAAGTCATGATGGCCGTGCACAAAGAAACGAGAAACCATTTAGTTTCATTCAAGCGGTTATTTCGCACAAAAAGCCCAAGGGGCTGAATGATTTTCTGCCAGACCGCTTGCGTGATCAATTTTTCTATCCGCAGGATGATCACCGTGGTAATATTGGATAAAGCATCAAAGATCTTTTCCGCAATTTTATTCTCCGCCCGATTTAATTGATGGTACTGACCGATCAAAACTTTATCAAAACGTAAAATAATACCCAGAGTGACTAACACCATGGCTAAGACAATATAACCGGCGTGAATATTGAAATAGACCAGGGCAAAATAGGAAGCCGAAAAACGGACCACAGTTTCAATAACTAAAAAAGAATCACTGGCATATTCAAACAAGCCTCGCGTCCCTTTCTCAATTTTGTCTATGGTATCACCCGAATGATGATCAGTGTGCCATTCCGCTGGCAAGGCAGTGGTACCTTCTAACAAATATTTTTTGTAGTTAGCCTTGGCTAAAAAAGCATTTTTGTTTTCAATAACCCGGGCCGGACCGTGAAAAATCCAAAACGCAATTTCCAAAACTATGAACAGGGTAAGGTAGGTAATGATCCGAGGGAGGCTTTCCGCGGTCAAACCATATTTTTGAATGGTATTAAGAATAAAAGCGACGACCAACGGCTCAAAAAAACCAATAATGTTCGCCCCGACAAAAAGACAAACATAAAAGACCACCCAGCGACGATTGCCCTCAGAATATTGCCAAACTTTACGCGTGAGATAAACAATGGGATTGTTAGCCATCTTCATATACGCCTATTATTTTACCATAAAAAATAAAAACGAGCACGTAGCTCGAATTTATTTTTTCAGTGCTCTCGGCAGGAATCGAACCTGCATTGCCAGATCCGCAATCTGGTGTCCTATCCATTGAACGACGGGAGCTTAATGGGGGGCAGTATACTAAAAAAAACAATGTCCGTCAAGCGACGGACTTTTGTTTAATGTATTCTCCAGTTTCGGGCAATCCGATCACTTACCGGTTCCTCTTCTTTCTCCACATCTTCGGGGAGGAACTCTCGTAAGGCGGTTTTTACGCCCAGAGGATTTTGATCTAACAAAGGAATTTGCAAACGAGGGTGGATCAGACTCTTGGGTTCAATGTATAATTTCTTTACTTCGGGCGGATTATAAATGACATAGAATTTTTCCAATTCAACATAGGGATAAAAGCGGGTGCCAACCACCAAACCTTGATCGGTTATCTGAAACGGAATCGACCGTGGCTCCTGGTGAGTTTGTAGAAAAAGGATAATGACAAAAAGGACAATAATCAAGGCAAACAAGAAATTGCCTGTGAACAGACCATAAAAGACCAAGGCTAGGCCAATCGCTCCCATAAAAATATACCAAACCAAAGTTCGCTGGTGTTTTTCAAACTCTTGGATAGTCCATTCTTGGAGAACTTCGCCCAAAGAGGCTTCTTCCTTTATTATTTGCGGCATAAAGACAGGTTATTGAGTGGACAATGCTGGAATCGAACCAGCGACCTCTGCAATGTGAATGCAGCGCTCTAACCAGCTGAGCCAATTGTCCGTGCTTACAATATAACAGAAAGTTAGGAAAAACTCAAACTCCTCCAGTTGCCAAACCTTTATTTTTCCGCTATACTGCCAGCGTATGTTGACCCAAAGTCCAATTAATTTTTTGGACAAACCGTCAGGACATAACCCGCCACCTCAATCCTCGGGCAAGGCGCTTTTTTTTGTTTCCTTGATTTTACTCCTCTTCGTTGGTGGTTGTCTAACCCGCCTATTGATTGGAGAATACGCACCCCAGGATCCTTTAGCCTATGACCCGGTAACCCTGGAAGCGAAAAAACCCGATGGTTTGTTCAACAAAATCACCCATCTAGTGTTCACCAAGGAGCACAAACTATTGGGCTACAAAGATGACCGGATTAATTTACTTTTGTTGGGAATCGGCGGACCAGGACATGATGGCCCCTATCTTACCGACACCATGATCATCGCCAGTGTCAAACCGTCAACCGGACAAGTGGCCATGATTTCCATCCCGCGTGATTTGGGGGTAAAAATCCCCGGACACGGAACAAAAAAAATCAACCATGCGAATGCGTACGGCGAGTCAGAAGAAACCGGATCTGGTCCAGAATTGGCTAAACAAGTGATAGAAGACACTTTTGATCTGGAAATCCATTACTACCTTCGGGTCGATTTCAAGGCTTTTGTGGATATTGTGAATGAAGTCGGGGGACTCAATGTAGATGTTGACCGCAGTTTTGTCGACCATCTATATCCAGCCCCTGATTACGAATACCAGACTGTCTCTTTCAATGCTGGGCCGCAAAGTATGACTGGCGAGAAAGCTTTACAATTTGTCCGCTCCCGTCACGGCACCAACGGCGAAGCTTCCGACTTCTCCCGCGCTAAACGTCAACAGAAAATTCTCTTTGCGCTCAAAGAAAAACTCCTCACCTTTTCCACCCTAGCCAATCCAGTACGCATTAACAATATCCGCAATACCCTATCTCAACACCTGGTAACCGATCTCCAGTTCGCAGACATCGTTTCTTTCCTTCGTCTTTTCCGAGAGATGGAGGGTAAACAAATTATTACCCTCGTCCTGGACAATGGCCAAAATGGTTTTCTCAATTCCAGCACCGCCGCAGATGGGGCCTTCATTCTTGTTCCTCGGGCCGGAAACTTTAAAGACATTAATACAACCATTGAAAATATTTTTGAAGAACAAACACCGGCAATTGACAACACTCCAGCCCAGACCGCACCCTTGATTGAGCCCGCTAATATTGAAATTCAAAACGGCACTTGGGTGGCCGGCACAGCAGCTCGCTTGCGCAAACAACTACAAGAAAAAAACTTCATTGTTACCACAATCGGTAATACAGAAGACAAGCCGATTCTCAATTCCGGCATCTATCAGATAAAAGAATCCGCCCCCTTGTCTCTGCTCCAAGCCCTGCAACAAGAATTACATATCGCTATCAAACAGAATTTACCTCCCAACATCGTGGCCACATCTACTACTGACATTTTAGTCATTATCGGCGAAGACCTTTTGCAATAATCATATGAACATGAACAATCCTCGACAAATTTTGACTGACAATCTTCCGACTGTCACTATTATCGGTCGTGCCAATGTCGGCAAGTCAACGCTTTTTAATCGCCTCATTGAAGAACATAAGGCGATTGTTTCCGAAGTGCCCGGCACCACTCGGACGAACAACGAAGGCCTGGTCCTTTGGCAAGGAAAATATTTCCGACTCATTGATACTGGCGGGCTTACTTTCTCTCCGGACATCCCTTTAGAAGAAGAGATATTTCATCAAGCGGAGATGGCTTTGAAACAAGCCGACCTAATCCTCTTTGTCACCGATGCCCAGGGCGGTATCCTCCCCCAAGAAAAAGAACTGGCCAAAAAAATGCGCCGAGTGATCATCAAACCGGTTGTGCTCGTCGCCAACAAAGTGGATACAAAAAAATGGGAAATGGAAGTCCACTCCCCTGAATGGGCCAAGTTGGGATTAGGACAACCATTTGCCATCTCTGCCGCCAATGGCCGGCAAATTGGCGACCTACTGGAACTGATTCATAAAAATTTAAGAAAAGCTAAAAAAGCTCCTAAAAAAAAGACTGAACTCGGGGAAAAAATAAACATCAGCATTATCGGCCGACCTAACGTAGGCAAATCCTCTTTATTCAACAAACTAATTGGCCAAGAAAAAGTTATTGTCTCGGACCTTGCCCACACTACTCGGGAACCGCATGACACCCTGGTCACCTATGAGCATCAGGACAAAAAATATCTGCTAAATTTCGTGGACACGGCCGGTATTCGTCGGAAAGCCAAGGTAGAAGGACAATTAGAACGCCAAGGCATTAGGAAAAGCTTGGAAACAGTGGAAGAAGCAGACATAGTTTTGTTCTTAGTCGATGGCGCTGAACCGATCTCCTCCCAAGACATGCAGTTGGCCGGGTTATTGGAAAAACATTCTAAAAGTGTCATTTTGATAATCAACAAATGGGATTTAGCGGAAGAACGGGATGACCAATACCGCAACGCTGCCAAAACCATGGTCTACGAACACTTCCCTCATTTGAATTTTGCTCCGCTCATCTTTGTCAGCGCCAAAACCGGATACCGCGTTGCAGATATTTTTCCTTTAATCATCCAAGCGGCCACGGCCCGACAAACCGAAGTACCAGAAGAGGCCCTCCGTCTTTTCTTACACCAAATCACCAAAACTCAC
>DATDUP010000004.1:0-37912 GCA_035290345.1 Patescibacteria group bacterium
TCGGCTTCAGGCTTGTTGGCCTGGGTAGTGATCCAGGACAGTGCTGCTTCATCTGCAATCAACTGAAAGAACGTTTTCATTGCCTTTCCTCCTCTTGCTGGTTATCGTCTGTGTTTCTAAATACTATGTGTAGAGGACAGAGTAAGATATCAAGTTGATTGGGATTTGTCAAATATAAAAAACCCTGGTATTAACCAGAGACTTTTATTATCAGGTCTGACTCTTTTTATGGCACCAAGGATTTAAACCACTGACGTACTTGACGCGAGGCTCTCTCCATTCCTTTAAAACTGGACCCGTGTCCGTGCCTACCATCCGGTTGAATTTGCCCTCCCCATTTTACCAATCCAACAGCCGTAGTAAAAGAAAGATCAGACACCCTATCACTCATTCCTTGTAAACCCAAAGGATATCCTAATGAGGCTGGCAAGCCCAAAACTTCCTTTGATAATTCCACTAATCCGGAAATCTTTGCCCCCCCGCCAGTATAAACCATACCAGCTGGCAAAAGACGCCGACGACCGACTTTCCCCAGTTCTTGATCAATCTTTTCTAAAATTTCCTCCAAACGTGCCCCAACTATTTCGGCGATGTACTTCTTTTCCACTTCTTCGCTTGTCCCCGCTCCCACACTCAACAAATCTATTTTTTCCTTACGGGACAAACCCGTGGTCACACAATCGCCAAATTCTATTTTTACTCTTTCGGCTACCTCAATCGGACTCTTCAAACCAATAGCTAAATCATTGGTCACATGTTCGGACCCGAGCGGCAAAACTGCTACCTGGATGATTTCTCCCTCTTCATAAACAACCAGACTCGTGGTTGAACCACCAATATTCACTACCCCTACCCCCAATTCTTTTTGACGTGGCGTAACTACGGCTTCGCCTACGGCCAGAATACCCAGCACCAAATCATCAATATCTATGCCCGTGCGGTATATGGATCGGGTTTGATTATTAATATGCGAACTGGACCCCTGAATGATCTGTGTATCAACTTCTAATCTAATCCCAGTCATTCCAGCCGGATCTTTTATCCCGGTCTGGCCGTCAACAGCGTAACGACGGGGAATGACATGCAAAACTTCATAATTCAAAGGAGTGGCAATGGCCCGAGAGGCCTCAATGGCTCGCTCCATGTCTTCATGGCCGATTTCTCCGTCCGGCTTCGCTACCGCCACCACCCCTTTACTTTCTTGAGAACGGATATGGGGACCGGAAATACCGACCCAAGCATGCTCTACGGGAATTCCAATGAGACGTTCAATTTTCTCTAAACCGCTGGAAATACTAGATACTGCCTCCTCAATACTGGTCACCACCCCCTTATGCACTCCTTCTGAAGGCACTTCTACCAAGCCAACAATCTGCAAATCTGACCGATTATTTACTCCCATCTGCTGTTTTCCCACTACCAAACGGATGGCGGTGGAGCCAATGTCTAATCCGGTAATCAATCTGGACTGTGGTTTCTTTCCTAACATAATTGCCTTTATATCACCATATTACAGAAAAAGTCGAGCTAAATCAACCAAGTGCGGCCAAAAAATAACCAAGCCGACAATCAAAGAACCAATTGAAGCCAAAAATACGGCCGCGGCCATCATGTCTTTTATTACTTCCACTTGATAGGTCAAGCGGGGTTTTAATAAATCCACGAACTTTTCCACTACGGTATTCAACAATTCCAAAATTAAAACCAACATTACCAAAATGATAATGACAATTGTTTCCGCCTTAGTTAAAGAAAAAAACCAGGTCAGAAACAATATCATGACCGTCATGATCACCTGAATCCGAAAATTTTGTTCTTGTCTAAAAACGGTCGCTATCCCCCGCGCCGCATAACCCAGACTCTGCCAAAAACGTTTCAGATTCATATCAACTTTTCTAAATACCTCTCTTGTTTATTAAACATCTTTTCTTTTTCCTTGCTTGTCCTGTGCTCATATCCTAGCAAATGCAGGGCCCCGTGTACTAACATCCTTCCAGCTTCTTTTTTCTCGGTTTCTCCCCATTCCTTGGCCTGAGACTTTATTCGCACCGGGCAAAGAAAGATGTCTCCCCAATCTCTTTCTTCTCCTTCTCTTGGGTCTTCGGTAGGAAAAGAAAGCACATCTGTCACTCTATCCTGACCACGATAGGCAGCATTCAATTTACGCATCTTCTCTACTCCTACCAGATGCACACTCATCGCCCCCCTTTTCTTCTCTCCATTCATAACCGCAGACAAAACCTTGACTATTTGTTTTTCTTTTAATATCCAAGAGCGCCGTGAAAGATAGAGGTTTACCGTCATACTACCAGTCCCCCAGCTCGTCATCTTCCCCTATTGTAGTTGAAGCACTGGTGGTAGTGATCTCATTTCCTTCTACTGGCATAACCACCTGGGGTGGCAATTCCACCAAAGTCTTGGCTGGACGAAAACTCTGAATCATCATTTGCATCAGATGACGAAAAGCAATCGGCTGGCCGTCCTCTGGAGAGTTATAAACCAACACTAAAATCCGTTCGGCCGTGGGGAAATAGGCAACCAATTCATCTTTTCGCCCTTGCCAAGGCTCTTGAAAACGGTTCATCCCCGGCTGCAAATCTGAATATTGTTCGCCAACAGTTTGCTGGGCAAACCAGTCGGTAAAAGAAAGGGAACTATCCTTCTCAAAAACCATGACCTCTATATAATCGCCGGAAAGAGAACTAAATAACACTTGCCGTTTGTCGGTATCCACTTCTCCGACTTGCCAGGCCGTTGGATAGTATAAGCGATATTGCCAGCGGGGATTAACATACTCGGCCACGAGTCCGGAATCAATCAGTTTAATCGGGGCAAAACCCTTTGGATTATAAAGATTATAAATTTCCTGCCCATCATAATACCCATCACCATCACTATCCCACAAACCACTATCTGTACCCAAGATTTCTTCTTCCCAATCAGTCAATAAATCATTATCCACGTCAGCGCTATTAGTAAAAACCTTCAGAGGAAAAGATAAAACCAGAGGTGAGACTAAGGAAGGCGGGGTAGAGGTGACAGTTTCTTCTTCAGTCACCGGGACTAACTTTTCCTCTTCTTCTTTAGTTATCTCCGGTACTATTGGTTCCTCTGTTCCAGTTTCTGACAAATTAACATCTATGTTTGCATTAGCTGTTTCTGGTACAGCCGGAAGAGCTTGACGCACATAATACCAAGAAATAGCTACCACCACTATCAAAAAGAAAATGACTCCTGCGATTATTTTTATTCCCCGCCCAGAGGCCAAAGAGTGGCCCCCGCCCTTTGTCTGACTCTTTACTAGAGGTTTTCCTGAAGGCTTTTTTTCAATTTCTGGTCTGAGTGGTTTTTTTATAGCTGGCTTTTCTTTGACAGGAGTTTGGTAATGTACGACTGGATCCAAACCACCATAAAAAGCCTCCGGCATGACCGTAATGTTATTTGAATCTATTTTTTTTACTTTTTCTTTTTTGGACCAGAACATAAGCTAATTAAGACAAACTAACCTGAAGTGGTGGCAGAAGTAGTGGTTTCGGTCATGGTTGTCTCCCCGGCCTCGGTCGGCGGCTCAAATAATTTTCCTGAACCAGTTGGGCTATAACCATTTTTTACTTCTGCCCCATCAAGATAAGTATCCCCGTCTGTATCCGGATTTAAGGGATCAGTTTTCCAAATTGATACTTCATCTCGATCCCCTAAGCCATCCCCATCCGTATCCCAATTGTTTGGATCTGTTCCTAAATCGTTCTCAAAACTATCATCTAGACCATCCCCATCCTTATCCAAAGGTTCACCAAACAACAATTCTTCGTCCAATATATCCCCTTCTACATCTTCAGCGGAAGGAACCATTGCTTCAGTCCCGGTTGTGTTCTCGTCCCCAGGTAGAATGACTTCCTCTGTTCCCTCTTCCCCGCTGGTCACTTCTGACTCTTCCCCAACACTGGTCGTTGATTCAATGTTGGGTTCCGAAACTAGCATGTAATTATTGTACAACCACCAACCTCCCAGACCTAATCCCCCCAAGACCAAAAGCACTACCAAGACCGTAACGATAATTCGAGTCAGGGTTGGTCCCTTTACCGGATACATTTCCGGGCGTTCAGACGAATCTGGAGTTGAGGGCAGATTGGGAGCGGATGGAACCGAAGGATTTGGCATTGTCTCCGTTTCCAAGGTTGGCTTCGCCCGCAAGCGGCCATTGTCCAAAGCCGAAGGCATTGCCGGGGCGATCGGAGTCATGGTTGCAGGTTCCCCTGTCTCTCCTTTTTCCACACCAGAAAACATGTCATCCGGCTCACCTACTGGAAGATTACTAGGCGGCGTTGCTCCAGCGGCTGATTTGTTAAAATTCTGATCATCAAACATAAGCAAGATTAAAATTAGATAATTTATTTCAAAGGATCATGACCATAAAAAATCTCCAAACCGTCGCCATAACCGTCGCCATCCGTGTCCGCTTTCGTCGGATCAGTTTTGGTTTGTTCCACTTCTATTTTGTCCGACAGATTATCATTATCCGTGTCCGCTTTTTCCTTGTCTGTACCCAATTTTTGTTCCTCCTCATCCGTCAATCCGTCACTATCCTTATCATTGTCTGGAAGGGTGTCATATACCATGAGCAAAGGCTGATCTTTTTTTTTCTCTTCTCCATCCACCGAATTATCCACCTCCGCCGAGATCTCTTTCGCCTCCTCCGGTCGCTGGCTCGCCCGCCAATCGCGAAAAAGAAAAACTGATACCGTAATCAAGATGAGTAACAAAAGGGCAAGAACGATGATATTAACAAATTTTTTTAATTCCATAAGACAAAACTTTAAGGGGAAAAGACTTGCGTCCACCCGCCTTCTTCGTTCAATTGGCTCTCTGAATCAATAACTGGTAATTGTTTCCAAATGAAACTGGAATTTGTCAAAATCTTATTTTCATCACGCAGGTAAACCACACCTTTATCTGTAATCGCAGCAGTATACACCCACCAGACTTGTGCGTCTTGATTCGCCGAAGGATCAGCCGCGGCTAAAGAATACTCTGCCCCTGGTCGGCCAAAAGCCAGATTAGTATATTTATTCGAATTGGTTTTCCATAGTCCATCTACTAATTCCAAACTTCCATTCGGCCAAGGCCAATACACTTCTACATCTACGGTCTTGTTATCCGCATAAAGCGATTGCAAAGAAGTAGCCGGATTCAAACTAGTAAGATAATAAGCATAGAGAGTTACCCCCGGCACTACCACTCCTCCGTTCGGTGTCCACATCTTACGGCAATCCTGGTCGTACTGGCCTTCACAATATTCCAGGGACAAAGACTCATATGAGAACGGCTGATCAGCAATCACTGGAAAATCTACATCGCCATGATAAGTTACTCGGTCTCCCCAATCCGCCACGTTACTGACTCCGCAAAACGGGAAATTTCCGGACATGTAATCCGGTCGATCACAGTATTGTACCTTATTATTGCCATTAAGCAACAAAGCATTAAACGATCCGTTATTTCCCGTAGTCAACATGTTGCCTAACAAACGGAAGCCATTGTATTTACCACTAGCAAAATCCTTTTTCCACCAGCGGACCACAGTCCGAACCTGGTCGTTCTTAGCCAGACCCTGGTACAGAACCGGAGAAGTTAGCAGAGAATAACTATAGAAAGTCTTCCCGCCAACGCTACTAATGGCCAAATGCTTATCATTATAAGGCAACATCAAATCAGTATTCTTATCCACCGTCTCATCAATTACCGCTGGAATGCCAAACAAATAATAATCTCTAGCCTTCAAGTTCCAACTGGGATTTTCCGCTGTACAAAAACTGTGCAGATTGACCTTCTTGTCACCTTTAAAAGGAAATTCATAATGAGGGACAGTGCCAATGATCATGGGCAGGCTATCCGTGGCTTGAGAATGGGAATTGCCATACCAAATCCCCAACTCAATATCCTGAGTCTCAATTTTAGAAGCAGTCGGATCAGTGACACTTGCCCATTTGACAGTCAAATCAACGCCATCGGGGTTGCCACCTTTATTTTTGTAAATATCCTCCAGACCACAAGAGACTATCGTATCTTCAACTAATTTCTGGCAATTGTCAGCACACAGATATTTACCCTCCTCATAAGGCAAGGGGTTGGGAAGAAGAAATAATAAATGATAGATTTTGTTCTGATAGGCCTGCATCATTATTGACTGGAGTTTGGTATTGTAGTAAGCGTCAACCTGACCCTGGGCAATCATCGTGCCCTTCCATTTATCATTTTCCTGCCAAGTCTTGGCGGATTGGCCGTCGCAAACTTCCAATAAAATCTCCTGCTGGTCTAATGGCTGAGAAAAATATTCTTCTGGATCAATTAGTGCTTCTGGCGGATATTTTTCATCACCATTCAAATCCACAAAGTCCAGTTTGTTATTACCACAGTATTGAACCGGATCAACATACAAGACTTCTTTACAGTCTGTTGAGCAATAAGAACAAGCCTGACCATACGCCGGTTGGCATACCTGTCCGTTTTTATCTTTACCTAAATCACAAACTTCTTTTTGGTCGGCTGGGACGTCTGAACCATTTTGGACAACACCATCACCGCATTTCACTTCTTCGCTTTCTATTTTTTCCTTTGGCCCGGCCCCTAAATATACCCCATCACAAACTGCTCGATAGGGTTGGTCATTAAAAATCGTCTCAGACAAAACCGCGGCACAACTCTTCTGATATTTATCCACATCAAACACTATTTCTTGAAAATCAATCTTACTTGCTCCCAACACTTCCACTTTATTACACTCTAAACCATAGGCCCGACAAATGGCATCGCCTGTTCCCTGCCCTTTATCATTAGCTTTACAAGCGGCGATCAACGGGCCGTGCTTATCAGGTTGAGCTAACTTCCCTAATTTTTCCAGTAAATCTTTATAATCAATACCATCGTTCAAATAAACATCCGTCCGATAACCCATGGCCGTCGAGGTAGTAAAGAATGGCTCAACCAGCTTACAAGCGATATTTTCCACCTGGCAACGGTTATTACAACCATCCTGAGTAGTTTGATTCCCATCTTCGCATTGTTCCTGACCAATTTCCTTTACTCCATCCCCGCAATAACCACCACTGGCCTGACAGTCCCAAGAACAACTATTTTGCTTAAGAAAATTATATTGTGAGCCATATTGCGCATCTTTTTTACAAGGACCATAATTCTGGAGCGGATACAGAGTCCAAGTGTTAGTAAAATATCCCTGCACTTGCCACCAATCCAGATTTATCACCTGCTGGCTCGTGCTTGCCCAGCAATCCTGGTCTTGATTACAAACCAGACGATGATCTTTCTCGCAATGTCCGGTCCATTGCGCACAGCCTTCTCTCCATTTCAAAAGTGTTGGCTGATTTATCGGCAAAGAATCTACAAAAGCATCACAGGCCAACCTTGTCCCTTTAATCTTAGCTGGCGGCTGTTGATAAGAGATTTGTACTTGATCCACCTGCTCACAGGTTTCCAGAGGATTGCCTTCTTCATTAAAATCAATATAACCATTACCACACTTGGCCGTAGCCGAACCAGTGCATTTATCATTACAATGGCCATAAGAGCCGTTCAATACTCCATCATCGCAAACTTCTTGTCCTTCCACTTTGCCATTACCGCAACTAGTCGCCGATTGGCAAGTACCATAACTCCACTGACAAGTTGCTGTACAGGTTTTACTACTGATCTGCCCAGTCGGACAATTAGCCCAAGTCTGCTCACAAGCTACCGGTTTAACCACATCAAAGTAATTACTTACCGGCTCGCACTTGATCCGGCTCGCACTATTGCTTAGCCAACTATTTATATCATGCTTATCAGCGGCAATGGTTTTACCATCAATGGTAATACTGCCATTCCGCGCCCGATTAAGGTACAGGGACGACTGTAAGCACTCAGCGTTGTGGCTACAACCAAAAACATAATTCAAAGAATCGGAATCAGCATCCAACATTTCAGCATCACGGATCTGATTTCCCATCCAAGCACACAAGCCAGTATCTGAATCAGAATAAGTAGTTCCGCCTTTTATCGTGCTCTTGTTAAGATAATAGCCACACTTCTGGTCATCTTCATGTTCACTACAGCTCTTGTCCCATTGGCTGGAGAGATACCCGGCCACACAACCGGTCTTTTGGCCGTAGTTGCTCACATAGGTTTTGTTGGGTGGTTCACACTGCTCACCGGCGTTAATCACGCCATTGCCGCATTTCTCCTGCAAAGGACTTACTTCAGTATTGGGCAGACACCAGGGTTCCAAGGAATAATAATCAAAGTCAACATAATCTTTGGCAAACTGTAAATCAGGAGTGAAATATTCTAAAGGACCGTGAAGGAGATAGGAAGCACCATTATTTTTCGCCTCATATTCATAAACTAAAGATTTGGCTGGACAAGAATATATTTGTTCCGCCGGCTTCCAACAGGTTTGTTGATCAGCCAGAGAATCACAACCTCGCCAATCATTGATTTCCTCCAAAGGCAAGCTGGATCCTAATTGTGCTCCTAATTTCCCCCAAGACGGCCAGCGAGACACAGTGTAGCTCTTGATAAAGGTACCGGAATCCAAGATCGGATACGCTTTGTTCTGGGCGAAATAACTAGCAAAAGTATCTTGGATTTTGGCGATGTCTCCGACCCGTTGCCAATCGCGATTCATCTTAGTACGGGCGTTAGCACAGATTGGAGCAGTATGTTCTAGTAATTGAGCGTTCTCTGTTACCACGCAAGTATTCTTCAAATAATCAACTGGAACAGATAGGGTAGTATCAGGCAAACACTTCTCACCAACACCACAAACCCCATTGGCGCACTGCCCTTTTTTCGCTCCATCATCACCATAACAGAAAAGAGCAGTGGCTGGAACAGAATATTTATCTGTAGTGGGCAAGCAGGTAGCGTCTGTATCCTTATTACATTCCGCAAATCCATTGGGGCAGCTCCCCCCCTTGGTATTGTCCAGGGCATAACAGAAATATTGATCAGTAGGAATATCCTTCAAAAGAATAGAGCCAGGACAATTCAAGTCAGCCACACAAAGTTCTCCGGTGTGTTTGCAATTGCCCTGACTTTCTTTTATCGTCTCATATCCCTTGGCTTGCCAGCAATCCAAGTCACTGGTACAAATTTTTTTCACATAAGTAAAATCCGGAGTTTCCAAATCTTTTCCGCAATAACCAAAATCACTGATATTGATATTGAAGGACAGGCCAGACAACAGTTGATTGAAAACCTCTTGCGTATTCGCTTGCGCATTCTCGTTCAAGGTGAGCTGGTAAATATTAGAGTAAATATTTTTCTTGTCCGCGGTTTCATTCAAAGCCGCCACATAATAGCTTACCCCATCCGTTACCGCCTCTCGACCGCCGACATCCACTGCCTTGATCGTCCCAGTAAAGCCTTGTCCCCCCTCGCTCTTGCCTTTGTTATACCAATCCGCTGGAGAAAAATGCTTTTCGTTAGTAAAGACCTGGAGACCGATAACATCATCGTTCAAATCATTAAAGAATAAGAACCGTTTCAAAACTTTGTCTTCCGCAATCGCGTCAACAAATTCCGTCTCCACTACATCAGCGGCCTGAGCACAAGCCTGGCTTCCCGGCACTTTCCAGATCGGCAACAAATCTTTACAAATCTCGCCTATTCCTACTTCACAGTCCTGATCCACGGCGCAAGAACGATAAGTAGAACCATATTGAGGCGGATAGGGTTTGGCCGAATTATTTTTATAACAATATTTTCCCGTGGGTGAAACAAAAGTCTGGCAATTATTCGTTTGCAAATCGGCCATTGATGTCCCTGTCTCACAACCAGCGATAAATCCAGAGATGTGGGGCGGATTGTTGTATGGTACATTATAAGCTAATGGACAATCCGCTTCAGTCTGGCAGACCTGATCTGCTTTATACTGACAAAAACTGGGTTGAGGAATTTTATTTTTCAGTTCGTAATCTAAGAAAAGTTTTGGCTTCAAATAAGGTAAATCGTCGGTCTTGTCGCCGCTCACGCCCGCATCCGCGCAATAACTTAAACTGAAATTCAAATATTCGCTGTTGACTGTCGGCAAAGCTGACCCATCAAAATTCCCCAAAGCGTCAAAACCACTCGTATTATCCAGACCTTCTTTAATTTCAGTATAAGTGAGACCTTCCTTGAAGGGGTAGGTCTTGGCCGGGGAAGGCCAAGGATTCTCGCAAAACTCAGCCTGTAAATCTACCAACCCAGTAAAAGTTTGGCCCAATTGATTCTCTTCACTAATATCAACATCTTCAGTAATTAGGGCATTAGCCACACCCACCATCTTTCCTTCTACATTGCGGGAAGCAATCTTGGTCACTGGTTTATCCGCTGGCGAACCAACTGCCGGAATGGCAAAAATCTCATTCGCCTGGGGCTGCCAGTCCCAAGACCAGGCATACTGTCCAGGAATGGGGACAATTGGCTGATTACTGCTACTCAAAGCTGCCGCCAAAAAAGTCTGGCTCTGTTCTGGAAGAGTAAAGAGAAAACTTGCGGGCTCCACCATTACATCTGTCAATTTGCAAATCTTGTCACTGGTGACAAACACCCAAGAGTCATCCAAACTATCAATGTGCGGATTGCGAATGCCAATGCCGGAAACTGTGGTCAACCCGCTATTACCACCCCGTAACCAAATAGCTACCGGTGTATTGGCGGGCAACAAATCCTGTAAGAATAAAGAAACCGTGCTGGTCACCTGTCCATCAGCCTGTAAATTAGTCACTGCTGATTCGACTTGTACTTTTCCACTGCACCAAACTTTCGCCGCACCGGCCAAATCAAATTGATCCGCCTTCACTTCCTGACCAAATAAACTAGCAAAAAAGTGGCCAACCCAACCCCAAAGCTTTTGCCAGAAACCTTTGGATGGTGCTTCCGAATTCAAGGCGAGGGCTTGCTTGACCAAATCCGTGACCGTGGTCTGTTCATTTTTCTCACAATCATAATTTTCATCCGCATAACCCAAGGCTACCACCACATCTCCTTTAATCGAAGCCGGATCGATTTCCTGATCAAAATCCGCCTTGATATAAGTATTGCGACACACGGGTTCGGTCTGATCAGCCACCCCCTGATTATGGACCGGGAACTCTGCCTGTCGCTGAGGACGCTCATAGCAACAGGAGTTATTCGCTACGCCCCATTTTACCTTATCTTCATTTACCTCAGTTGGGCAATCGTTAAGAGAACCAGCTTCAGGATAAGGGGAATTTTCCGTGTAACCGCATTGTAAATTATACTCACCAATTCCTGTCTTTTGTTGACCAGGATTTAAAGAAAACTTCTTGTTCGCCGCGTCTCGGAAAGCTATTACCGTGGCCTTGATCTCTGTTTTCTGTTTTTTAGTAACTTCGTCAACTGTCCCTTGACCAATAGCTGTCGCTAATTGAACTGGATTCTGCCCCAATGACTGCCAACCAGCCGGAGTCGGATAATCAGTCTCACAAGCAGCATATTCACCAATGCCTACCTCTTCGTCACCACAAAGAGAAGGTTTAGAGTAGATTAAACTAGAACCAGCCCAAGTACAATCCGGATTGCATCCCTCTCCCCCTACCTGGCACTTAAGGCCAAAATCCTTGAGAGTATTGCTTTCTAAATCACAAAGATTAACTAACAAACATTGTTTACTACAATAATCATTAGCTTTTTTTGGCTCAAGGAATAATTCGGCTGTTCCCTTCTCCCCGCCTTGCACTCGTAAAATGCTTTCACCCATTACTTCGCATTCCTCGCCAGATTCTAAAATTTTATTTCCGCAGACACTGATAGCCTGTTTGCATTCGGCTGTATCTTTCGCTTTTTGTCCACTGATCTGTACAATATCACCGTAAGTGTCACACCAGATTTGACTCAAAGGAGTTCCAGCGTGCAGACAAGAAGCTGAACATCCCAAGGCCGTAGCCGGATCATTCAGATCGCATTCTTCGCCAGAAGTCTTAGTGCCACTACCACAAAATGGAGCGGCCGGATCTTCTGGCTTGGCTGGACCAGAACCAACCCAAGTACATTTGGTAGTACAAAAACTATCTACCTTAGGGTCGCATTCTTCCCCTAAATTAGGATTAACCACACCATCACCGCAGCCGTTTATCACCGTGTTCCCTGGACGCAAACAATTCAAAGTGCAGGTCTTTCCAGCTTGCTCATTCACATTATTTCCCTGACTATCCACCTGGGCAGTCAAATCACAATCTTCGCCAGCATCCAGCACACCATTACCACACAATCTCTCCTGGTCGTTTCCAGGATCGTTGGCTATATCACTCCCGGCCAATGTGCATAGACTACCACAAGCTGGATTGTTGACTGGATAAGAAGCAAAATCACTGATCACTGCCACCTGTTTAGTTGGATCTTCTATGTCTTTCCCGCCCTGCCAGTCCCAACCATACCACCAAGGATTCAATTCTTGACCAACCGAACTACATTGATCAGGCTGGCTGTGAGGCACGGCCAAATATTTGTT
The DNA here is from genome assembly GCA_035290345.1 of Patescibacteria group bacterium. Taxonomy (GTDB): domain Bacteria; phylum Patescibacteriota; class Patescibacteriia; order Magasanikbacterales; family UBA922; genus DATDUP01. The sequence continues at coordinate 12,512 of DATDUP010000004.1, forward strand.
TTTCTCACCGATGCGTACGGCTAAAAACGGATCCGGGGATACTTTCACACTATCTACCGCGCACGGAGAAGCGTCATTCTTAGTGCGGAACTTCCATTGAAAATCTTTTTCCAATGGCTTGCCCGCGGCAAAGGCCGGGTCTTTCGCATCAAAACTTCCCAAGGATCTCACCAATTTGCCATCGTTATTGTTTCCTCCCTTGATCGTCACCAGATACCAACTGTTCGGTTCTAGAAGATAAGAATCAAGTTTGGGTTTCAAACGCAAAATTGTTTCACTAGAAGCCTGTAAATCTGCCTCCCAATCTGTCCCAGCATCAACAAACGCCTGACAAGATTCATCACCACAACGACGGACTTCAATAGCACCAGCTTCACCATAACTAGGCTGGTACATTGGTCGATCAAATCGAGCACCGATCAAACTACTTATACAAGCCTCAATACAGTTCGGCCAGCTTTCCTCTACTTGCGGAGCAGAAAGAATGATACTCAAAGTGCTGGTCGCTGTCATCTTTTCTTTAATATTTTGTCCGGCTTTCTGAATGATAAAACGATTTACCTCGCCAAATAATGGCGCTCCTCCGGGTATATCATTAGTCGAACCACCGATGCCGACTTCACCACTAAATACAGGCGCAGGATTTTTAAACGAAGGTTGGCCAACAGCCCCAGTTTTATTTCCGTTCAAACTAAAACTCAATTTCCCATTTTTCTTCTCTATCCGTGCCTGATATTCCAGCCAGGCCCCAGGTAATTCTGGCTTATAGGCCTGGGTGTAGCTGATTTCTAAACCAGAAAAAAGATCCTGATAATGGTATTTCCTTTCCCTCTTCTTGTCTGGAAAATAAGTTTCTTCAGTATAAAACTTTACTATTCCGGGTTTCTCATACAAATAACGGTTGATCACCCAAGCATCAACTTCTTTTTGATTCGGGTCAGCCTTTATTTCATAAAACCCTGGATCGGTCAAAGGATCCAGATCTGTGATCGCGGCCCCAATCTCAATCGCATAGTTTTCGCCTCCGACATAATCTTCCTCAGGAATATGCGCAATCTTGAAAATAGTTTCCGGAGAATTGACAACAATCGGCTTCTGGCCGTTTATTTCTTTCAAAATATCCAGCTTAGGCATAATAAAGATGCCTAAGAGCTCATCAACACTGGCAGTAATGAAAACAGGTTTGTCTATGGTTTCGGCCTTGGCTGTTACTGTGGCCCGCGTATCCGAATACTTGGGTAGAAGCGGAGCCTTGGCGGCCGCTGCCTTGTTAGAATCTGTCGCTTCCCATTGCCAACCCAGACCGTCAACATTGATTACTGAACATTCTTGTTCTCCCCGGCCCCAAACATAGTAATAAAGGGGGATATTTTTAGCTACAGGCCAGCCCGGATTCAAAATTAAGCCTAATAAATGAACAGTGTAAGACTCGGGGATGATCCCAGCTGCTTTCAAAATACAATTCTCATTTCCAGTTTTGAATTCAAAACAATAGGCAGTACCCGCGCCGCAAGATTTAGTCGAAACAAGAGGCAGACCAGTCTTGATTTCGGTCTCTCCGTAACTTTCAAATTTTACTTGCGAATAAATATCCTTGCCCAACTCCACCCGATACCAGGTAAAAGGTTCCAGACTAAAGCCGTTCAATTCTAGTACCTGCCCCGCTTCTTTATACTCCCAAAGCAAAGGCACACTTATCTTTTTATCATTACAATTAGGATTTTGTTCCCCTTCTCCCTGGGCGCACTTAAACATCTTCACTGTTTTGTCAGTAAAACTACCCACGGCCATAGTGGTACTGAAACGAACAGCCACTTGTGAATTCAAACAAGCCTCGCGACCGCGCGACCAAATAGTGGAAGGGACAGGCGAAGGATAATCAACACTAACACCGGGATTATCCCAATCCACTTCGTTACAGGTTTCTAAAACATAGGGCCAATCTTTGATCTGTCCCGTGGTAAACCGCCACACATAACCACCTGTACGCGAATCCCCGGCACACATCAGAGCCTGGGTCTTCCATTGCCCCTGGTCTATTCCCGCGCTCTCACAACAAGCTAAATTCAATTCGGTTTCCAAACTCTTTTTTTCTTTCTCACTCGCTTCCTGGCAAGCAATTACCGTATATTTAACACTGTTGCCAGTCTGACCATTGGCCCAAACTTTAATTGAACCCGTCTTCATACTCTTGCCATCGTTTTCATCAATGGGGATATCTGTCTTCAAATGATTGCCAGCTACATCCATTTCTCCGATACCCATTCCCGGCAAAGCATCATTATCTACCACAATCTCTCGCTTCAGCCAACCAGCCAGACTATTATTACTCGCCCCATCTCGCCAAAAATACACCTGAGAATTATTCTGACCAGGTAAAGGAGCAAAATTAATACCAGCCAAAGACAGGAAAGATCCCTTGGGTAATGGAGCCTGACCCTGATTGGGATTCAATAAACAAATGCTAGGCAAAGGATTGCCATCGATTACTTCCAATTTTCCATCTTCAAAAATAGTCTGATACCCATAAAAATCACGGACACCCAGGTAATAACTACTGTTGGGTATGTCTTCTGTAACCAAGGCAATAATTTGCTGATCTTGCCAAGTTTCTCCGCAAAAATCCGGTAAATCTGTCAAATTCAAATGATAGCAATCTATCTTACCATCATTGTCTGGATCAATTAAATTTTTTCCTAAACAAGCGGACAATTTTCCCTTATCCACCCCGATCATGGCCAAGCCTTTTTCTGAGCCAAAATCAGTACCATAAATGGTGACAAAACTTTTTCGCGTTACCTTGTCCGGATCCACCTCAGAAATGTTCGGATACTTCATTCCTGTTTTATCACCCAAAACCGTAAACGGGACGCCATTACTTGGCTGGCCGTTCACGGTCACATAAACGGCCATAGTCCCAGCTGCCAAATTTGCGGGAATTTCTGAATCAAATTTTTTCGCTGTCCAAGTAGAGTTATTGAAAGGGGCTTGCACTCCTCCACTCATTTTTCCGGTCTTCGGATCAATTACACCCCCGAAACGCACTGTCTTATTATCTGCCGACACCCCCAAACTATCACCATATCCTTTAACCGGAGTTTGCGGAACAGCCTTGGTCACTTCCATGATTATCGTCGGATCGTCAGGGCTGGCCACCTGGGCACGCACCGCGCAAAGTCCAGGAAGTTTTTCTGTAGTTTTGATAAACAAACCACTATTCTTACCCGGCTTAGGGCCAACCTCATTAGTGGTGGTATCCCACAACGGATTACCAGCCGCATCTTCGCCTTTTTCATTCGCATCTCCCCGAGTCAAGCGCAAACTGCTGGTTGACTCCAAAGGCAGGGAAACATCCTCTGGCACTGATACAATAACATAGGTGTTGTGCCAGCTGATTTCGTTTTCACATTTGACAACTACGGCCGCCACCCAGTTATCTTTTTCATCATATTCCCCATCTTTATTAGTATCCTGAGCAAATTCCACCTTACCAATCTTAGTGCCAAAATACTTACCCACCAAGGTAACATAATTCCCCGCTGCTCCGGAAAGCGGATAAGCATCTATAATCTTGGGGCGAAGAACACAGACACCGTTCTGACAATCACCTGATTCACATTCCCAATCATACTGGCAAGAGCCATCCGGATTATATTCACCCAGAGAAAATGCCGTGTTTACTATTGTCCGGTTATGATCAATGTCCCAGACTTCTAAAGTCGCCACATAGTGCTGGATCTTGTTCCCGGGCGTACTGGTTGGCGTCTTGAAAGGATATAAAAAGGCAAAAGGATTTTCAGCTGGCACATCCGAACCGCCGGGACGGGTAACTGCCGGACCATGATAATAATCAAGAATGGTTTCCTTTTGATTGGCGTCAATCATCTTCTCCAATTTGAGATAGGTATAGCCAAGACCATGATCATCAGTAATTTGATTCTCTAAAGTATAGCCCTTGTTATATAACAAAGTCCCATCATCATCTTCTGGCCCCTTGATTAATAAATCCGAAACTTGGGGAGGTTGTTTGTCTATCACCTTGTCCAAAATCGAACCATCCTTATTCAAGGTAATCCAAGCCGCCCCGGCAATCTGGCCATTCTGATTGTTTCCAGAAAAATCTTTAGTTAATGTCCCCTGCCCTTCGTTCAACAACCACCCCCCCTTTAAACTCTTGGTGCCGGCCGGTACACATTCTTTACCTGGACCCTGATTATAATGCGCTTTTATCTGTTCAGGCGTAAGGGGTTCATTGTAAAGACACAATGAACTCAAATATCCTTTCCAGGGGTTGGTAGTATCTTTCCCAACTTTAATCGCCCCCAAGGTTAAATTATATTTATAAAGACCATAATCTACGCAACCGTCATAATCCTTTCCTGGATATGTCTCCCCTTGTAAAACCCCGTCAATATAAATTTTTTGACGCTTGGCCGGTAAGGTTGGGTCATAAGTAGCAACAATATGATTCCACTTGTTCAATGAAACTGAATCTTTTGGCGTCCGTGCATCACAGAAAAAATAATTTAGACCGCCACCAAGCGCCGGAGTGGATGTCCCCAGACGAAAATGCAAATCATTGTTATCTAAAATCCGCAGATAGTATTCGGTGGAACCAACTCCAAAAATATAACCAGTGTTCTTAACTGTCGGATAAACCCAGGCTTCTAAAGTCAGGGCACTTTGACTGATCGGATTAAGGCCAGCACTGATCGCGTCCTTGTTACCAGTAAAATTTAAAGCGTTCAAAGAATCGGCCTTGACTGAAAAACCCGCTTCTAGAGGATAGGAACCACACTTGGTTGTTTCCGCCACTTGCTGGCCATCAGCACTCTTCAAATCGCCCCGCACTTTTACTTTGTAATTCCCATACTCCAAACAAGGAACTGGCCCCTCATCATCCGGACAAACCGATTGGCCGGATTTATACAACGCATCTACTCCGTTAATTTTACCGGCGATATCTTTGAAGAATACATAGTCAAACTGATTAGTAATCTCTCCTTGAGAAAAAACATCAAAAACATCATCCGCGGTATATTGTTCGGCCAACGGCTTGTTGAACAAAACGCGAATGCCGATATTATTCATGCCGGTATTGCTAGAAACCGGTGTAATGCTTTTTACAAAAAATTCATTTGGACAACAAGAGGGATGATCAGGAACTTTCTGACAAAAATCTGGCCAGCCAGGAATGGGGTCAGCCTCACCTTCGCTGCCGGCCGAACCGCCATAGCCAGTGGCTTCAGCCAGTTTGTTAAGGACAAACTGGACAATCGCGAAAGAACTTAAAATAATCACCAAACCGATGAGCCCATTCACTAAAATCTTTTTGGCTGTGGCCACCTTATCTTCATTGCCAGCGGCCGTCATGTACATCCAACCGCCATAAATCACGATCCCGAGGGCGATTATTCCCAACAAACCTAAAACCGCACGGATGATTTGGGCGATTATTACCCGAATATCAGTACCGGACAAACCAGTTTTCGCCACCGGCTGCAGACCAAAATTCAAATCATTAGTCTGGGCGCTAACTAAAGTCGTCAGGCCACCCAGCAAAAACAAAGCTGAAAAAACTATCAAGCAAAGGAATAAAAATTTTCTCTGGCCTTTCTTCATATATTAGTTGCCACTTTCTTTTTCCATGGTCTGAAAACAAGCCGACAAGTCACTTTTCAATAAGGCTTGCTGATCTAAAGTCTTTCCATCTGGCCCCAAAGAACCAGTGGTCTGAACACAACCTGTATCTTTGTCACTAGCCGTGGTCACTAAGACACAATTTTTTACGGTTTCGGCCTTAGGTACACCCCATTCATCCACTTCTCCCACTTGGCACAAGGGCGACTGCCCTCTTTCACTTTTTTCTTTAATGACTGGCCCCCGTCCGGGGTATAAACAATTCTGATTAAGCGATTTGACCGTACTCGGAATTGCCGGGAAATAATAAGCTGTCAAATCATTCGGGCCAAATTCTCGATGTAAAATCTGTACCTGGGTCTTCAGATTTTCATTATTCTCCGTATTCAGTTTCCCCATTATCTTGTAAAAGAAATCAATAGGCTGTCCTTCGGGATCAGTTAATTCCGGATATTCCTCCAAACTGATATCAGCCAAAGTTTTAGACCACAAGCGCTTACTGAAATCTATTAACACATCTGCTTGTTTCCCCACCATATCCTTATCCAGTCCTGGAACTACTTTTTCCACATAAGGAGCGCTACGATCAATAGTATTAAAAATGCGGAATGGCCAACCATAGTTATCAGCTGCCACTGCGTATTTACCTTCTCCACCTTTATAAATTTCCGCCTTTCCCTGGGCCACTTCGTCTATTTTATCGGTAAAACCAATATTATGCTGGTCACCAGGCATAGCTGGTTTACCAGCGAACAAACCATTGTCATCACCATCCAAGGCATTGCCGGCCAAGTCCATTACCCCGCTGAAAGGAATGGCCTCAAATTTTTCTCCCTGGGGCAAAGGTTCGCCGGTACGGATTAGAGCAAAAAAGTCATTAAAACAGGATTTATCCTGAGCCGGACATTCTAAAGTAAGACAATACATTTCTTCTCCACAACTGTTTTGCCCGCAACTTTCTGTAGAAACAAATTCCGTCACTGTATAACCATTAGACACTTGCCAAGAACCATTCCAAGCTGACGAACTGAATAACAGATTAGTGAAGTCAGAATTCTTGTTCAATTGCCCTTGGGTGGTCAATGGATCCATTGGTTCGCTAAAAACGACCTGAATAATCGTGTTACGCGCCACCTTGTCATCAGGGGGATACTGCGGATAGACCCCAACAACATGGGGCGGCTCAAAATCAAAGATGGTACCAGTCTGGAATTCCCAAAGATAATACTTATAATGTTGTTTATCAAAAGCGCCCTCACCATTTATCTTAGTAATCTTATTAGTCAGTTTGACTGAATACCAGACATCTTCAGTGTCATTGCCTAAAAACTCAAAGGGGCGGAAGACGAAAGTGAAAACTTTGCCATTCTCATAAGAAGCCATGGCCGCGGCCGGGACCGGTTCAGATTTTTCATCAGCCGAACGATAAATTTGGACATTATCTAAACGCAAATGATCACAATGTGTTTGCCAATCAAAAGTGGTCGGATCAGCTGGCATGACACAATCACCATAATATGGATCCTTGATTTCCCCGTTGGCATCTTTTTCACATTCACTCGTCGGACCAGTCTTATCAACCTTCCAACAAGTATTGTTATCATTACTAATCATTGAGGCCGGCGCTATGGGCTCGGCGAAAGTGATAGTAATCTTGGTGTTACGTGGCACACCAGTTTGATTACGGGCCGGATAATGATCTTTGATAATTTTGCCCAAAGCCCCACTCCCGGCAAACAATTCCACTTTGGGTTTGCCCGCCACATCACCACCCTGATAACCCGTGGCCTTTAAGAGCGAATTAATAATAAACTGGACGATCGCCAATGCGCTAAGGATTATCACCAAACCAATGACAGCATTAATCAAAATTTTCTTCCCTTGCGCCACTTTCTCTTCATTACCCTGAGAGGTCATGATGGTGAAACCCGCATAAATTACCAAAACCAAGGCAATCGTGCCCAACAAACTCAACACCACCCGAATCACCTGGGCAATGATTAAACGTATATCAGTGCCACTCAAAAACGTGGTCTGACCAAAACGGTTAATTCCCAAACTATCATCAGCCTGGGCCCAACTTGGTTCGACCATGGCGAATAAACAAAAAACTACCACGAATAAGACACTCCCCCATTTCGCGGTAGTTTTTTTATTTATTTTTATTTTTAGAATCCGAGGAAGCATGAAACCCAGGACTCAAAAATTATTTTTTTTCGGCCAGTCGCTGGCTAACAACATCTCTTACTTGGTTGCCATCAGCGCGACCCTTAACCAAAGACATCACTTTTCCCATTACCTTCCCCACATCCTTGTTTTCTATTTCTCCGGCTAACACTTGATCTACTACTTTACCGATTTCTTCTAAGGACATCTGCTGGGGAGTATACTGGGACAGAATTTCTAGCTCGTGATTTGTTTTTTCCACTAGATCCTGACGACTGCCTCTCTGAAAATCTACCAGGGCGTCCTTGAGCTGTTTGACCTGTCGTTTCACAACGTCTACCACTTCTTCATCAGTCAATTCCGCCTTTTTTTCTATCTCTTGATTGCGAATTGCTGACCACAAGACGCGCAACATACCTAATTTTTCTTCGGCCCCTTCCCGCAAAGCACTTGTCTGCGCTTGCTGGATATCTGCGCGTAAAGACATATTTTCTTGTTATCTGGTCATTAGTTTGTCTTCTTTGGGCAACTTGCCAGTCTTCCGTAAGTAATTTAACTTACTCACCATCTGCAAACGTTTAACAGTATTTTTCCGCGTAACATTCTTACTTTCATTCGGATTAAAAAACTGCACCTTTCTCGCCTGCAATAGCTTGCCGGACTGTTGCCAGCGTCGTTTGATCCGCCGCATATAGGCCTCAAACGACTCGCCTTTCCTTCTTTTTATCTCAGACACATTGTTCACCTCCTCAGGTGTATTAGGTTGATTAATTATGGGGATATTTTACAGAAAAAAATCCCTTTTGTCAAAAAACTATTCCTTAACGCTTTCCAAACGTTTTAAGAGAACAGATTTTAACTTTTTTTGATCCACAATTTCCTGAATCCCTGATTCCATATCTCGGATGATTATCGTCCCGTCCTGAACTTCTTTCTGACCAATTATCAGGGTATATTTAGCCTTAATCTTATCCGCCATCTCCAACTGGGCTTTCAAAGCGGTCTTCCCTAAATTATGAGCCACCTTTACTCCGGAGCGGCGCAATTCTTCAATCAAACGCAGGCCCTGTTTCCGAGCTTGTTCACCCAGCTGAGCAAAGAAAATTGCCGTTTCCTGATTTGCTGTTTTTTCTCCACTGGTCTCGGCCCGATGACGCAAACTATTCACCACTCTTTCCAAACCCAGGCCAAAACCACAGGCAGGTGTTGGTTGGCCTCCCAATTCTGTCACCAAATTATCATAACGGCCACCACCGCCCAAAGCACTTTGTTGGCCCTCTTCCTGATTATCCTCGTAAATCTCAAAAACTGTCTCGGTATAATAGTCCAGGCCCCGGACCAGGGTGGATTTAAGAGAATAAGGAACACTCATGGCATCCAGATACTCCAAAACTTTCATGAAATAATTCTTTGAATCTTCAGACAGCCAATCGATAATCTGCGGAGCTTCTTCAATCACAGGCCGGCATGACTCATTTTTACAATCTAATACTCGTAAAGGATTCTTGGTAATCCGCTTTTTACAATCCTCGCAGAGATAACCGCGTTTAGAACGCAGATAACCGACCAATTCTACCAGATAATGCTGGCGATCCTCAGTCGTGCCCAAGCTATTGATGTGAATGGTGGAATCAATCCCTAAATCGTGCAAAAAGTTATAAGCCACGCCAATCAGTTCCGCCTCTACCACCGGATCATGGACACCATAGCTCTCACAATTGAATTGTCTAAATTCGCGATAGCGACCAGCCTGAGGACGATCATGCCTAAACAGCGGGCCTATTGACCAGAGCTTTACTGGCTGGGGCTGGTTAAACAATCCATGGGTCAAATAAGCGCGAACTGCCCCGGCGGTAAATTCCGGCCTTAAGGCCACCCGGCTTCCGTCTCGGTCTTCAAAAACATACATTTCCTTGTCCACCACATCCGTTCCCTTACCAATGGAACGGATAAAAAGATTGGCATCTTCCAACAAAGGAGTCTCCAAATATCCAAAACCATAGGCTTCGGCCAGATCCCAAGCCGTAAAATACATCTTTTTCCACCAATGTTCATCCCGCGGCAAAATGTCTTTCATCCCCCGAAGTTGTTCAAAAGTTTTTTTCTTGTTTCCTTTCAACGCCCCGGCATTTTTTTCTTCCTCCTTTTTCTCATTCGATTTTGCTGGAGCTCCAGATTTTTTAGGAACAAACTTGCGGCGAATTTCTTTCTTGTTTTTCTTTTGTTTTGTATTCATAAATATTACAGATTGTATTGCGGAGTAGAAAAAGTCGTAATCTTTGACAGAGGCAATCCTCTGACCAAAGCCCGACCGACAATCGCCTGCCGCCCTATCGGGCCAAAACGGCGAGAGTCATAGCTGGAATCACGGTTGTCACCCATTACAAAAAATTCGTCTTCTCCTAAAGTCTGGATTATCATTCCCGGCGTTTCTTCTTCAAGATACAACTCTTCCACGACTGCGCCTTGCGGATATTCTTCGTTATACACTATTACTTTGCTGTCTTCTATCTTCACCCTCTCTCCCGGCAGACCAATCACCCGTTTGAGATAGTAGTCATCGCCGATTGGTGCGCGAAATACAATCACTTCTCCCCGCTTCGGTTCCCGCAAACGATAGGACAATTCATCAATGATCAGATAGTCCCGTTCAAAAAAATTCGGTTCCATTGACTGTCCTCTCACCACAAAAGGTTTAAAAAGAAAATACCGGACTAATCCGATAGTCAAACCAGCGAGCACTGCTACTTTAACCAATTCCAGACAAAACAAACTTATCTTTGCCCACTTCCCTTCTTCCTCTATTTTCTCTTGATCCTTTTTTTCTTTTTCCATATATATCACCAAAAATTTACCCGATTTTCTCTTGCTGTGGGTAACTCATTTATCGCTTAAATTATACACAAATCTAGTGAAAAAAGCAAATTTAAAACCGCCTAGCTTCCAGCGGTCTTTGGTGGGGGCTCATTAACGCGATCGGAACCGGAAACCAAGGGGTTGGTAAAGAAAAGGATGACTGCCGATGAATATTTGGAACATCAGCTGGATGAAGAAATGCCTGATTCTAAGCAGGTTTCAAGTGTTTTGGACTCGGAAATGGAGGTGTGGCTTAGAGTGCATTGGCGACTTTCTGAGGAATTATTCTTGTTTTGGTACATTTGGTTGAAGGATAATACGGCTATGGTGGAGGAGTTTGTGGGGGATATAAAGGACACCTCAAGTTTGAGATCTATTTCTGTAATGGGCTAGTAATTTTTAGGTCGATATTTATTCCCTTACTATTCAGAATAAAAATAACGAACGAAAATATTAAAAATAAAAGAAAAATCCAAAAAATGGGAGTCTTAAAAAAATCTTTCCAATTCATCCGATCCCGAATAATTGATTGTAAAGAAAATACAAACAAAAGCATTGAACTTACTAAAAACGAAGTGAGGCCAATTAGTAACCAAAAATTTTCAATGTTCTTAAAAACTTGAATTTCAATACTAAAAAAAGTAACCAGTGAAGCAAAAATACCAAAAATGGTAATGTTGTTTAATCTTTCATTTGTGAGATCTTGTTTTAGCTTCTTAATATCTTCTTCGTGACTATCTATTTGTTGTTTAAGGTTAAGCTGTTCACCGCCAACCGAGCTAACAGTTTGTGGTACTGTCGATACGGCACCAGGAGTAACTGATGAGGGATTTGGTGCTACTGTTTGTTGTTGAGTGCTTTCCATATCAAATCTCTAAACCAGAAATATTAAGAGCTTTCAAAGCAAAATAATACATCCTTCCAGATGTATTACCGACTATTGCAACCAATGGAATTGTTGGTCCGCCAATAACAATGTTTCCAGAAACTTCATTGCTTAAAGGCTGCATGATAAAACCTTCAACAAGGGTAAATCCATTTTCACCAGCTATGGGCGCTACTTGAAGCCTCGCTTGAATAGTATCCGTTATTCTTTGTTTATAATCTGAAAATTTTATTGGATTCATAGATAATTATTTGACAATGCATTTTCCAAAAGAAACTATGCTTGATGTGCCCATAGTTGCTATATCAACAAAATCACCTTTGTTACCTAATATATCTCCGGTAGCGACTTTAAATAGCATGGCCTGTCCTTGGGATGGCATAAATTGCGTAAATTCTCCCGAAGGATTTACCGTGATGGGATACGGATCACATCCCTTAGCGTCACATCTGAAATAAGTTCCACTTTCTGTCCCGTGATCTACGAAATAATATGTTGCTGGAGCTGCAGGACTACAACCATCCACACTACAATTAAATCTGCTGGTCGGGAAACAAGAAAGTTCCGCGATATCTGCCATAGCCGAATGATTTGCAGACTCTTCAAAAGCAGCTCCCAATTCTTTTGTTGGAGGAATAGTCTTTTGAGATTCAGAAGCGCTATTTTTAGATACCGGAGCGTTTGTCTTTTGAAAGACAAAATACGTCATTGCGCACAGAATAAGTAGCAATATCCCAATAGTTAACTTTTCTTTTGTTAGCTTCATAAATTTTCTATAAGTATCTGGATGTATTATATGTTATTTACTCATTTACTTCAATATTTTCCACAACATAGTTCGAACTACGAACCAAAAGGTTATTTATCTCTAAACTAAGCCACAAAACTCTCAAACACCTCCCATGTTGACCAAATGGTCTCCCCAACGTTCGAACCGCATCACCGTCAACAAAACTGCTAACAAATATAGTAGACAAGCGCATTCAGCACAAAACAAAAATCCCTCCGTTTTGGAGAGATGTTTGATGGTGGGCAATCCAGGAATCGAACCTGGGACCTCAACATTATCAGTGTTGCGCTCTAGCCAACTGAGCTAATTGCCCGTTTGTTTACCCCCATTCTACTCTCTCCTTGCCATTTTTTCAACCGGCGTGGGTTCAAGAGGAATCGAACCTCTGACCTCCACAATGTCAATGTGGCGCTCTAACCAGCTGAGCTATGAACCCCAATGTGTACAGATTTTATATATCTTTTCATGATTTGTCAAGAAAAAAAGCAACCCTAAAGGCTGCTTGATCCTGCCAATCCAGACAGCACGCTCATATCCCGAACTTATAAGTGGGTAACCGCAACCTTGATCCTCAGACCAAAGCAATTTAGGTCTCCCTAGAGATATGATTGTAGAATATGATAATGTGCTGTCTGGCAGGATCTTTATTAGTATACCTTATCACTAATACCCTCTGTCAAATATAAAATTTGGACAAAACAAAAGCAGACCTTCTTGGCCTGCTCTCTTTCTTATTATCGGGCTCCACCCTGTTCATCATGCATGTAAACATGCAGATATTCAGTCTTGTCATAGTTGTAGATTTCTCCTTCTTGGAAAAATCTAGCCACTTCCCCCTGGGCGGTTTCTACTGAATCCGAACAATGGACTACATTGCACATTCCCATGGCCAGATCACCACGAATTGTACCTCCATCGGCTTCACCTGCATTGGTCACACCGGCAATCAAACGCACTGCTCCCACTGCGTTTTTACCTTCAACGCAAATAATCACCACAGGACTTGACTTCATGAACTTTTCCAAACCAGGATAAAAGGGCTTTTCCACATGATGGGCATAATGCTCACGCAATTTATTCTCGTCTAATTGAGACATCTTTAAGCCGACAATCTTGAGACCCTTCATTTCTAAACGACGCAACACTTCTCCTACCAAACCGCGTTGCACCCCGTCCGGTTTGACGATGAGAAGCGTCTTCTCATAAATGCCAGTAAAATCCATAAAAATAAAATTAAGAGTTTGGCCATATTGTACCCCCTGTTTTCTAAAAAGTCAAGCTATAAATCAGAGATGTCGGAAAGAAACCCCCGCCGAGACTGATCTTCGGGTAAGTATTGAATCTCGGAATCACTTCCCCCTGCTCCCGGTTGAGAAAAAACTGTCTGGCCAGTCAGACCGGCAACAGCTAAAAGAGTCGGAGAAATTTCTTCCAAAAACGAACTGGGGCCAGACAAGAAACCACCAAACCCGCTGACTAAGGAATATGATAAGGTCAGATAACGTTGGGCCCGGGTAATAGCCACATAAAAAAGACGACGTTCTTCTTCTAATCCCCCATCTTCGGATAACGCCCGTTCATTGGGAAATTGGCCGTTGGCCAGATTAATCACAAAGACAGCCTCCCATTCCAAACCCTTAGCTTGATGAATTGTCGAAAGAATAATCTTTCCTCCGGCACGGCCGTCCACGGCCGCCTGATATGTTTCCTGCATGGTCGCCTGAGCTAAAAACTCACTCAAATTTTCTGCTCCTTGAGAAAATTCAGCCAGCTGTTCAATATCCAACTTACGCTCACGAAAATCCGGATACTCATTTTCCAAATATACTAGGTACTCTGAATCTAACAGAGTTTGAATCAAAAGCTTGGGAGTATTCCCGGGCACAGCGCGTAAGGCCTCCAAAATCAGCCACAAATTATTCCACCCCAATTGGGCGCGAGGTGGCAACTGGGGGCCAATCAAACGCAAATCCTCAAATGAAGACATTTGGCGTAAATGTTCCACTATCTGTCCCACGGTAGCAGAGCCGATGCCGATTTGTAAATTCAAAATCCTCTGCCAAGCCAAAAAATCCTGCTGATTATTCAACACTCGCAAGAAAGCTAAAACATCTTTAACATGGGCCCGTTCATAAAAACGCACTCCCCCGCGATATTCATATTCTAAATGATTTTTCATCAATTCCATTTCTAAAACCTGAGAATGATGGGCGGCCCGGAAAAGCACGGCAATTTTTTCTGGAGCAATTCCCTCTTCCTCTAGCAATTCTCGTAAGCGACCAACAATCTGCTGGGCCTCTTCTTTTTGATCAGCAAACACCTGCACCTCTGGCTTGGCCAAACTCGGGACAACGCTCTTTAGCTCCTTTTCATACTGTTGGGAATTGTTGCTGATTACGGAATTGGCCACGGCCAAAATCTCCGGAGTGGAACGATAATTGGTTTCTAAACGAAAAACCTTGGCCTGAGGATATATTTTTTCAAAATCTAAAATGTTCTTTATATCCGCCGCCCGAAAAGAATAAATGCTCTGGGCATCATCACCGACCACTAACAAATTCTGATGATGACCGGCCAACAAATTGATGATTGAAGCTTGCACATGATTAGTGTCCTGATACTCATCAACCAAAATATAACGAAAACGGCGCGCGTATTTTTCCCGTAATTCCGGACTTTTGGCCAGTAACAAATGCCAATTGACCAACAAATCATCAAAATCCATGACATTGGCCGCTATTTTTCTCTTTTGATACTGCTCCGCGATCCGGATGATCGTCTCCCGAACTGTTAAAAAACGGGGATGTTTAAGGGACAAAACATCTTCAATCGTAGTTTCAGCATTACGGGCATAACTTAATACGCTTTGTAAAACCGCCGGTGAAGGAAAACGTTTTTCCTTGCGATCTATTCCTTCGTCTTTGAGACAAGATTTCAATAATTCTAAACTGTCTCCGCTATCTAAAATACTAAAATTCGGCTGGTAGCCAAGAACAGTGGCATGTTGGCGTAAAATCTTATACCCAACATGATGAAAGGTACCAGACCAGGGCAACCGTATCTCTTCGCCTACCAGTTGTCGTACCCGTTCCATCATTTCCTTAGCCGCCTTGTTAGTGAAAGTGACCAACAAGATTTCATTCGGTAAGACCCCTTGCGACAAAAGCTGGGCGACACGATAAGTGATCACCCTTGTCTTGCCCGAACCAGCTCCTGCTAACACCAAACAGGGACCTTCCGCCCCCAAGACTACCGCTTCCTGTTCTGGATTCAATTGTGCAGAAAAATTTAACATAAGAGCTGGAAGGATTATAACAAAAAACAGCTTTTTGACAAAGCTGCTTTTTTCTTACCTGAATTATTCCAAAATAATAACAATCTTCTTTCCTTCTTTTACTTTTCCCCCGTTCCAATCATGGACAGCGTTTAGGAACACGTCATAGGGATAAGCATAATTCTTGCTCCAGCCACTACCCGGGTCATTGGTAATAAATTTTTCTGAAGTATATCCGCGAATAATCAAAGCGTGGTATTCTGGTCCGCCATTACGAAAATAGGGATTGGGTAAATCCTTGCCATAAGTCAAGGCGAGAACAGGCCGGCCCTGAGCCAACCATTCTTTTATCATCTCCGTGGTCGGGTTTTCTACTACCCGCACTGACCAGTTCTTCCCCGCATACCAGTGAATTAGCTGAACGACTTTTTCATAATCCAGGCTTCCGCCCCAACCTTGGGTTTCTTCCCAAGCAATCATTTTTAAAATTTCGTCCTTGGCAAATAACGGACTCAGATTATAACCATTATAATACGCCGCCAGCATCAAAACTGCGGCCTCTTCGCAAGCGTCCTGCCAAGGCTGGTCCCAATTCTTTTCTGGAGCTTGCGAAGTGAAGGGTACATCTAAATTTATTTCTTTAGGCAAGACAGTCTCCGTTAATACCGGAACGGCATTCTCTCCGCTCATCTTTTCTTGTTCTCCAAATGAAGAGGTGGCTATAATTTCTTTTCCAGCCACGACAGTCTTTTCTTGGCCTACTTCTTGTGATAAAGGTAAAACCACGGTCGTCAATGGTAGTTGGTCATCGGTGGGAGCGAAAAAAACTGATTTGACAAAAACCCGCCAAGGCCAGAGACTGCCGAGGATAAAAAAAATACAAACCGTAGTCAAAGCCGTATTGAAAAAGACTAGTTTTTTTTTCGACTTTTGTCTCATAATCTCTCAGCTATTTTACCGCATCTCCAGCTTCTGGTCTAATCCCACCGCTTGATTTTCTGTTTAGAAAAAATTATAATCCCAACACTATGCCTTTCTTTACTATTACTCACGCTAGCCAAGACAGTCGAGCACGGACTGGCCTGATTCAGACGGACCATGGTGATTTAGAAACCCCGGTATTTATGCCGGTAGGCACTCAAGCCACGGTCAAAAGCCTGTCCAGCCAGGATTTATTAGATTTAAATGCCCCTATCATCTTGGCCAACACCTATCATCTCCACCTACGTCCAGGTGAAAAAACAGTGGCTAAATTCGGTGGATTACACAAGTTCATGAATTGGCCCCGGCCCATACTCACTGATTCGGGCGGTTTCCAAGTTTTCTCTCTTGGCACATTGAAAAAGGGCAAAGGGGAAAACAAAGAAAATGAGTCGTCAGAGCAGGGACGTTTAGTAAAAATAGATGATCAAGGCGTCACTTTTCGGAGCCATTTGGATGGATCAACCCATCGTTTTACCCCTGAAACCGCTATCCAAATCCAACAAGACCTGGGGGCGGACATCATTATGGCTTTTGATGAATGCACGACTGATGACGCACCTAAAAAGGAGGCTCAACTATCTTTGCAACGCACCCATGCCTGGGCCAAACAAAGTCTAGAAGCCTGGCAAAAACAACCCGACCCTCATGGTTATGCTCAACACCTCTTTGGCATTATCCAAGGTGGACGCTTTTCTGATCTGCGGCAAGAGTCAGCTAAATATATTTCTAATCTGGACTTTTCTGGTTTGGCCGTCGGTGGAGAATCAATCGGCTATAACATGCTGGCCACCGCAGAAATTCTTGACCAAATCCAACCTGTCTTGGACTATAACCGCCCATTGTATACCATGGGCGTGGGCTTTTCACCCGCGGACTTGTTTACAGTTGTAGAAAAAGGTGTTGATATGTTTGATTGCGTAGCCCCGACTCGCATTGCTCGCAATGGCACTCTATACGTTCATCGTTCCCTTAGCCCGAACTTCCGTCTAAATATCTTTAATGCTGGTTTCCGTCTGGATCCGTCCCCGATTGATCCAGAGTGTAATTGTTTTACTTGCCAAAACTATTCCCGCGCCTACCTCCACCACCTCTTCCGGGCAGAAGAACTCTTGGCCTACCGCCTAGCCACCATACACAACTTACACTTCTTGTTGACCATGATGGAAGAAATCCGGGGCGCAATTAAAAATGATTCGTTCATTCACTGTAAAGAAAAGTGGCTGTCTTTATGAAATTAGCTGACTATACTCCGGACATAAAAATCAATCACACTATCGGTTTGTTAATCAAAAACGAAAAACTGTTGATGGTGGAAAAAAAACAAGGATTTGGCCAGGGAAAAATTTTGGCTGGGGCAGGCGGGAAAGTCAAAAATCAAGAAACTATTGAGCAAGCTGTCATTCGGGAAACCGCGGAAGAGTTAAAAATAAAAATCCTCGATCCCCAACCAATAGCCAAACTCGGTTTTTTCTTCCCCTATGCCGAGTCCCCAGACAGACGAGGTTCCTATGGATTTGTTTTCTTGGTAGACCAATGGGAAGGCGAACCTCAAGAAACAGAGGAAGTTTGCCCGCTCTGGTTTGATTTAGACAAAATCCCATACCAACGAATGTGGGAGGATGCTATTCATTGGCTTCCTTTAGTGCTACGCAGACAAAAATTACGCGCCAATTTTCTCTACAATGCTGATTCACAAATCCTAGATCATAACATAGAAATGGTCGCCAACCATTCCTTAACTTTCAACCCCCATGAAATCTTTTCGCTATCTTGATTTTATTACCGCCACTTTTGCTGCTGTGCTGATCCTTTCTAACATTACCAGCACCAAATTACTTTCCCTAGGCTGGTTTAGTTTTGACGGAGGCACAATTCTATTTCCTCTATCTTATATATTTGGAGATATTCTTACCGAAGTTTACGGTTATGCCCGCGCCCGTCGGGTAATTTGGATCGGCTTCGCCTTAAACCTGCTCATGGTAATAATCTTTTACGTGGTGCAAAAACTACCCCCGGCTCTTGATTGGACCGGACAAGCGGCTTTTGAACAAATCCTCGGGGTTGTGCCGCGTATTGTCTTGGGTAGCCTAGTAGCCTATCTCGTCGGTGAATTTGCTAACAGCTATTTACTCGCAAAAATCAAACTCAAAACCAAAGGACGGTTTTTCTGGCTGCGGACCATTGGTTCTACTATTGTCGGCCAGTTTCTTGATACCACGATCTTCCTGTTAGTTGCTTTCGCTGGCCTCTTCCCTTGGCCACTAATTATGATTATCTGGATTTCCAACTACATCTTTAAAATCCTGATTGAAATCCTCCTCTTGCCTCTTACCTACAAAATAGCGGGCTGGTTGAAAAAACAAGAAAACTCAGACCATTTTGACACTAGTACCAATTTCAATCCGTTCCAAACTAAAACCGGCGCTTAGGCCGGTTTTTCTTTAGACTGCCTGTCTTCTGTCTTCTGATTCCTCCACAGCAACCTGGTCTCCTGACCGTTTTTTCTTACCAGTCAGACTTTCTGGAGAGACACCGGCCAAGTCTTGATAAGCTTTGTCAACCACGGCATCGTATTCACCACCTTTATCATCCAATGCTTCTTCCTCCAATTTTTTCTTTGCCCCCTTCAAGACATTTTCCGGAGACTGACTATGACGGGAAAAACCAATGTCGCGTAACTGACTAAGACGATATTCCTCACCCATATATATAGGTTATGAATAATAATTAATAAATAAACATGGCATCGCCAAAACTGTAAAAGCGATAATTCTTGGCTTTGGCTTCCTCATAACAGTCTAACACAAACTTGGTATCCCCGGCAAAAGCCGCCACCAACATTAATAAAGTGGAACGGGGTAAATGAAAATTGGTGATCAGACCATCAATAATTTGAAAAGAAAACCCGGGGCGAATGAAAATATTTATCTCCCCTTGATAAGGCTCTAAACGTTGATCATGAAAACCGGCTTGTTGGGCCAATCCTTCCAAGGTCCGGACAGTAGTCGTGCCCACGGCGATTATTCGCCGCCCATCTTTCTTGGCCTGATTGATCAATTCCGCATTAACCGCCGTCAATTCCACATATTCTGAATGCATTACATGATCATCCACGCGTTCAGCCTTGACCGGCAAAAAAGTCCCCAATCCCACATGTAAAGTTATCTCAGCTAATTGTACTCCCCTTTTTTTAATCTTCTCAATCAAATCGGGAGTGAAATGAAACCCAGCTGTGGGAGCCGCTACCGATCCTTCGGCCCGAGCATAGACTGTTTGATAAATATCTAATTGGTGCGGTTCATCTTTGACATAGGGTGGCACTGGTATATGACCATACTGATTTGCCTTTTGTCGAACTTGTTCAGCGGTCAATCCTGAAAACTGAACCAAAATTTCCCCGGTCCGGGATTTGACCATTATGTCACAAAAAAAATCCGGAGCAAATCGCACGCGCATACCCGGAGCCAGACGACGACCGGGTTTTCCCAAGACTTGCCATACCCCCTCGTTTTCTTGAGGCTTGATCAAAAAAATCTCCACCTTTTGTCCATGCCACAATTCTTCTCCCTTTCCTCCTTCTAAAATCCCAAAAAGCCGAGCCTTAAAAACCCGAGAATTATTCCACACCAAAAGGTCATCCGGACGCAGATATTGAAGAAGATTAAAAAACGAATCATGAACCACCGACTTTTTTCCCTTGTCCACAACCATTAAACGGGAATGATCCCGTGGCTCTTGAGGTTTTTGCGCAATATATTCTCGTGGGAGTTGATAGTCAAAATCACTAGTGAACATAGAGATACTTAGCTACATTGGCATTATGCTCTTCCAAATCCTGGCTGTAAATTACTTGGCCTTCAGTAGTCGTCAAAAAATACCAATAATCATTGGCCGTGGGATAGATGGCCGCCTCAATGGCCGCCAAGCTAGGATTACAGATCGGCCCCAAAGGTAGACCGGGGTACTTGTAAGTGTTCCAGGGAGAATTAAAATCCCGATCTTCTTTAGTAGTAAACAATTCACCTTCCCCGATCTTTCCTGTTGCATAATGAACCGTAGAATCAGCTTGTAAGGCCCAATTAAGATCATAACGGCGCCAAAAAATATCAGCCACCTTCTTTAAATCCTCTTCTTGCCGCACTTCTCTCTCCAGGATACTGGCCATGGTCAACACTTCAAACCAAGTACGTCCGCTTTTTTTGATAGCTGCTTGCTTTTCTTCGGTAATTTGTTGATTACGTTCCTGGATAAGACGCTCCACAATTTCTTCAACCGTAGCATTGTTGTAAATCCGATAAGTGTCTGGCGCCAGATAACCTTCGTAACTTACATACCAAGGCTTATCGACAAGGATCGGAAAGTCATTGGTTATCAACGGAGCGGCACTTTTTCCTTTCAATTTATAATTCACCGCTGGTTTACCAACCAAGGCAAAAAAGTCCGCCTCTGTGACTAATCCCTCCTTTTCTAGATATTCGGCCACCTCCCCCAAGGTCCATCCGGGAATAATAGTGATGACCCGCTCATTCAGCCCGGGTTGGCTCAAGGCCGCGGCCAAACGAGCAATGGTGAACGGCGCGTCCACTTTGAATTCTCCGTAGTTTATTTTCTTGTCTAAACCTTTCCAGACTAAATACTTTTGAAACAACCAAGCACTGCGAATAACCTGTTCCTTTTCCAAACGGGCCGCTAAGGTGGCTACCGATTCACCAGGTTGCACTGAGAAAACTAATCCCTCCTTGCCCGGCTGAGCACTGCTTTTATATATTTCGGAATAAAGAAACCAAATGCCGAAAACAAAACAAAAAAATATGAGAAAAAAAATCAATTTTTTCATAAAAATATTTGCCAATTCTTTCTGGCCCATGCCAATCTCTCCGGCACCCCGACATCCACCCAGGGCTGATCCGTAGGATACACATACATTTGCCGCACTCGGGGGAAAACATCGTATTCAATACTAAACTCATCAGTTTCTGGAAAATACTTCTTCAAATTTGCATTAAAAAAGTAGACACCACCATTAATATAACCTGAAACAGCCTGACCAGTTTTCTCCTTAAACGCTTGCAAATGTCCATCCTCGGCAAATTCCAAAGTCCCATAACTGGCCGCGTCCGGGACTTTGGCTCCTAAGATCAAACCTTCACTGTCTTCTTTTCCAGCCTGACAAAAAGAAGAAAGATCAGCCGCCACCAAAACATCACCGTTTAACACCAAGACTGGTTCTTCTGGCTGGCGCACATATTTCCAAGCGTGCTTGATCGCCCCTCCCGTCCCCAATTTTTTGTCTTCAATCGCGTAGATGATTTCCAAACCCTGTCGAGAAAAACCAACCTCTTTCTGCACCGCTGTGGCCAAATGTCCGGCCGCCAACACTACTTCGGTTATACCCAAGGATCTCATTTTTTCCAACTGCCAATCTAAAACCGTCTTTGGCCCAATGGGCAAAAGAATCTTAGGACAGGTCTTGGTAATTTCTCCCAAGCGTGTGGACAAACCACCGCAGAGAATGATTGCATTCATAATCTAACGCCAAAAAAGAAGAAGATGGTTATACAAAGGCTGAGAAATATAAGTGACAAGATAATAGCCGAAGTAGGAAAAAACCAAAGCAAAAAATATACCCCCGGCCACATCGCGCGGGTAATGCACACCGACCCAAATCCGAGAAAAACCGACCAAACCCGCCAAAAATGTTAAAAGTAAAATAACAAACCAATGAGCACCAAAAAAATAAGTGATAAAAACCAAGAGAAAAGAAATCATGGTGTGGTCGGAAGGAAAGGACTTGTTCTTATAGGGCTGAAATAAAAATTTAGCTTCTGGAAATTCTCCCATCGGCCTTTTATGCACCCAAAACATCGCCAACATCCAGCTGACTACGATCCCTGATACAATTGTAGTCAACACCACTTTGATATAAAGGCGGTACCAAATTCCAGGTAAAGTCACATCAGCCCAGACCAAGCAAAGGACAAAGAGAATATAAATAAACCAATGCGCGACTACTAAAAACAATCCATCCAAAGCCGGCCGTTTCCCTAGTTGTCTGTTGACACAGAAAAAGAGACGCTGATTTAAAGTCTTCATAATTTTTTTAAATAATCAAGGGCCAGATAACAAGCTAAAGACCCGTGTAAACTATTTATTCTGCCCTGACGTAGATGACGAATGAAATCTGACAAACCCATTTCTCGCACTTTTATTAACTCCATTTCTTCCAATTGTTGTTCGCCGATCCTAACAGCATCTAAAGCCAAGAAAAAATGACAATACCCGGTTGCGTATTTACTTTTCATTACTTTGCCCAAATTTACCCATTTCTTTGATTCATGTCCAGCTTCTTCGCGCAATTCGTTCTTGGCAGTGGCCAAGGGGGTTTTATCAGGATCGACAAAACCGGCCACCAAACTATCCACGGCCTTTTCTTCCCCTAAATAATACTCATTGATAAAAACCACCTGTTTTTTCTTGGTTAAGGCAAACACCATTACGATATCCGGCGCCACCTCAATGCAAAAATCACCCGGTCGGTCGGCTTGAGGGAATTGCACCCGCCAATTCTCTATACTCCGATAATGAAAATTCAAAACTCTTTTTTTCTCAATAATTTTCAGTTGTTTTCTCATATTTCATCCTTTTAATCTTCTTAACCGCCGTACCCATTGATATAACCTATACTTCCCCGGGGACAACACCTGCTCAAAGGCTTGACCATACTCCTTGAGTTGACCGCCAAAGCTGACTTTGAAACGCGTCACTCCGGTCCAAGAATGTCCAGCTGACCAACAATATCCATGAAAACAACTCAGGGGGCCGGAAACAGCCGGGGGACTGATCCCCCAAAAATCATACTGTTGACAACCATTTTTTTTTCCCAATTTTAAACCTTCCCACTGCAGGAAATAAGGAGCCATGAGATTGCGTTCTTGACTTGACGAAGCACCATGGAGATAAGTAATAACAGTTGGAGTTAAAATAAAAATATTACTGGCCAAGGCCCGTCCTTGATAATAGGCAATCAATTGGCGGACAAATGGTTGGGCTAATAGCTTCTCATAATGAGCATAACCATGGCTACGAAAACTGTCCCGCCTGACTGTCTCTTTATTTAATTCCCAAAAAATCTGAGGATTTTTTTCTTCTCTAACCACCACGCCCTTACGCTGGGCCAAATTGATATTATACCTAGTTTTACTGTGCATCCCTGTTAAAATCTCTTCCAGAGTCTTAGATAAATCCAAAATCCAGGTCTGTTTTGGCTGACGATTGGCTACAAATTCTATCCCTTTCTCACCTTCTCTAGAAACTTGAGGTTCCACCCGCGCAAAAGCAAAACCTTTTTTCTTTAAAAAATCCCCCACTGCCCCCAAATCCTCTGCCGTCATATCTACGCGGGGGGCATACCAATATTTCATTCCCCGCCCCCAATCATGGATAAATCCCTGCCACTGCTCGTCCCCGTTCGTTAGACGAAGAGGAAGATGACCAAGGGTAGCCTGAAAATCACCCCATTCCCATTGTTGAACAAACTCTGTCTCCCAACCCGGGAGCCAGTCTTTTTTATCATTTATCACGTCAATTCTCATATGAATATGATAGCCAATCCCAGCTAAAAAGGCAATTTATCGCTCCCTCTTGATTTTTTTTTTGGATTTATATATACTGATCAACAGTTTTAGCCTTTATTACCATATGGGTCTACCATCAAAAAGACGGACAACTACGTCCAAAAAGCAAAGGGCAGCTCACTTTGCCCTAAAAACCAAAGCCGTAGCTAAATGCGGCGACTGCGGCGCCCCGTCGCTTCCCCACCATGCTTGTTCCAAATGCGGCCGTTATCGTGGACGCCGGGCCGTGGACACGCAAAAACGCGTTCTCCGAGCCACCCGCGCCAGCAAGAAGAAGAAATAAATATGGCCAACCGGCACTTAGCTCGTTCCATTGCCATGCAAGTCCTTTATCAATGGGATTTTCGTGGCCGCCAAACTGACAAATTGCCGGAGATTGTTCAACAAAATATTGAAGAATTCGGCCAAGGCTTGGAAGAAGACAAAAAATACATTGACGAAACTGTCCAAGGGGTCGTTGACCATTTAGAAGATATTGATGGGACCATTGCTCAATATGCTACTAATTGGTCCTTAGAACAAATAACCATCGTGGACCGTAATGTCTTGCGTATCGGTGTTTACGAACTGAAGTATAATCCGGAAATCCCGGCCAAGGTAGCCATCAACGAAGCGATTGAGGTGGCAAAAAGTTACGGCGGTTCCGCTTCCGGAAAATTCGTTAACGGCGTCCTTGGGGCCATCTATAAAACTGTAGAAAAAATAGAAGAAGAATAAGCTATGGAGCTCGTCCCCCAGTATCATGAAAAAAACTTTGCCGTCCTGGAAGAAAAAATCGGCATCAAATTCAAACAACCAAATTACTTGGTTCAGGCTTTGGTACACCGTTCCTACTTGAATGAGAACCGGGAATTCCCTTTGGGTCATAACGAACGTCTGGAATTCCTTGGTGATGCGGTCTTGGAACTAGTGGTCACTGAATTTATCTTTGAGAACTACCTGAATCCAGAAGGTGAACTCACCAACTGGCGAGCCGCCCTCGTCAATGCCAAGACTTGTGCCAACATTTCTTTAGAAATCGGACTGGAACCCTACCTGTTCTTGAGCCATGGCGAAGCTAAAGATGCTGGAACCAAAGCCCGAGAATATATTATGGCCAAGGTGCTGGAATCTCTAATCGGAGCCATCTATGTTGACCAAGGTTGGGACATGGCCAAACAATTCGTCTTGC
>DATDUP010000005.1:0-10086 GCA_035290345.1 Patescibacteria group bacterium
CGGCAATAGTTTTATTGATCCGCGGTAAACTTTGATAATATACCCGGCCAGCTCCGATGTTGAGATGTCCAACTTCCGAATTCCCCATTTCTCCAAACATTAAACCGACCTCATTGCCCGAAGCCTGCAAAGTCATCACCGGATATTCATGGATGAACTTGTTGAAATTAGGGGTTTCAGCACGGGTAATCGCGTTTCCCTCGCTATCCGGGGCTATACCCCAACCATCAAGTATGGCCAGAACCACTGGTCGTTGTTTCTTCATATTTAAAACAAAGCGCGGCCGGTCATTTCCTTGGGTTTGACCCGACCATACAATTTCAAAATCGTTGGCGCTACATCAGCCAAAGATCCGGGTCGTCCTTTCTTTTTGCCAGCTGAAGGATCCACCAAAACACAAGGCACGAGATTGGTCGTATGTTCTGTCCTCATCTCCCCGGTCTCCAAATTGAGCATGTCTTCGGCATTGCCGTGGTCAGCTACAATCAACACCTTTCCTTTCTTTTTCAAAGCCGCCCGGACAATCTTTTGCAAACTCTTGTCTACAACCGCCAGGCCTTGACGGGCCGCTTCCATGTCCCCAGTGTGACCAATCATGTCCGGATTGGCAAAATTAAGACAGATAAAATCATGCTGTTTTTTTTCTAGACTGGCTAAAACCGCTCGTGTCACCCCCAAAGCCGACATGGCTGGTTGTTCATTGTAATGCCGAACATTAGGAGAGGAAATCTTTTCTCTCTCTTCTCCAGCTACCGGATCGGCATAACCGCCGTTAAAAAAGTAAGTGATATGAGCATATTTTTCTGACTCGGCCACATATAATTGCCGCAAATCGCCCAAAACCATGGGTAGAGTATTAACTAAATCTTGAGAAGGAAAGGCGGTCATAATATGATCCAGGTCCGGTCCGAAATCGGTCATAGCCACAAAACGAGTGTTCTGAGGAAATTTTGATCGACGGAAAGCCTGAGGATTTCTCTTCTGAAAATCGATTTGCACAAAGGCCTTGGCAATCTGTCGCGCCCGATCACTGCGGGCATTGATAAAAAAGATAGCATCATTGTCTTTAACCAAACCCACGGATTTCTTTCCTTCCTGGATTACAGTCGGACAAATGTATTCATCAGTCTCTCCGCGGTTATAAGCCTGAGAGATCGCTTCTTCTGCGCTGGCCGCTTGACATCCTTTCCCCAAAACCATGGCTTCATAAGCGGCCTGCGTCCGATCCCAAAACTTGTTTCGATCCATGGAATAAAAACGACCAGTGATAGTAGCAATTTTCTCTCCGGCTAACAGGTGGCCACGCAATTCATGCAAATAATTTAAAGCCCCGTGCGGCGGTGAATCCCGACCATCAGTGATTAAATGCAAATAAACTTCCTTTTGCCCTTCTCGCCGAAAAAATTCTAGCATGGCGTATAAATGCTCGGGATAAGCATGGGCGGAATTACCATCAGTCAACAGACCAAGAACATGCACAGCCGTGTGATATTTCTGGCAATGATAAAGTGCCTGACGAAAAGCTTCGTTTTTAAAAAAAGTACCGTCATGAATGGCATCAGAAATCTGGACCAAGTCTTGTTTCACCACCCGACCCGATCCTAAATTTATGTGTCCGGCCTCAGAATTTCCTTGTTGGTTCGGGAAAAGACCTACGGCCTCACCATGAGCCTTCAATAAGGTATGGGGGTAATTATCCCAGTATTGAAAGAAATTCGGCACGGTCTTTTTGTTAATTACGTTTCCGGCCGATTCCGGAGCCCAGCCAAAACCATCCAAAATCACCAATACTACCGGGCCGCTGTTGACTAGTTTTTT
The DNA here is from genome assembly GCA_035290345.1 of Patescibacteria group bacterium. Lineage (GTDB taxonomy): Bacteria > Patescibacteriota > Patescibacteriia > Magasanikbacterales > UBA922 > DATDUP01. Next base: position 1,819 of record DATDUP010000005.1, read on the forward strand.
CTGTTGGGACATATGGCGATTATTATAGGCCATCCGGGCCTAAAATTCAAATCAAAAACGGCCCGGGAAGGGCCGCCTGATTAACCAATCTCTTCTTCTATCCGCATCAGCCGGTTATACTTTTCCACCCGTTCGCTTCTGGACAAGGAACCGGCCTTAACAAACTCCGCGTTGACTGCCACGGCTAAATCCGCGATGAAGGTATCCACCGTCTCTCCCGAACGATGAGAAATCGAGACTTTATAGCCATTTTTCTTGGCCAAATAAATCGCATCAATGGTTTCGGACAAAGAACCAATCTGATTAAGTTTTATCAAAACCGCATTACCCACCTTTTTTTCTATGCCTTGCTTTATCCGTCCTACGTTAGTGACGAACAGATCATCGCCGACCAAAACCACTTTCCGACCCAAACATTTAGTCAGGCGCATCCAGTTTTCCCAATCGTCTTCGGCCAAACCATCTTCAATGGACAACAAGGGGTACTTTTCTACCCAAGATCCTAGAGTGCGGATCATTTTGTCCGCTGTGGATCCTTGTTTTTGATTAAGGAAATAATATTTGCCTTGACGATAAAACTCCGAAGCCGCCACGTCCAAACCTAGATAGATGTTCTTTCCTGGAACAAATCCAGATTTTTTTATGGCTTCCACTAACAATTGTAAGGCTCGTTCATTGTTCAACAAATCAGGAGCAAAACCTCCTTCATCGCCCACACTAGTATGATAACCTCTTTTACTTAAAATCTCGGCTAAAGAATGAAAAACCTGCGAACCCATCCTTACCCGTTCGCGAAATTGCCGGTGCAGAGGGATGATCATGAATTCCTGCACCGTCAAATTGTTGTCCGCATGCCGACCACCATTCAAAACATTCATCATCGGAACTGGCAAACGCCAGCCTTTCTCAGGCAAAGAAAAAACCTGCCGGAGATACCGATACAAGGGTTGGTTAACGGCGACAGCGCCAGCTCGGGCGCTAGCTAGAGAGACAGCCAAAATCGCATTGGCACCCAATCTTTTTTTATTCTCCGTGCCATCAAGCTCAATCAGGCTCTGGTCGATTTTCCGCTGTTCAGTTACTTCTTTTCCTATTAAAGCACGACTGATTATGGTGTTTACATTTTTTACTGCTAACAAAACCCCCCGACCCCCATATCTCTTCGCCCCGTCTCGCAACTCCCAGGCTTCGTGGGTTCCAGTTGACGCACCACTAGGAACAGCGGCTGTTCCTTTCAGGCCATTGACCAACTCCACCACTGCTTCCACTGTCGGATTACCTCGGGAGTCTAAAATTTCGCGAGCGACTATTTTTTTTATTTTCATAAGTTTAAATTTTTTTTTGTAGAATACTACCAATCGGCAAGGAAAAGCGGGAATAAAAGCTAGCCTTTTCTTTGCCTCCGCCATGCACCGCCCCAACCATCTTATTTTCTCCATTATACAACTTGTTGACTTTCAATCGCAAATCACGACCCTGGGGGGTGATAACGAAAACCTCTTCCCCGACTACCAAACGATTGTGCGGTTGAAAAAAAATATGGTACTGTTTCTTTTTTCCATCTCTCTCTCCACCAACAATCTCCCCGACGAATTCTTTAATCGCCGAAAGATGGCTGGCTGTGACTAATTGCTCACCGGTTTTTCCTAACAAAAAACCAGTGGTATAACCCCGATGCATGATGGCCAATAATCTTTTCTTTTTTATCGCCCGCAATTTCCTTTTTACCAAGGCCTGATTATGAAAAGAATCAATCACCGTCAAGCCCTCACGATAGGCCTTGATAATTATAGCCAGATACGCAACACTCTTGGCCCGACCCTCAATTTTGAAACTCGTTATCCCCGCTTGTGCCAAATCATCTAAATACTCAAGTAAACACAGATCCTGGGAGTTCAATAAATATGTCCCTTGAGCGTCTTCTTCCATGGTTATTTCCTGCTCTGATTCTCTCCCTGTCGCCAGTTGGCACTCTCGCACTTGCCGCACATCATATTGCCAGCGACAAGGCTGGACACAATCACCGAGATTGGCCGAACGATTAGCTAGCCAGGCACTTAAAACACAACGGCCAGAGTAACTCAGACACATGGCTCCATGCACAAAATATTCTAATTCCATTCCCGGGACCATTTTCTTTATCTCACGAATCTCATCCAAACTAACCTCTCGACCCAAAATCACTCGCTTCACCCCTTGTTGCTTCCAAAAACGAACTGCCGACCAATTGGTGGCATTCGCCTGGGTTGAAAGATGGATGGGACAATGGGGGGCATATTTTTTAGCAAGAGCTAATACACCAGGATCAGAAATAATCAAACCATCGGGACGCCATTTTTCTAATTGACGTAAATAGGTGATCAGAGATGATAGATGACGGTTATGAGCATAGATGTTCAAGGTCACATAGACTTTTTTCCCTTGTCCCCGCGCTTGAATAATCGCCTGTTTTACTTCCTCAGCACTGAACCGGTTGATCCGCACTCGTAAACTAAAATCCGGTGTACCTAAATATACTGCATCAGCGCCAAACGCGAAGGCAGTCTCCATTTTTTCTTTGGAGCCGGCCGGGGCCAATAACTCCAATTTGTTTTTCATAACCACAGTCACGGATTATTTCTTCTTTTTCTTTCCCGTCTCCCGTTTGATTCGGATCAAACCACTGCAAGGCAGGACTTCAATTCCCCTTTTTTCTAAAACATCCAAAAAAAGATTCATCCCCAAAGAATCTGAAGCCATATGACCGGCAATAACCACATTCAAAAAATGTTCATTAGCCCGGTCCCGAGCCCCATCCTTCATATGCATCCCAATTATTGTACTCACTCCGTGAGCGGATAATTCCTTGTAAATCTTGTCCGAAGGATTAGTACCACCCGTCATCTCCACTAAATAACGACCAAGACAACTACGGGGGCTACCGGCAATGATTGTCGGCCCGGCTCCCCTCTTTCGCGCTTCTTGATATTCCGGAATTTCTAAAAGCACATCGACCAAATCTCCCACGGTTTTGGGTTGACGCTTATGTAAAAACTTATGCAAAAAATCATTCACCAAATTATCCGTGAGCGTGTGAGCATTCATGAAATTGACCTTCAACAACCGGGCAATGTCTACCACTCGGTCGTGATTGACCGGATGCACACTCCGTCCCACCTCCTTGATTCTCTCTTCCATTATTTTCTCAGCCACATGAATCGGTAAACCGGCCTGAGTGAACATCTCAATTTGTAAATCCATGACTGCATGTAAACTGGCCAAACCATAACCAACTGGATGGTGGGCAATGACCAAGTCAACCGCCCGGCCACGTTCCCCCAACTGGCTGGCGACGATTATTTCGCTCGCTCCAATGTCAATTCCCGCCAACACTCGATGAACAACTTGTTTTTCATTACCACAGTGAATGTGGCTATCCGGATAGGGGTTAGCCAGTAATTCCAGGTTAAAATACGACTTGTCTTTGGGCTTCAACTCTTCATAATCCTTTTTTACTCTGGTCAAATATTCTTTTACCCCAGCCCGGCCACGTGGATCTGCTCCAATGCCCAAGTCTACTGCCAGAGAAAAAATTTGTCTAATATCCATCATAGATTTAACACAAATTATTTACTGATTGAAAGTTTAATCTTCCGTTCGGCCACAGTTATTTCTTCTCCGTCACCGGAAACCAAAGTTGAAGCCAAAACACTGGACTTAATGTCTTCGACATATTCTTCCAAGACTGCCAATAATTCTGGATCTGAAGTGTGATAATAAACGGTTATCGGCATCTGCACCGTCAATCCCTGTTCTTTACGCATTTGGTTGATGGTTCGAATTAATTCCCGGGCCACCCCTTCTCTCTTCAATTCTGGAGTCAAGGCAACATCTAAACTAATTTTCCAGTCCCCCTCGGTCCGCGTCACCCACTCACCCTGAGAATCAATCTCGGTTTTCACTTCTTTGACATTTAATTCTTCCGCAATCACTTCGGCTAACGCTGGGGTAATCTTTTCCCCGGATACAGACAAAGCTCGTAAGACCTGCCTAACTTTCATCCCTTTTTCTACCCGTAAAGACAGACCCAATTCCACTATTTTCTTCGCTTTTTCCATGTCTGCCAGGATACCAGTATCCAACTTACCAGCGATGGGCCAAGATTCCAAATGAACGCTATCTAAAGGACCATTGAGAATCTGATACATTTTTTCCGCCAAGAAAGGCGTAAATGGAGCCAAAACCTTAGCCAAGGTCAGCAACACTTGCTCCAAGGTGGCCAAAGCCCACTGCTTGTCTTGTTCGTCATTACCTTTGAATCGTTCCCGACTTCGTCGGACATACCACTGAGAAAGATCTGTCACAAAATCAAGAATTGGACGGCTGGCTTCGGCTAATTGATATTTCTCCAGATTATCACCCGTATCTTTGACCAATTGCTGGAGGCGGCTCAATATCCATTTATCCAAAACCGCTGTTGAGGGCGACACTTGATTTTCTTTTTCTCCAGAGAACAATTGGTAAAAGACAACCACATTCCACAGGGTATTCATCAATTTGTTATACACCTCACGCACTCCGGCTTCAGAAAAATTTAAACTTTCCGCATGCATCACCGGTGAAACAGCGAGATAATAACGCATGGCATCGGCCCCGTATTTTTCTAGAATCGTATTGGGATCAGGATAATTCTTCAATCGTTTGCTCATTTTTTTACCATCTTCTGCCAATACAATTCCATTCACAACCACATTCTTGAAAGCAGGACTAGTCTTTTTTACCGGAATGATTGGCTGACGACCGCGGGTCAAGGCCGTGGCCAAAACGTGCAAAGTATAAAACCAGCCTCGAGTCTGATCTTGCCCTTCGGCGATGAATTCCGCCGGAAAACTAGATTCAAATTTTTCTTTATTCTCAAAGGGGTAGTGGCTCTGGCCATAGGGCATAGAACCAGACTCAAACCAACAATCCAATACCTGAGGGATACGACGGTACTCTTCCCCATTCCGAGTGATTACCAAATCGTCGACAATATGTTTGTGCAAATCCGTTACCTTTTTTCCAGTCAAAGATTCCAAATCAGCGACTGAACCGACACAGATAGTGTCACCAGCCGCATTTTTCCAAATCGGCAGAGGCGTGCCCCAATAACGATCACGAGAGATAGCCCAATCCCGCGCCCCTTCCAACCATTTACCAAACCGCCCTTCCTTCATATGGCCCGGCACCCAGTTTGTCTGTTCATTGGTTTTCAACAAATCTTCTTTAAGATCCGCCACTTTGACAAACCAAGAAGAGGTCGAATAATTCAAAAGAGGAGAATCACAACGCCAACAATGCGGATAACTATGGACATACGATTCTTTGGAAAACAGTCTCTCTTTAGCCTGTAAATATTTAATCATTTCAATATCGGCCTGACTCGGACTGTCTTTTGGTTTTACTTCTTGACCGACAAAATCACTCACCAGATCAATGAAACGACCGGTCATGTCCACATGTTGAACCCAGCCTGTATTTTCTCTCTGACCGAGTTCGTAATCGTCTTCGCCAAAAGCCGGAGCGATGTGCACAATACCCGTACCCTCTTCAGTAGAGACAAAATCCGCGACCACTATTCGGAAACCATTCGCAGTGGAAGAGAAATAGGGAAAAAGCGGTTCATATGTCAGACCAACTAATTTTTTTCCTTTGTATTCTTCCTCTATCTCATAGGCCCGATCTTTCATAACCGCTTCCAGACGATTTTTAGCCAAAAGATATTGCTCATCTCCGACTTTAACTCGCACATAATCTATCCGTGGTCCCACGGCCAGCAAAACATTTCCTGGTAAGGTCCAGGGAGTGGTCGTCCAAGCCAAAGCAAACACTTTCTCTTTCACTCCGAGAATTTTTTCCGCGTTGGTTAACAAAAATTTACTGGTACAAGAAACGTCTTTCACCTCTTTGTAACCCTGAGTCACTTCAAAATTGGATAATGGAGTAGCGCAGCGCGGGCAAATATGCATTGACTTTCTACCCTCATAAATCAAACCAGTATCCCACAATTGTTTAAACACCCACCAAACACTCTCCATATAAGTGGTATCCATAGTGTGGTAGGCATTTTCCATATCCACCCAACGACCCATCCGACGAATGGTTTTTTTCCATTCTTCGGCATAGCGCAAAACCGTACTCCGACAGGCCTCATTGAACTTGGCTATGCCCATCGCCTCTATATCCTGTTTGTTGCGCAATTTATTATCTTGCTCAATAATATTTTCGATTGGCAAGCCGTGGCAATCCCAACCCCAGACTCTTTCCACTCGGAAACCTTTCATGGTGAAATACCGCGGGACAATATCCTTCATGAGGGAGGCAACGATGTGCCCATAATGAGGCAGACCAGTCGCAAAAGGCGGACCATCATAGAAAACATAAGGTTGCTTGGCCGGCCTTTCTTGGACCGAGCGATTAAAACAATCCTCTTTGTCCCAATGAGTTAAAACTTCTGATTCAATTTCTTTGGCATTATAAGGCATAGGAAATAAAAAAACTACGCTCTCACCGGGGTCCTTAATGGACGGTACCACCCGATTTCTACTGCACGTAGCTCTTCATTACAGCGATAACGGGCTTACCCGGGAAATTCTACTTGCTTACGCTTTCTTTTTCCAACGCCCCCCTAAGGAGAATCCCAGTGATTCTGGGTTAAACGCTTTGTTATTTAAATTAACTTTTATCCGAGGTTTTGTCAAGCGGTATTTCAGGATTGGCACGTTTATTCGCCTTCATTCGCCTCAATTCTTCACTACGATTAATTAATCCCCCCTCACCATGAGTGGCCTGGCTGGAAAAATCCAATTCTGGTGATTTTTCCTGATTGTACCCATCTTTATCATAGGTGACAAAATAACGACTCGGCCCGACCAGAACCGCATAACGTCCTTTCCTGTCGGTCACAGCGCTTTCTACCAGTTTGTTATAAGCAGAATCAAAGACTCTGATGACCACCCGCCCCAGAGGTTGAGAAGTCTGGAATTCGGTCACTAAACCCCAGTTTTGTATTCGGCCAGTATGGGAAAACCGATAAAAAATCGCAAAAAATAACAAGTGCAGGAAAAAGAAACTGGCCACGGCCGGGGTGGGAGAAATAGCAAAGGAAACAGCCGTAATTATCAACCCGCTCAAAGAAATTGTGTACTGCACGACTTTGACTGAATAATCCCGTAAAATTTCCCGATTACTCTTTTCTTTAACCTCAGGATCCAAAGGAAGGCTGTAGTTTAAAAATTCATTTTCTTTTATATCTAGCGACTCGCCATGATACAAATTAACATATTTACCATCTTCCAGTTTCTTTTCCAAAGTATCGCTAAAGCTGCCAAACCCTGGTTTGTCTACTTCCAAACGATAATTACCTGGTTCAGCTAATAATAGAAACCGGCCTTGATTGTCCGTTACCTGCGTCCTCACTACTTTGCCAGTTTCCACATCCACCAAACGTACTGTAGCCAAATCAATCGGCTGTTTATTCACTGCGTTGTATACCACTCCCCAATTCTTTTGTCTCCGCAGACGCAATAACAAAAGAGGTTGAGCAAAAAGATAGCGCAAAAAGGCAATTATTTGTCCCACTGAAAAACCAATGGCAATATTGGCTGCTCCCGCTACCACTAAAGCCGGGGCCACACCTCCTTCATTTATTCTCTCCACCTGGGGATTGTCAGCCACGGCTTGTACTGTCGTTACCACCTTCTTGACTGCCAAGACCGGAGATTGGGGCAAACTATCACTAATTTTTTCTAAACTTTTTTTGGTCTGTTCAACCATCTCTGTTATACCTGATGATGCAGCCGAAGCCACTTTTTCCGGAATACTCCCGGCCGAACTTCCACCCGCACCCGTACCACTATCGGTCGGTCCTGATCCGCCTTCCCCTGGACCATCGTCTGCCTCGCCATCAGACTCGGGTTCTGGATTTACCGGCGGTTCTGCTGGTTCAGCTGGTGGTTCATGGGGAGGTATGGGTTGGTCGCAACTGTCACCTAAACATAAATCACAAACATCACCCAAACCATCACCATCACTATCTACTTGATCTGGATTATATCGTGACGGACAATTATCATTTCCCCGACACACCTTGTCGTTGTCCAAATCGTTACCACTGTCATGAGGACAAAAATCACAAACATCACCAATACCGTCATTGTCCGCATCTGCCTGGTCCGGATTAACTCGCAAAGGACAATTATCTAATTTATCAGAAATGCCATCCCCATCAGTATCATCCAATTCACAGGC
>DATDUP010000006.1:0-53887 GCA_035290345.1 Patescibacteria group bacterium
ACGGTCCTGAGCCACCAACATCAGTCCGAAGATGCTGGTGTAGAACAGGTCCATGGCGTTGCTGCCGGACGCATCCCGGTGTTCCCTCAATGCTTTGAGGAAGAACTCGTGGGCCACGTCGGCCTCTCCAGCGCGCCAGGCTCTGATCCCGGCGAACAGGGAGCTGTCGTGATCTGCCGGTGCTCCGAGAACGGGTCCCATCTGCTGGAAGTAGGGATCGCCGATGGGCGACCTCAAGAGGAAGTGCCCGAGCACGTAGTGCTTACTGGGGTTGAGACCCCACGTGTTCTGCAAACTGCAAGCCTCGTGCAGGGCACTCAGTTCACCCCTGTCGACTCCCCTCTGGATGGCCCAGTTGAGGAGCTCGACCTTGGCCGCGATGATGGAGGTGTTAGCCTCCTGAAACCGACCGGCCTGGGCCAGGGCTGCGCCAGCGCAGATCTGTTCGGCTCCGGCCTTGAGATACTCACCTACCATCCGGTAGAGCAGACCCCCATGGTAGTAGGAGAGCCCCTCAAGCCTGGTCTTCCTGGATCCACCTCCTCCGATTGCCTGAATGGCCTTCTTGGCCGCCAGGAGCATCCCTTCGGTCTCCAGAGTATTCCAGAGACCAGGCCTCCTCCTGGCTCCGTTGAGAGCCTCGAGGAGATAAGTTGCCTGCCGTTCCGGGTTGGTCACCCGGGCGGCCGCCTTGTCGAAGATGGCCATGTACATGGCCGGGTCGGGCGTGTAACCGTCGTGCCCCTTGATCAAGGCCTGGTCGAGTGGTCCCCCGGCCATCTCCGTGCCCTCAGGGAGGGACACCAGGTCATCCCCAATCTTTCCTATCGTCTGTCCCAACTCCAAATTCTTCTTGTTCATCACACACCTCCGTTGTGTTCCATCCAAAAGAGAAAAGAGAGAAAAGTAGTTCCAAATGTAAGGTACAGCCGGAAAATATACCACATCTGGAACTAAAAGTCAAGACGCGCCTGGTCAGCGCGTCTTTTTCTTATTATCTCTATAATTATTTGTCCCTTCGGAAAAATCCTCTCTTGGGGGGTGGACCATTGCGATGGTCATCCCGACCACCTGGTCTTCCTTGTCCATTCCTTGGCCTTTCATCTGGCCGGCGTTCTCTTTCTACATAGCCTTCGGGTTTGGGAAGGAGAGCTTTGATAGAAAGATTCACCCGTCCCAAATTATCAATTTCTTTTACTACCACTTTGACGAGATCGCCTATCTTGAGAATATCCCCCGGACGACCCACTCTTTGCCAGCTAATTTCACTGACGTGAACCATGCCATCTTTATTGGGAAGAATTTGGACAAAAGCTCCGAAATCTTCCAAACGGACAACCTTGCCTTCATAGACTTCACCAGCCGTAATTTCTTTAGTCAATTCATCAATCATCTTGATGGCCGCTTGCATGGCGGATGCTTCTACCGCGGTCACCAGAACACGACCATCTTGTTCAATATCAATGGATACACCGGTGGCTTCAATAATTTTCTTGACATTCTTTCCAGCCGGACCAATGAGGTCGCCAATCTTTTCTGGATTGATTCTAATGGTTTCAATGCGTGGAGCGTAAGGAGAAAGTTCAGCGCGGGGATTAGCAATTACATCACCCATTACCTTGATTAATTTCAATCTGGCTTCCTGAGCCTGCTTCACTGTTTGTTCAACAATTTCCCAAGTCAAACCATGGGTCTTGGTGTCCATTTGAATAGCGGTAATCCCATCAGTCGTACCTGCAATCTTGAAATCCATACCCCCGGGGCCGTCTTCCACATCTTGTAAATCAGTCAATATTTGCCAGCGTCCGGAAGCGTCAGAAGCTAAACCCATAGCAATACCAGCTACTGGTTTTTTAATCGGCACACCAGCGGCCATAAGTGACAAAGAAGAACCACAGGTTGAAGCCATGGAACTCGAACCATTGGAGCCCATAACTTCAGAAACAACGCGAATAGCATAAGGAAAATCCTCTTCTGGAGGCAATACCGGCAAAAGTGCCCGCTCCGCCAAAGCGCCGTGACCAATCGCTCGACGACCTGGACCGCGCATGGGGCCAGCCTCACCATAGGTAAACGGGGCATCATTGTAATGATGCATGTAACGCTTGGTTCCGTCTTCTTCCATTGAATCCAAGGTCTGAACATCGCCAGGAGCACCAAGAGTGACAATGGAAACCACCTGGGTATCACCGCGCATAAACATAGCTGAACCATGAACACGAGGCAGAAGATCAACTTCAATATTCAAATTACGAATATCAGTCATTGAACGGCCATCCAATCTTTGTTTTTTGTCCAAAATTCTTTGGCTGATAATCTCAGAAACATAGGTCTTAATGTTCTTCAAGCCGGCTCCCCAAGCCTCTTCTGGCACACCTTTTTCCTGTAAAGCCTTTTTTATTTCTTCTTCAAATTTATTTAGCATTCCCTTTCTCTCATCCTTAGTTACTTTAGGACGATCAAAAATCATGACCTCGCTTTGAGCAGCAATATATTGCTTGGTAATCTGTCTAGCCTGTTCTTCCACATCATCAGCCACAGCAGCCAAATCATCGGCCAAGGCCGGAATTGGTTCTTTTTCCTTACCAACTTCCGCTTGAATTTTTTTAATTAACTCCACCACCGGGCCCAACTGCTCACAACCCCACTTCATTGCTTCTATTGCTTTTGGTTCAGGCACTTCCTTACTCCCGGCCTCTACCATCACCAGACGATCAGGGGTACCGGCCACGATCATATCCAGGGCGCCGGTTTCCACTTCATTATTGGTGGCGTTAAGAATGAAAGAACCATCCTCTTTTATTCCAACTCGGGTGGCTGCAATCGGACCAGCCCAAGCCAAGGGCGAAATGGCTAAAGCACAACTCGCAGCAATCAATCCAACAACAGCCGAACTATTCTCCCCATCAACAGAAAGAGCAGTAATAACCACTTGCACGTCATTACGCACTCGATCATCAAATAACGGACGAATAGCCCGATCAATCAGACGACCAGAAAGGATAGCTTCGTCAGATGGCCGACCTTCTCGTTTTACAAAACGGGAACCTTTTATCTTTCCGGCGGCGTATAATCTTTCCTCAAAATCAACCATGAGCGGAAAATAGTCTATCCCGGCTCGAATATCCTTGCTCTTGACCACGGTCGCTAAAATTACAGTATCACCGTAACGCGCTGTACAAGAAGCATGAGTCTGTAAGGCCAGCTTACCCACTTCAATGGACAGGGTTCTTCCACCCCATTCCATTGACCAATTTTTTACATCCATAGATGTCTCCGTTGCTGACCTGGAAGCAGTAGATCCTCCATGAGAATGGCGTGGACCTATTCGTCTCCAGACCAGCGGTTAAAATTAATTTTAATTAATAATTATTTTTCTTCCGCGAATAACGCAGAGCAGAACGAGACGCGGACCGATCCTGGATCAGGAACAGTTCCGGACGTTCGCTCAAGTCAATAAAATCATCAGCCGCTTCCATCAATTTGGAAGACGTCGTTTTACCGAAAGCCAACACCTCCACCTGTTTACCCGAGCTTTTCTGGAGATATTCCACCAGGGGAAGATAATCACCATCGCCCGACACCAAGACAATGGCATCTAGGCTAGGAGCTAAACGGATAGCGTCAACAGTCAAACCTACATCCCAATCTGCTTTTTTCAATCCGCTGGTAAATACTTGTAAATCTTTTTCTCGAGTTTCAATACCTAAATTATACAGAGCTTCAAAAAATGGCTGTTCCTCTTGCGTTTCGGTACGTACGACATAGGCCACTGCCCGGATCAATTTCCGTTGCGCCACTGCTTCCTTTACGATGTTGCCAAAATTCACTTTTTGTCCGTGGAGATTTTTAGCTGAATAGTAAAGGTTCTGTACGTCAATAAACACCCCAACGCGTTGCTCGGGGTGTTTGAGTGGATTCCGATTGTTAACTAATTTCTTCTCCATTGTTATTCGTCTCCTCCTCCGGACTATCAACTTCGACAGTACGGGTCAAACTTCTAGCAGCTTTCAATTTTAAATTTTTGACCAATTCTTCGTAGGATTGCGGATTATCTTTTTTCAAAAACCGCAACAAACGACGTCGTTCGCCTACCTTACGTAAAAGGCCGCGACGGGACGAATGGTCCTTGTGATGAGCTTTAAGGTGCTCGGCCAATTCATTGATCTCTTCTGACAGGATGGCCACCTGCACTTCTGTAGAACCAGTATCACCCTCATGGGTTTGATACTTTTTAATTATTCTTTGCTTGGTTTTCTTATCAAGCATACATATATATGTGTTTACCAGGCCAGAGCGAGTATTTGTTTACCCCCTCAGGTCCGGCCAGCAAAGCTGGGTTTATTCAATTTACCAAAGACAGTATACCAAAAAGAGGGCGGCTTGTCAATGTCCCCACCTTGAACACCCCAGAAACGCAAGGTATAATAGTCGAGCAATAACCAAACAATATGAACAAAAAAACCCCTATTTATCTAGCCTCAGACCACGGTGGCTATCAATTAAAAAAACGGTTAATCCGTTATTTAGAAAATGAACTCGGGATTGCGACCGAAGACCTCGGCCCCCTCACCCACGATCCAACTGATGATTATCCTGATTTTGCCCTGCCTTTAGCTAAAAAAGTATCCCAAACCAAAGGCTATGGCATCCTCATTTGTCGTAATGGCATCGGCGTCTGCATTGCGGCCAATAAAACCAAAGGGGTCCGAGCTGGAATTGGCTATAACCTGATGGCGGCAGAAACCATGATGAAAGACGATGATACCAACATCCTCTGCCTTGCCGCTGATCTAAGTTCTGAAGAACACGCTCTGGCCATCGTAAAAAAGTGGCTTGAAACCGATTTCTCCCAAGAAGAGCGCCATATTCGACGTCTGGCCAAAGTGATGGCCCAAGAAAATTGATATGGACATCATTCCTTCAATACTGGTGGACAATCCCCAAGAACTATTGTCCCAATTGCAGGCCGCGACAGGAATCGTCTCCCAAGTCCAAGTGGATATTGCCGATGGCTGTTTTGTTTCCAGCCTAACCCCCAATGACCCGGAATTGATCTCTCAAGTATCAGGATTAGATATTGAGCTCCACCTCATGGTAGCGAATCCAATGGCAGAAATATCTCGCTGGACAGGGGTCAGAGCAATAAAAAGAATACTTTTCCATTATGAATCCGCACCTGGACAGATAATCAGTGTCTGTCAGGCCATCATTGATAGTGGTCGCCAAGCTGGTTTAGTCATCAACCCCAACACTGATTGGCACCAGACCATCCCTTTCTTGCCTAAAATACAAAGTCTAATGTTCATGGGTGTTTATCCGGGAAAACAGGGCCAGGGCTTGATTCCAGAGGTATTGTCAGCCATCACCGAATGCCGGCAAGAATTCCCCGACCTATATCTTGAACTGGACGGCGGCGTCAATCTAAACACTCTTCCGCAAATTATCCCAACCAGAGTCTCAGCCATTTGCCCGGGAAGTGCAATCTTCAAACAACCCAAGACTCCGGCCGAATGTGTGGCGGAGATGCAACAGATCATTCGCAGTTTAACTTCAAAATAATCTTTTTTGTCTCTATGTACGATTTGGTAATCATCGGCGGTTCGGCAGCGGGTGTCGCGGCTGGTATCTATGCGGCCCGACGTAATTTACACTTCATTGTCGTAGCTAAAGATCTGGGTGGCGAAGTGGCCCTATCTGGAAAAGTAAATAACTGGCCAGGTATTATTGAAATTCAGGGTTTTGAATTAGCAAAAAACTTTCGCCAACATCTAGAATCATACCAGCCAGATATCTTAGAGGGTTTTGTTGTTATTAAATTAGAACAAAAGGGACGGACACATATCGTGCATGTCCGCAACCAGGCCGGAGAAGAAAGACAAATAGAAACCAAAGCCGTTATTGTTGCTTCCGGCATCCACCCTCGCCAATTAGGCGTAGCCAACGAAGAAAAACTCCGGGGTAAGGGTATAACCTATTGTTCGGTCTGCGACGGTCCTCTTTTCAAAAACCGGATAACTGCCACCATTGGCGCTGGAAATTCAGCTCTAGAATCAGCTCTGATGATGGCCAGTATTTCTAAAAAGGTCTACCTACTGACCAAATACGCCAATGACGAAACCAACAATGGCGGTTTCCCCCGCGGAGAAAACATTTTGATTGACAAGATCAAAAAAACAGAAAACATTGAGATAATATACCAAGCTGAAACTCAGGAAATCCTTGGGGATCAATTCGTGACTGGGATAAAATACCTTAACCTGGCCACCAAAGAATTCAAAGAACTCGCCGTTGACGGAATCATGATCCATGTCGGAATGGTCCCAAACACGGACTTTGTCTCGGTTCAAAAAAATCGAGGAGGGGAAATCGAAATCGACCAAAAATGCGCCACTTCAGTACCAGGAATCTTCGCCGCTGGTGACGCTACCAATATCCCCTACAAACAAATAGCCGTAGCCGCGGGTCAGGGTACTATCGCCGCTCTCAGCGCCATTGAATACTTAAACAAGTGGTAAAGAAATCAGATCGTCCCATTCCGAGCCAACCCCCTGGTTTAAATAACCTGGGGTTTTTGTTATAATAACCAAGTCATAAACTCTCATATGTTTTTAGAATCTCTGCTTCCCCAATTACCAACCAGTTACCTTGAACTCTCTTTAATCGTGATTGGTCTATTAGGAGGAATCCTTTTGACCTACGCTGTATTTTTAGAAACAGAAAAACGTCAGGATGTTGTGTTTATGATTGGTGCTCTTTGTCTGCTTGTCTATGCCCTTTATCGCAATAACTTAATCTTCATTATCGCCATGTCCGGCCTATTTTTAGCCTCTTTGATTGAATTCGGAGAAATCATCTTCCACCTGCACCATGACCAACGATCAGAAATAAAGGCGTTGTTTAAAAAACGTTGAAATTATGCACCAGCCCCTTACCCGCCACACCCTTGACATCTTCAAAAAAATCCAGGCCAATCTCCCCCCCCTAACACCACCCGAACTGGCCAAAGAATACGAACATGCTCTGGAGCACTTAGAAAATGATTTCACCATCGGCCACCGAGAAGTTGAGGACCTGGTAATCTCTCTTGGTAAAAAAATCTGGCCATACTGGAAAGCCTTTTTTGAATTTTATGATCTCAACCAAGGAAAATTAGGGGAAAAATTTCTATTGGCCCGTCTTTCTCCAGATTTAAAAAAACGCTATCAAGCTTTTTGCGCCCACGGTGGTGATTACCACGACCTACGCAGTGGCGCTCCGGCCTCATTTTTTAAACCAGAAGAACGCATTATAATCACTGCTGCCCTCATTGCTGTTGATGGAGACATCCGCAATTTCACTCGTCAGGCAGTGACTAGCACTGAAATGAATAAATATGAAGAAGCAATATTTTCTTTCCAGGAGATAATTGATGACATTGAAAAACGTCTACAAAGTTTACGCCAATTAGCCGAAGATGAAGGTGAACATCCTCGTCTGGCCGAAGAAATCCGAGAACGAGTCCGCGCCTTTGAATTCGGTCTCTGCATGTTAGGACCACACACCCCCTATCACGAAGTAATTAATGCTCCTGACTATTTTACTGATCGTAGACACAGTAAGAATTTGCATCGATTTGAATAAATATGGCCGTCATCTTAGTAGTTGCTTCTCAAGGATTCCAATCTTTTGAGTTCACGGCAATAAAAACAGAATTGGAAAGAGCTGGCCAAGTAGTACTGGTAGCTTCAGATAAATCTCCGGCCACAGCCAACGACGGATCAAAGGTGATACCAAATTTGTTGTTATCAGCAATTTCCCCTAAAGACAATACTGGCCTTTTTCTGATTGGTGGTCCTGGTGCTCTCGCCCACCTCGACACTGAAGAATTTATGATAAAGATAAAAGAATGGGCAAACTCTGGAAAATTATTCGGGGCCATTTGTATCTCCCCCCGTCTCTTAGCCAAAGCCGGGGTCCTGGCTAACAAAAAAATAACTGGCTGGAATTTGGATGATGAACTACCAAAGATCCTGACCAAATACCAGGCCCAATATGTACCCCAGCCCGTAGTCCGAGATGGCCAAGTCATCACAGCAGATGGACCCGGATCGGCAATGGCTTTTGGCCGAGAAATAGCTCGAGCTTTAAAGACCACCCTCTAAGGTGGTCTTACTTTTGGCTTAATGCTTACCCTTTTTGACTGCGTACTTGATGATCTCGGCGGCAATGTCCCGTCCAGTTGCTTGGGTGATACCCTCTAAACCTGGATTACAGTTAACCTCAAGAATCTTGGGGCCTTTCTTAGTACGCAGAATATCAACCCCGGCGATTTGTAAACCGCAGGCCCGAACTGCCGCAAAAGCGGCCCGCTTTTCTGCCTCAGTCATCTCTGCCACCCGCACTCGGCCGCCAAGGTGAAAATTAGATCGAAATTCGCCCTTCTTGGTGGCCAATCTCTCCATTGCCCCCACAATACGGCTACCGACAATAAATACTCGCATATCTTTTCCGCTTGCTTCTCGAATATATTCTTGAATCATCAGTGGTGTAGATCTCTGACTGTTAACTAACAGATCTAATAAAGATTTCAAACCTCGCTGACTTTCAATAATCGAAACTCCGCTCCCATGCGAACCACTAATGGTCTTTAAAATCACCGGAAAAGAACCAATGTCTTTAATCACTCTCTCTAAGTATTCAGCCGAACGGATAAAATATGTTTTGGGAATAGGTAAGCCCTTCTTAGATAAAATCTGCATGGTCCGTAATTTATTCTTAGCCCGCAACACTGCCACCCGCTTGTTAATCACCCGTACTCCGGCCATCTGAAATTGTTTAATCACGTCGCATTTAAACTCCACATCCTCACGTAAAAAGTTAGCTCTCACCAGCAAAACATCAATCTTGGTTTTCTTGCCTTTTACCAAGATTTCCGGCCGACGACTCGTGAAACGCAACTGACATTCTCTATCAAAAATTACTTCCACTTGGTGCCCTAATTTTTTCGCTGCTTCGGACAATAACAATAAATCTGTACCAGTTGCTTTGCCAGAAACTTCCGGATTCCCAAAGGACAAAATATGAATCTTCATATGATTATTTGTTTGGCGGAAAACATTTTTTGATAGCTTCAGTTAAAACTTGGACTAAATATTCCTGATTTTCTACTTGTCGCAAAGTGGTACCGACTTCTAATTGCATGGCGTACTCGTCCTGCGGTGAGTGACGGTGGAATTGAATCCCCGAAAGCCGACTCCAGCCAGAATAGGCACAACCGACAGTTACTCCCAAGCCCTTATCTGTCTGCAAACGTTCAGTTAGGATCTGGCTAAACAATTTCACGGTACTTATTTTTGTGGTTATCTCTCCAGTATTACCGCCAACGTCAGCGTGTCTCAGGCTACCATATAATTTCCGTCCCTGGTGGTGGTTCTTAGCTCCCACCCCAATATCTAAACCGACTGTCATTGATCGAAAACCATGAATATAAACGACTAATGGCTTTTCAACGGCTGTTTCTTTGGCTTTTTGACAAAAGAAAGCAATGTCTTGGTAAAAAACTTTCATGGCCGGCTTTTTCTTTTTCCAAAGATACTTGTCCGAACGACTGGACCAAGAGAGAACGTTGAAATCTTCTACCATCTCACCCCTTTTTTTTGCTCGACTATTGTTTGGTTTTAAATATTTATTATTGACCACCAGACTTGCCCCCAGATGTCGCGCCAATTTTCTGGCCAGACGACCTGTCAACAAATCATCACCAGCGGCATGGGGCGCCACAATCACATAAGGAGCAGAGCCAGCCCGTTGGTAACCATACTCAGTCTTAATCACCATAAGCCTAGATTTTTTGAGGAACGATTTTTGAATAACGCCTAATTATTTTCTGTACTCCTGCTTTTGTTAACAGACCCTTCTGGGCCCCAATCTTTTGCACCACTCCGCCCGCATTGGCTGTCCCCCACTGCATAGCTTCAGTCAGACTCTTTCCCGCAGTTAAGGCCGAAAGAAATCCACTAGCGTAAGCATCCCCAGCCCCAGTTTTAGCCAATGGCTTCAGAGGGTAAGAAGGCAGGTGATATCTCTCCTGGCCTGAAGACAAATATGACCCTTGCGTAGAATCAGTTATCACTACAATCTTTATTCCCAGCTTATGGAAACGAGCCATATTCGTTTCAATTTCTTTACCACCTACGATCTTCTCAGCTTCTTGTTTGTTTACGAATAAAAGATCCAAACGGGGCAATATTTTTCTCAAAGTCTTTAATCCATCCTTGATTTGAAATGAGCCGGGGTTACAGGCCAATTTTATCTCTGGATGGGCTTTCAAATATTTCAATAAATTAGCCTGTAAACTGGCATGGGAAGCACCAAGAGAGGTGAAGTAAATCCACCTGGTAGTGGCCAGAGCGGGAAGAGTATAACGACGAGGTACATGATAGGCTAAAATAGTACGTTCACCTTGATAATTTAAGACCACAGAAAACCGCGTCTCCTGCTTGGGCCATAAATGTACCCAACGGATGTCTACTTCCGCTCTTTCCAGTTCTTCTTTTATTAATTGCCCATTTAAATCAGCCCCCAATTCAGTCACAATCGCTGTTTTCAACCCCAGCCGCCGACAACCCACCGCCACATTAGCCGCATTACCGCCGATAGATTGAACAGTTTGCTCAATCGGCACCTTGTCAGCATAGTTAAAACACAAAAGACAGTTTTCTTTTTTCAGATCACAAGTCACCCGCGCCTTTTGGTGGTCAATAATTATATTACTGTCCACTGTGGAATCCCCAATGGTAATTACATCAAACATAAAATAATTTTACCTGCTTATTATAACAAAAAAACCAGCTAATCAAAACTGCAAAAATTCTTGCCAACGTAAATAAAGAGATCGGGTGGCGGCCAAATCACCAGCACAATAACGGGCAATAGTGTCAAACTGTTTCTCGCTAAATAACCGGCCAACGTCCTTACCAGAAATACCGCCTGATTTTGGAGAGTCAATACCAAAGGCCTTGCAATAAAAATCTAAATTGAATTTTCGATGAGCACCATAAAATTGCAATTGATCCAATAAATCTACATGTTCCTGACTAGTATAACGGTAAGGAACCAGATTTCGGCTAGGCTTTACTCCTAAAATTGCCGAACGGAGTAACAGCACCGGACAATCAAAACCACGACCATTAAAAGTAACAAAACGATCGGCCCGACCAATCGCCTGCCAAAATCGTTCTAAAATTTCCTTTTCTGTTCCTGACCAATATTTGATATTTCCTTCTTCCCACTCTTTTTTTTCTTCAGAGACAAAGTACACACCGCCTTTTTCGGTTTCCGCTGATAAAAGACCAATGGCCACCACCTGATTAGTCAGGGCCCACAGCGACATTTCTTCCTTGGTTTTTTTCTCCTCTTCTGTGGTTTTGGCTTGCTTCAGTAGATAAACCTGCTGCTCTTTATCAAAATCGGAAAAAGATTGGGCCACGGTTTCGATATCGAAAATAATCGTATTCATAGATGATTAATTATTGACTGAGCATATACATGGCAATACCGGCCGCGACACTGACATTCAGGCTTTCCTTGCGCCCCTGCATGGGTATATGAACAACTTGGTCGCAAAGTTTCATAATCGATTCGGAAATTCCATCCACCTCATTCCCCACCAACAGAGCGAGTGGTTTTTTTGTCTTTCTTACTTTTTTTATATCTACACTTTTAGCGGTCTTCTCCAGGGCGATTACCCTAACCCCGGCCTGGCGTAATTCCCGTAACAAACAAGGAAGATCTTGCCGATTTTCCCAAGCCATCCATTTTTCCGCTCCTAACGAGACTTTGTCTATCTGGGGCTTAGGGGGGCAAGGTGTATAACCAACTAAATATATTTTAGCAAAACCACAAGCATCAGCAGTGCGAAACATCGCTCCCACATTATGACACGAACGAATATCCGGTAAAATGAGAAAAAGAGTCCTTTTCATAAACAAACAGAAATATTGTCTCATAATCCCATCTAAACGACAACACCGCCAGTAACAGCGGTGTCATCCTCCTACAGAAACAAGCAAAGACATGGTAAGAGCGGCCGAGGTGGGAATCAGCAGGTTATCATACTTCCCACTGATCAATTCGGCCCAAGAAGCCACTACGGTGGCTATGGCAAGGATGAGATAGGCGAAAATCGGACTGACTGTTGCTGGTAAAAGCGGAAATTGCTCTCGGGGCAGCAAAACAATCAGAGTTGTGGCTATCAAGCCGGCCCCCAGGCCAGACAAAAAACCACCCCAAGACTTTCCCCGAGCCGGCCCCCAGGCAATAACCTTTATTGGCCAATACATCCCGAACTTAGCACACGGATCAACTGTGGCAAAGATCAGCCCAGTACCAGCAGCGATCCAGGGGGCATCAACCAAGGTACAGACGACCCAAGCTAAACCCAGGCCGGACAGACTGACCAGGACATTGCTCGGCCGATTCTTTTCCGTTTCACGAAAAAGATACTGAGCCAGCCACTGAGACAGGACAAACCGTTGCCCTTCCCTTTTGACGTTTACCACCTTGACTCGATACCAGTCCAGGACCCAGACTATCGGACCAATGGTAAACAGCAGCCAGCCGACAGTGGCCAGACTCACCCCGACGATCTGGAGCAGAAACCAGGCAGCCAGCCCGGCCGAGGAATGAAACAACCCACGGAACAATTCCCGTCGGCCGTCCCACTTGCCTCCCCAACCGCGCATCCTTTTTATCGCTCTCTTCAAATTCTTCATCACCACCCTCCTCAGGATTGGTTGTCTCTGAAATAATGTACTAGAGGCTATTTTACTCAACTAACTTAAAAAAGAAAACCCCGCGTTTTCGCGGGGTCTAACTACTAACCTTAATCAGGAAGTATTACATTGATTGAACTGTAATTTCCAAACCAGAATTTTCCAAGGAAACTTCCTCACCATCAACAGTATTGACCTTCACTCCCGAGTTTATCTTTTCTATTTTTTGCGCTTGCCACTGTTGTTTGGTTTCTTGATATTTCTCCTGATTAGCCTTTAAGGCTTCGTTCCGTTCTTTCCAAAGCAACTGTAATTTTATTATCGCCCCCTCATCACCATTTTTAATGGCTTGCAAAAGCTCCTGCTTTTCAATTTTATATTTCTCTTGAATCTTGGCCTGATCCTCAATCTTGGCTTTAACTGCCTCTAGGTGAGCCCTCACCTCATCCGGCATTTTATCCTTGGCCATATTTTGAAACATTTTCTGACCTTGCTTTTGTACCTTTTCCCTTAATTGATCAAATTTCTCCTGTTGTTCCGGGGGGAGCTTTTCTTCTAGTTTGTTCATGACTTCCTCTTTTTTGTCTTGGTAAATAATGACCTGCTGTTGGAGCTGCTCTACTTTATCAGCCTCTTTACTGGTCCATTTCTCCTGCTGGGCTTCTAACTTTTCCACATGATCTTGAGCCCGTAACATAATCTTTTCTGCCCAAGCCTGCATCTTGGGATCCTGAGTTTTTTCGGCAATATGTTCAATGATTCGCAATCTCTCATTTGCGTACTGCATTTGCTTTTCTGCTTTGCGCAAAGGATCAGGGGTAAGCAAAAGAGAAATTCTTTCTCTAAAACCGCGCCACAATAAAGACCAACGAGTTGGATCCTTCTCTACTTTGTAATCCGACGACCCTACCCCATCTACTTTTTCTTCTGTTGCTGGATTAGTGGCAATAAGAACCGGCTCAGCCTCCATCCCACCAGCGTCACCAGTGGCGTCTGCTGTCAGACTGGCCGTAGTTACGGCTTCAATCTCAATGGCTGGCAGAGTCTCGGTGGCCTGAACCGAAGCCGCACCCCAAACCAGGGTAAGGGCAAAAATGAGGGCCAAAACTCCTAAAAATATGTTTCTCATATCTAATTATTAATTAATTTATCCTCTCCTAGAGGTATTATAGGACCACGGACCAATAGTGGCAAGGGCTATTTTTTAGCCAACAGAGGTGCGGGGTAGAAATAAAAAAACAGCCACCAAAAGCATGATGCCTGCCAAGAAATAATAATAAACGAAAGAAAAATTTTGTCCCAGGGCATTTTCCCTTTGATCTTTTTCGATCATATTTTTGTTTTTATTTTTGTTTTTCACTCATCATTATAGCAGAAAATTGACCTTTTGTCAACAGTGTCGTAAAATATATCTATAACAAATCCCATGAATTTCTACGCCATCTCTTCTTTGGTCAACATTATCGCCCTAACTATCTTGGTGGTCGTCTTGTTAATTAAAAGAAAAACTAATCGGGCACTAGGATACTTCGGCATATTTAATCTTTTCGTCCTGGGCTGGTCCTTGGGATATTTTTTTTGGCAGACTTCCGCTAGTTTCAACCACGCCCTCTTCTGGGTAAAGTTTTTTATGTTCACCGCCATCTGGACCGCCCCAATTTTTTTTCATTTTGTCTGTGTCCTGATAGAAAAAGAAGGCCAAAAAATCCCCTGGATAATCACCAGCTATTTTAGCGCCATTCCTTTTAGTTATTTAAACTTCAATTCCACCCTATTCATTCGTACTTTAGAAAAAAAACTGGATATCCTTTTTTTCCCAACCGCCGGCCCCCTCTTTTTTCTCTTTCTTCTTCAGTGGGCCAGCTGGTTCGCTTGGGCGTTTTTTCTCATCTTCCAGGCTAGAAATTCTTGTTCAAACGATGAAGAAAAAAAATTCCTTAAAGCAATCGGAGTCGGCACCTTAATCTCAGTAGCCTGTGGGAGTGTGAACTACTTTCTGTGGTTTAATCTCCCTGTCCCTCCCATTACTACGATGATTGTCAGCCTATATGGACTGGTGGTCTCGGCCACTCTGATGCAAAAAAAATCTGGCCCCACTAATTTACGACTTTTCGAGTTAATTAGCGCAACCATTGTCTTTGTTTCCCTTATCCAATTCGTCCTGGGCTATTTACTAGACTTCCCCGCCAGTCAGTGGTTAGCCTTGGGAATCATCCTCATTATCACTCCAATTTTAGCGGCTAATCACCTCATTCATCATTCTCAACTAACCCATGGCTAACGAATTGAAAAAATATTCACGCGATTTCTTGGAATATCTAGAAATCGAAAAAAACCGGAGTGAAAAAACTATCCGCAATTATGATTTCTACCTCCAACGCTTTTTGCATTGGTTTGGCGAAAACAAAAAGCCGGATAAGCTGGCCGCTGAAGACGTGCGCCAATACCGCCTTTGGCTAAATCGCCTCACTGATGTTCACGGTGATCCACTGAAAAAAAATACTCAAAACTATCACCTCATCGCCCTCCGCTCTTTCCTGAAATACCTGGCTAAACGCGACATCCAGACTCTGGTTCCGGAAAAAATTGAACTAATGAAAATGCCAGATCGGGAGGTTTCTTTTTTAGACGGCGACGATCTGGAAAGACTTCTGTCAGCGCCGTTCCAAGTGGCCCGAATAGACCAAAACCAAAATGCCGAAAAAAAAGGGCGAACCCCAATTTCTGTCCTGATTGCCTTTCGCGACAAAGCAATCTTAGAATTGCTTTTCTCCACCGGCCTGCGCGTTTCCGAACTGGTCTCCCTTAAAAAAGAAAATGTTAATCTGAAAAAAGAAGAATTCTCCGTCCGCGGTAAAGGCCAAAAGACCCGAGTTGTCTTTCTCTCCAACCAGTCTCGTTATTGGCTGACCAAATACCTAGCCCTGCGAACTGACCTCAATCCCTTTCTTTTTGTTTCTCATGACAAAAGAACCGGGAATCAAAAAACCAACGGAACAGACCAACCCCTGACCAGCCGTTCTGTTCAACGCACTATCCAAAAATACGCCCGGGCGGCGGGTATCACCAAGCCTGTTACGCCCCACACCCTCCGCCATTCCTATGCTACTGACCTTTTGCGCAATGGCGCTGATATCCGCAGTGTCCAAGCCATGCTCGGACATGCTTCCATTACCACGACCCAAATTTACACCCACGTCACTGATCAAGAGCTTAAACGTGTCTTTCAGAGATACCACAATCGGAAACAAAACTCGGATTGACTTTTTGTCCGTCTCCCTGTATATTTTTGCTAATTGCCCTGATAGTTCAATGGATAGAACATCAGCCTTCTAAGCTGAGAACGTAGGTTCGATTCCTACTCAGGGTACAATAATCCATTATCCCCCCATCCCCCTATGAATATCTTCATTTCCGTCGTCGTGCTCGCCGTTTTTCTTTTGATCATCAGCGTCAGACAAATCAACGAATACCAACGCGGGATCAAACTGCAGTTCGGCCGTTATCTAAAAACTGTCCAGCCCGGCTGGCGATTAGTTTTTCCGATAATCCAAAGCCTGATAAAAGTCGACATCCGGACCAAGGCCGTAGACGTTCCTTTTCAAGATGCCATCACCAAAGATAATGTTTCTGCCAAAATAAATGCTGTTATTTACTACAAAGTCGCTGATGCGTCCCTGGCCATCTTTGGAGTGGAAAATTTTTGGTTCGCGGTCAGTCAATTAGCTCAGACCACTATGCGGAATGTGGTGGGTGAATTAGAGCTAGACGAGCTTTTGGCTAATCGTGAAATGGCGGCCAAAAAAATAAAGGAAATCGTTGACCGAGCAACTGATCCCTGGGGCATAAAAGTGGAAAGTGTTGAACTAAAAGACATTCTCCTACCAGAAGAAATGCAGAGGGTCATTGCCAAACAAGCGGAAGCGGAAAGAGAAAAACGGGCAGTAATTATTAAATCTGGCGGCGAAGTAATCGCCGCAGAAAATCTGGCCAAGGCCGCCTCCTTACTCCACGGCCAGCCCGGCGCCCTTCACCTGCGCACTCTCAACAGCATCAACGACATCAGTTCTGACCAATCCAACACCGTTATCTTTGCCCTTCCTCTGGAAGTCTTACGAGCTTTTGAAAGAACGGGGAAATAATCAACCACCGAGCTGATAAACACAACTCACCAGAGTTGTGTTTTATTGACAAATCGTTTTTTTTGGCTTATAATGCCCCACAAAACCCCTAAAGGGGTGGCCATGGTGAAATGGTTATCACGCAGGTTTGTGGTACCTGCAGTACGGGTTCAATTCCCGTTGGCCACCCCTTTGTGGGTTTTATTTTTTTAATAATTGACAAAAGGCCAATTTTTTGCTATAATTTCAGTAAATATTAATTCTAACTACATAATTTATGACTTCTTTTTCTGAACGTATACCTGGTACCGAGGCCTATAAAATGCGAAAGGCAATAGAGGCAGAAGAACAAAAGGATGGTTGGGAGGAAACTGGTGGCCCTGATTTAAATAACCCAGATTCCGAATCTCAGCCCGAGGATCAAGAGGCAGCAGAAGAAAAAAAGGGCCGATCCTGTTTAGATTATCTAACCCGTGGAAATTATTCTGTTTCTGATCCAGAAACTGGAGAGGATCGGGACATCAGCCGCGATGAGTTTCATCAACTATTACAAGAAAAACCCGCCCTCGCTGATGAGTTGAACAAGTTAACCAATGACCAACTTACGGCCGGAACATGCGAAACCGCTGTCTCCCAGTTAAACGATGTCTGGGGATCACGACGTGAAATGACCGGGATATACAAAGAGGTACAATTTGAATTTCCCAATGGCCTGAAAATGAAAATAAAAATCTTTCCTGAGATGGATAATGCTATGTCTTTCTCCGGGGACTGGACTAATCTTAAAGAACAATAAAAATCATTTAAAATAAAGCCCCTTTCCGGGGCTTTATTTTTTTTTCAAAGAAGGTAATTCGTTATGGTATGGTCGACGACCGACACAAAGACAAAGAAAATTAAAAAAATAACGACCCAGATAACGATTGAGACGATAGCGACGGCCAGAAACAAAACACTTTAAACTCATATCCAATTTTATCCGTCCCAACCTGGCCAATTTCCGGCACAAATCTGAATCTTCTCCATAGCGAAGTTGAGGGTCAAAACCAGTAGTTTGCTGATAATCCTTTTTTCGAAAGGTCATATTGTTCCCCATGGGACCCACCTGCCCCCCTGACACCACTCGGGCAAAAAACCAGAGAAGATAATGAATAAAAAAACGAATAAAATTAATACCAATCCCGGTATCATAATATATCATCTGCCCCCCCAGGCAAACCAATTGTTTATCCTGCGCAAACCTTTTCTCTACCTCTACCAAATAATTGGCTGGCAAACGGGTATCAGCGTCAATCTGCAAAATATAATCACCTTGGGCAATTTCTGTCCCAGTCCTTCTGGCCCAACCCACTCCCAGTCTTTTTTCTGAAACCACCCATACCCCCAATTCTTGCGCTAAAGACAACGTCCTATCCTGAGAATTATTATCAACCACCACAATCTCATAGTCGTCGGCCGGGTAATTTAAATGCTTGGCCGCCTGAATACAGGCCACAATATATTCCTCTTCATCATGGGCGGGAATAATTATAGAAAACTTCATAATCTCTTAAGTATGCCAAAACAAAAACGCGCCGGCAAGCCGGTGCGTCATTTTTCTACCAAGTATTTGCTTCACCACCATCCCAGAATTGCCCGAGACCGGTCGACTCTCCCAAGGGGTCGGGATTGTTAAAATCTTTCATATTTTCATCTACCTTGACTTCTACCCCAGCATAGAAAGGCTTATCAATTCCGCCTCCACCAGTAGTGGCTTCGCGCAAATATCGTTCCACAAACAAAGAAATACTAAAGGCCGAAAGGGTAATCAAAACACCGAGCACTGCATATTTGATTATTGTCTTTGCCTTATCCACCTGTTCGCTTTCTCCCCGCGAGGTCATAATCAAAAATCCGGCATAGACTGTATAGGCAGTAAAAATCACCCCTATCGTCCCTAAAAGTATCTGTACTATATAGGTAGCTACCAACCGTGGGTCGCGGGCCTGCCCAAGATTGGCCCCCTGTTCTCCCGCTGCTGCTTTCAACTGAGTCTGCAATTCCGTTTTATAATCCGCTCCGACTTCTAAAACCGAAAAGGCTAAGCTACAAAAAACAGCTAAACAGAGAATAATAATGAATGAAAATTTTTTTTTCATGTTATTTCGGTACCACCCCACCCTCGACTACGGCCTTAGAGATCCGTTCCAGGATGAAATAAGTGATTGAATATGAAACAAAAATAACTGCCAGACCGATTACCGCGGCTCGAATAGTATTTCGCCCCTTGCTCAATCTTTCTTCTTCACCATGGGAAGTGATATACCAATAGCTCCCAAAAACAATCAAAACAATGAACACTGATCCGACGGTTGCTAGGGCGAGGTAAATCAACCAGGCAATCGTCAGACGCGGATCTCCTGGTTGCTCCAGTTCCGCTCCTTTAGCTCCTGCTCCGATTTGTTGGTTCACCTGACCAACTAAATTAACCGCCTCCACCGGACTACTGGCCAATATGAAAAAAGACAAAAAGAAGAAGAGGGGAAAAACAAAACTGAAAATTTTTTTCATAATTACTGACATATGGATGCTTTCACACTGGCCTGATATTCACACTTGTCTGCATCATAACCACCCTTAACGCAAATCTCCGTACATTCTTCGGCCGAAGCCACATCTAAGTAATATTGGGAGTCAAAGCAACCTTTTTTCCAGCCAGCTTCATCTGCTTCCCCCTCATCTTCATCCGCCACCACCCAATCGCCCCAGCAACGTCGGCAGCAACTTACCATACTCTCATCCTCTTGCGTCTTGGGATTTACTTCCTCACTGCTTTCTAAAATGTTAGGGACAATAAAGGTGGTAACACTGTAAGCTCCCACCGTAAGAATCACTCCAATCACGCTGCCGGTAATTATCTTCTGAGCTTTTTTTACCTGATCCTCTTCCCCCCGGGCCGTCATCCAAAGATAGCCAGCATAAACCATCAACAAAAGAAAAATCGCCCCGACAAATGACAAGGCAATGGCGATGATATAACCAATGGTAACAGAAAAGGTCGTCTCGTTAGTTGAACCAGAATAACCAGCTTCAGTAGCAGCCATTTTCGTATCTTTCAAACCAAAATTCAAAGCTAAGGCCGGCTCAACACTTAGCCACACCAACAAGAGTAAACTAGCTAACAAACCGATTTTCCATTTTATTGACATAATTTATTCTTCGGCTTTTGGTTCCACACATTCTTTGGGATCAATTTTCCCTAAATATTCTCCCCCCTCATCAATACATTGCTTTTTATCCCATTGATATCGATCACAGGTGACTGACCAGGCACTTTCACATTTTTTACAACAATCTACCCCCAAATCGCCGGTCTCTGTTGTCCCTTCAGTAGAAGCTGTCCGACTCAAAATTCGAGGCACCACAAAATCTGTAATACCATAGGCTGAAACCACTATCACCAAACCGACCACCGCGGTTATCACTATCTTTTGCGATTTCTCTATATCGTTTTCTTCCCCCCGGGCCGTCATCCAAAGATAACCGGCATAGACCATCAATCCAAGAAATATCACCCCTAACATAGAAAGACCAGCTTTAACCGCCACTCCCACTGTTCTGGCTAAAGACTGCTCATTTGTTCCGCTATCATATTCAGCTGTCTTCGCTGCTTTTTCTACTTTACTAAAGCCAATATCCAAAGCCAAGACCTGGTTGGCTAACAAGATACTACTGAAAATTACTAGAATAACGGCACTGAGCTTAAACCTTCTCATAACAAATTATTTCTTGGGAGCACAACAAATAATATTATCTTTAGTCGCATTGTCGCCGGCCATACATTTCCCCACCTTACATATTTCAGGTGACTGTTCGCAATCGCTCAGTTGGGCTTCTAAATCTTCCTCATCTTCATCAAATGGATTGTCGTGTGTGGCATTACAGGTGTTGATATCTACACAACTCCAGCCGGGATTTTGTTTTTCACAATCATTTTGAAGAACCGTTTCTTGACTGCCGGATTGAAAACGCTTGGCCACAAGTACGGTGATGGCATAGGCCGAGGCCACAATCACAAACCCAATCATGGTAGAAATAATTATCTTCTGGGCTTTCTCCACCTGACTTTCTTCCCCCCGGGCCGTCATCCAAAGATAGCCAGCATAAATCATCAGGATCATAAAAATTAAGCCCACAATACTCAAGGCAGCGTTAATTGCCTGACCGACCACTACATCCACACTACTATAAGTCGTCGCTCCTGCCTTATCAGCAACAGCCGTTGCCTTGGTGCCAGCATCCTTCAATCCGGCGGCGGTTACTGAACTAAAAACCATTATTCCCACAATTATTATTATAAAAACAAATTTCTTCATAATTATTTGTTTGATTAGTCAATTTAATCTTTCCCGATCAAATATTCCCAGCCAGACTGACTATCCTCTTCTTGCATTTCTGCCGCAGCCTCGCATTTACCGCTACTGGCCACCCCTTCCACAAATTCATAATAAGCCTGACCACACAATTCGTCCTGGTCATCGCAATTATACCCGATTTCTTCGCAATCTGCTGCTGTAGTGATCAATCCCCGCCAATGAATAGGATGAATCTCTGATGCGGCCGCGATCGGGTCGCCAATTAAAGGAATCTCTTCTATTCCTTCCATAGGAAGATTACCAGGAACCCGATAAGCTTCCAAACAACATCCAGTTCCTTCTTCTCCGGCCACTCCAGTACTCTCCCCAGACAATGCTCCGGCTTTCTGGCCCTCCACCAGACGCGTCATAACAAAATTGGTGATGGCATAAGAGGAAACCGTGAGCACTAATCCAATACTGGCTGCAATAATCGTCCCCCGAGCTTTATCTATTTGTTCTTCCTTGCCTTGAGCAGTAAACCACAAAAATCCACCATAAAATACCAAAACAAAGAAAATTAACCCCACCATTCCGAGAGCCAGCTTAGCGGCCTTACCTCCGGCCTGTTCAACTGTCATTTCTTCTGCTCCAATTCCCACGTTTGCCTTAGCCGCAAAACTCTCCGCTTGAGTAGCCTTATATGCCGCTTCTGCTGGCACCACTAAAAACAAGAATAAGAATCCAGTTATCAATCCTCCTGTTATTATTGCTCTACTTCCAATCACAATGGTTAGCTTTATTCTTACAAAGTTGTTCAGTTAAACCACCACAAAAGGCGTTGGGGTTGGTCTTATAAGCGTCTTTTATCTTACACTCTACCGGATCGTTCGTCACCAGTTCACAGTACCCGGAATTAGTACAATCTTCGACCACATCAATTGCCGCACAAAACGACCCCATAGTTGTAGCCGCCGTTGCTTTTGCTACACAACCTGTCGCCACTTGGCTACTGCCGGTATTTGGTCCGCCACTACTTTGAATAGAACTAAAAACAAATTTAGTGATGGCGTAAGAGGACAGGACAATGATGATGCCGATAATAGCGGCAATAATCGTTTGCAAAGCCTTTTTTTCCTCTTCCGCGCTTCCTTTAGCCAACATCCAAGTAATACCCCCATAGATCATCAGGCCAAAAAATAAAACACCGACCAAAGAAAGACCGGTTCCCAAAACTTTACCAATCAAGGTCGGCAGATCCGAACCACCATAGGCTGTCAAACCCGCTTCACCAGCGGTCTCGGCCAAGCCATATTGAGCCAAAGTCACACCTGGAATCAAAACTGTAATAACTAGAATCAAGAAAAAAAACTTTCCTAGTCTGCTCATAGCTTAAAAATTATCAAAGTTATAATATTCATCCCCCACTGTCGCCTTATACAACTGAGTCATGACAAACCGGGTAATGGCGTAAGCAGCAAAAATAATCAATAAACCGATAACTGCCGCTATCAAAGTTTTCTTGGCCGAACCAATGGCGTCTTCATTCCCCGCCGAAGTCATCCACCTAAAACCAGCATAGAGAATGATAACCGTACAAATCGTACCCAATAAACCCAAGGCCACAATGATTATTTGGGCAACTGTAAAACGCACATCTTCGCTTCCCAAACCGGTCGCCTTACCATATTCCAACCCTAAATAAGGACCGGTACTCTGAGCCGAAGCCAACATCGGTAAACCAAAAACTAAAAACAAAGAAAAAACAACCGCTAACAAAGAAGGTAGTGCTATTTTTTTTGTGGACATAGTTTAAAACAATAAATACTGGCTACCCTCCTTTTTCTTACCACTATTTACTGCTCATGAGCAGTACCCTGCCCCGGATCATGATACGGGGCAGGGTGTGATTGTTACTAAAACTGTTTTAGTAGCCATCGCTACTGGCAAATGATTAGAGTTCTTCTGTCGCGTAATCTTCACCAGTGGTGGCCAAATACAATTGCTCAAGTACGAACCGGGCGATAGCGTAAGCGGTTAGAATAATACCCAAACCGATTACTCCAGCAATGATCAATTTCTTCGCTTCGGCAACCTTATCTTCATTACCGCCGGCTGTCATCCATTTGAAACCACCAGCCAAGACGATCACAACGGCGACGATACCCAACATACTCAACGCTACGTTGATAATATTGGAAATCATGTCGCGCAGATCCTGATTGCCTAAACCGGTTTTCTTGCCATAAACCAAACCGAAGTTTATCGTACCAGTTGCGTCCTCTGCGGACACCAACATTGGAGCCACAAAAGTTGCCAATATCAAAGATAGAACCACGGTTACCACTACCTTATTTTTTGCCAAATTTATTAACCAAGACATGTTCTCACCCCCTTTCTGTTTAGGGATAAATAAACTAAATAATTAGTTTTATTTTGCTTTTAAACTCCCGGTATCTATCGGAGTTAGCTGTATTCCCTCCAAACTCTTTCCGCCGGTTGCCCCCAATCCTTGAATCACGAGCTGTAGTATACCATAGGCAGCAAAAATGATAAACAGTCCAATCACTGCGCTCACCATCGCTTTCTGTCCCTTCTTAAATTTTTCTTCATCACCAGCAGC
Source organism: Patescibacteria group bacterium (assembly GCA_035290345.1). Lineage (GTDB taxonomy): Bacteria > Patescibacteriota > Patescibacteriia > Magasanikbacterales > UBA922 > DATDUP01. The sequence continues at coordinate 23,834 of DATDUP010000006.1, forward strand.
CGTGATGAACATAAAGCCGCCATAGACAAACACCACCAAGGTCACCGAACCGATCAACCCCATGGCATAAGCTATTATCTTTCCTAACAAAACTCGCATATCCAATAGGCCGGTCGGTTTGGCCACTGTCCCACCCAAAGGATTAATCAAGCTCACCACGGTTTGGCTGACATCTGAAGCTGCACCCGCCGGTGTTGTCCCAGCATCAACCCCCCCTGAAGCTGGTGGGGTATCGGCACATGCCCCCTCTTTCCATTCGCAAGCCTTACTACTGGCAATCAATGTCTTACACAATTTTTGACAATCAGAAGCTTCATCCCCAGTGCAATCCCAACTAGTTAATTTGGCGCTGGTCAAGGTCTTCTCAAAAGCAGCTGGACAATCCAAATTAATATGTTCTTTGACAAAAAGACGAACATAATCAGGGCTGCCAGCACAAGCATCACACTTAGTTGGGTCAGTCAGACAGTCGTCCATTTGGTTCGGTTCTTTGCAGAATATTAGGGAAGCGGACCCGTCTTTTATTTTACCATCCAAAAATCCATTCCACAGCACACCAAATACACCCGAGCCCATACAATCATCTTTCTGAGCAAAAACCAAATCACCAGCCGCTGTCTTAGCCACATCTCCTTCTTCGATTGGTCCTGATTCACTTCCTGTCCCATAAAAACAAACCGGAGATACTGTTTCTGCCCGGACGATTAGTGGCAACAACAAAAATGACCCTAGCAGTAGAAATGGTAAAACAAATCTTCGCTTTTCCATACACTTATAATTAATAGTTCCTAAAGTCATAAAGCGGACTGACCCCAACCGCATCTAATAAAAATTCTACCAAAATATAAGCAGATAAAGAAATCGCCATCCCTACAACCGCAGCTAAAATTATCTGATAACCTTTCCGTGTTCTCTCTGGATTGCCAAAAGAAGTGATTATTGTGAACCCACCGTAGATAAAAAAGGCAAAAGCAAATGAACCAATAATTACCAGAAGACCGTTGGCAAAATTCACTAATAACTGCAACAAATCATTGGTACTCCGGCAGGTTCCAGAAAAAGCGCAGGGGGGCAAGGCCCCTTTATAACCTTCGGGGGTGGGATATTTTTTCTGCCAGTATTGTGACTGAACATCCCCTGGAGCGCCAGCACTTCCTCCGGCCACTTCCGCACACGTACCATCAGCCTGCAATTCGCAACCGTTAAAAGCGGCACAGATAGATTTACATTTTTCTTTATTCGCCTCTTCATTGCAATCAACTGTTCCGATGGCTTTGGCAAAATCCTCTTGGCAGGAAGCAGCCACTTTTTGTCCCTGCTTCATTTTGGTCATTTGGCAAGTGCCACACTCATCTGAATTAACACATTTGTCATAATCCGCCTCCGGACAAGTGCCTTGAATGCACTTATAGCTAGTTATTTTTTCCGCATCAACCCCTTGCTCAAAGGCCTTGGCTATACTGTTAATACAATCGTCAGCGGTTTGATAACTATAAGGAGCATTAAAATCACCACCCAAAGAAAGATTCCCACTACTGCCGAATGGGAAAGCCAGGTTCAATGGTTCTGTTTCTGCTCCTTCCATCCAGGCACAATTACAAACATCCTTATCAGCCGCGGCTACTGACAATGGAGTGGCCAGACTGAACAAAACGCCAAAGGTAAGAAAAACTACAACAAAAAATATCTTAGGATGCATATTTATAGGGTTTGTTGAATTAATTGGGCCGCGTATTTCACTAAAGCGGCATCCCGATCCAATTTTTTCTTATCCGTACCACCAAAGGGCTGAAGGTAACTATGTAACATATCCTTGATCGCCTTTTCAGCCGCGACCGAATCCCGACCCCGATACCAATTTTTAGATTGCAAGAGATATTCAGTAAACGGTGCTAGCACCAAATCCTGGCGTTGCTCTTCCACCTGAGAACGGACTGGGCTGGGTTGTCTAACCGCTTCGGTATATTTTTTGATATTCTCCTTACTAGTGATGAACTTGATAAAATCCCAGGCTTCATTAGCGTTCTTACTCTTACGCGAGACTGTCTCCACCCAATAATTAGCAATATTTACCGGCGCGCTACTATTGAGTTGGGGTATGGGCAAAATTTCCACATCCATTTGTGGCGCTCGCGCTTTTATCCGCTGGTAATCATAAGAGAAACCAAAGTAAAAAGTCAGTTTACCTCGAGCAAAAGCCTGAAGAGCGTCCTCATTAGACTCATTCCAACAATAAACTTCTTTGGTGGGCTGGGCAAAATCTGTATAAAACCTTAAGGCGGCCAAGGTAGCATTATTCTCTTGTGGTTTATCCAAACCAGCGGTAAAGGCCACCCGATTACCCTCGGTCATTTTCACCCCACTCTGCAACATGAATAAAGACAAAAGATCAAAAGCCCGAGGAATATTATTCCCTGTTCCCAAAGCCACCCCGGATTGGACAACATTTCCCTGAGCGTCAAACTTGGTGGTCGCCTTGACTGCTTCCATAAAATCTTCCCAAGTCTGGGGTGGTTCAGGAATGTTAGCTTGATCCAAAAGTTCTTTATTGTAATACAGAGCTAAAGTATCGACAGACAGAGGAAGACCAATAATTTGACCGTTAACAATGGCGTCTTCGTAGACAGTAGTAATAAAATTAGACTTAATCGCCGCTGGTGTCGGCATTTTTACTTCGATCGGAGTCACGATGGTTTCTTTCGCATATTTCCCCTTGATCTGCACATCTGCTACTTTGACACTGGCTGGCATGTCCGCTAGTCGATTAAGATATTTACGGATATCTTTCACATTTACCGAGATAATATCCGGCGACACATCGTCAGCCAAGGCATTCAAAAGTAAGGTGTCAAATTCTTCATAACCCACCTTACGAATATCAACGGTCACATACGGCCGCATCTTTTTATATTCTTCTGCCATTTGTTCCAAGATGCCGATATCATTGGTGATCGTCCAGTATTTCAAAGTTACTGGTTTGATTGCGGCCTGTTCTTCGGCTGACAATCCTTTACAACCAAAGCCACTGATTAACAAAACAACTGCGGCCAGAAGGGAAAATAATTGTTTGGTTTTTTTCATAGTCTTATTATTTTTTGAAAGCTTCAAAGACAAAATTTACCACGACATAACTAGACAGGACCACAATCACCCCTAGACCGGTCTGCACTAAAATTTTTTGGGCATGAGCTCTCTTATCTGGGCTACCGCCGGAAAACATCCAAATGATTCCGGCATAGACAAACATGACTAGAGCAATACTTCCTAATAATTGTAAAATAGTCTTTATAATCTTCCCTAAAAGACCTTGCAAGGTCACTTTACCGCCGATTTGATTCAATTTACCCGCTCCTACTCCCAAAGAAAACGGAGCAGAAGTAATGATCGTTGGCCCACCAGCGTCCCCAGCCTCATTACTCACTGGCGTCCCTCCATCCACATGCCAATTTACAGAAAAATTTTCACAAAGATTCTCCGTCCCTCCGGGTACTTCTATATCGGTAATCAGGGGCTTTAATCTGCTTTCACATTCTGCCGTCCACCAGTAAACAAAATCCTGGGCCTCTTTTTGCATTATTCCCCCGCACCCCGCCTCCTTACTTCCCTCTCGGACATAACATTGATAGCCAGTATACCCGTCACTGGCTGCCCGTAAACTGCATTGACTTACCAAAGTAGATGTTTCTTCTCCCTCGTTCAGATTGGGCATGCACACCCATTTGATATCCACCCCGATGATCAGGGCGGCTCTTACCTCGTCATTACTCTTACCTTCTTTCTGCATTTGTTCCACTTCTTGAATATTTTCCAAAAGCTTCTCTTTGGCCGTCTCAATCGGCAGTTCCGAACACACACAGTACTTTTCGGCTTGCACAAAAACAGGAAACAAAACAAAACCCAGGGCCAGAAACAAACTGGCCGCTCCTAAAAAAATCCATTTATTTAAAAGCTTCGAAAACAAAGGTGACAATAACATAGCTGGCCAAAACGATAATTATTCCTAAAGCTGATTCTAATAAAATCTTCAAAGCCTTGCCCTGTTGATCTGATTTGCCGCCAGCGGTCATCCATAATACCCCGGCATAGACAAAAACCACCAAAGCCACACTGCCTAATAATTGAAGAGCGATTTTAATCATCACCCCGATAAAGACCTGAATTTTCCTCTGGCTCCCACCCAAACCCAATTGATCAATTTTTTTCGCATTCGCACCAAAACTAAAATTGAAACCACTTGCTGCCGCCCCAGTACTCGTAGCTGCACCGGCTGTCCCCACAGTAGTACCTTTCAAATTTTTATAACTAAAATTGACACTAAGAAAATCACAGGGACTAATAAGTTCCGAAACTCCGTCCCCGGAATATTTTTGGTACGGTACTAATTTGTCACTGCACTCTACCTGGGCCCAAGCTGACAAATCCTTGGTATGAGCAATGGCCATCTCTTCGCAACTGGCGTATTTTTGCTCCACTTCACAGGTATAAGCGCTATAAGCACTATCACTGTGCAGTTGTTTGTTGCATTCGGCCAAAATCGTCGCTTTGTCCCCGCCCGTTACTCCCTCCAAACACACCGCCTGACTCTCCAGCTTTATTTCATCAATCTTAAAGGCCGGATCAGCCTGTTGTTTTGCCTTTAATTCCTCAAATATTCCAGCACTGGCGGCCTTAACTTGTTCGGTTGTTTCAGAGGCACAAACACACAGGTCAATTGCTCGCGCCACTGACCCAACAAAAAATAAACCCATGACAATTATCAGTCCAAATAAAATTTTTTGTCCCCTTCCGGCCATAAGATAATTATTTCTTTCTGTTCCTTACCCGTTTTTGGTAAAAATGCTTAGTGGCTCGCATTAATTTTTCATCATCGCCAGTGTCTAAAAACTTACCTCGATAAATATAAGCGTAGAATTCACCCTTCTGAGCCAGAGCATTAGCCGCATCCGCCATCCAGATCTCACCATCTTTGCCTTTTTGCTGTTGTTCTAGCGCTGACCAGATCTCCTTGGTAAAAACATAACGCATCCCTCCTACCACCAGATGATCCGGAGAAGCATTTTCTAGGGCTGGTTTTTCCACAAATTTCTCTACCCGGTAAGTCCGAGGGGCAACTAGACGACCATATACATTGCCATACCGAACCAAGTCCTCTTTATTCCTCAATTGCTGCACCCCAATTACCGGGGCGTGATATTTTTTATAAACTCGCAACAGTTGTTTGATGGCTGGAGTAGCCGAATCAATAATACTATCGCCCTCTGAACAGACAAACGGATCGTCGCCAATCAATTCCTTGGCCATTAGTAGAGCATGGCCATTCCCCAAAGCTTCATTCTGGTAAGCATAGCTGATTTTCACTTTTCCCAATAAGTCCACCAAGTGTTCAATCCGATGATACTTGTCTTTGGCTCTTAATGTTTCCTCATATTCCGGATTGCGGCTAAAATAATCCTCTATTAGTCTTTTTTCCTTATTTATTATAATAACCACTTCCTCCATTCCACTCCCCACTAATTCTTCTACCGTATACTGAAGAACCGGCTTATCCAAAACCGGCAACATTTCTTTGGGTAACACTTTAGTGACCGGCAAAAAACGCGTCCCCAAACCGGCCGCTAAAATTACTCCTTTGCGTATCTTCGACATAACTAATTAACTGTTAATTGTGTATTCATTATAACAAGAAAACTCACTTTACCCAAGCCTAAAGAATCTCTTCCCAGCTGATTAATTCATAAGAATTACCTGTCGGAAAACCCGGGGGCGGATAATACTTCAGATTACCATCATAACTGTGGTTGGTATTTTCGTAACCAGAAATCACATGCCCCCAACCGCTCACATATTTCCAGCCGCCGCCGGCAAAAGAAATCTGCGAACCAAAAATAGTCAGGGTGTCCTTAAGGTCACCGTCGTAGTAGGGACGATGCACTGCTCCGTATTGAGAAAGCATAGCAGCATTTATTTCCATAATATCCGGCGTCTCGTAAGGCACAATCACATTGCCCTGGGCCATCAGACCAATTACATCATCCGCTGCTTTTTCCTTGTAAGTCAGGTTGTTATTCACAATAATCGTCATGTAAGTTTCCTCTTGAACCGGAAACCGGCCGGCCGCAATGGTTATTCGTCCGTCCACCACCCCCTCAACCCAGACGTGGTCATCGCTAAAAATCATACCATTGGCCGGTAAATTATCAGTGGAAACAAAATCCTCGGTTTTGATGTCAAAACAATTTTGATCATAAACCCACCATTTTCCATGCTTTTCCCCCTGGCCGTTATAACAATCTCGGTTGTTCACCACATACAGATCATAAGTACCATCTTCGGCAAATACCAGATGCCAGCCTTCTTTTCCCGAAGTATACAGATGCAAACCACCATCCTCATCCGCCGCCTCCATTATCTTAGACATGTCCCCACTCACCAAGTCAAAATCAATAGCCGGCACTGGATAGACCCAAAAAGATTTAGGTCCACCGCCTCCCCACACCCCGTCATGCCACTGGGTTAAATACTGATAACGATCCTTAGCGCTCTTTACCCAAGAGTCAGTCGTCCCATCAAAGCGGATACCACCGTTGGAATGAACTGTGCCGTGTACTTCTGTGGTATAACTAAAATTCATGTTGGCATTAGACAAAAAAGTGTAATCCGCCCAAGACGGGAATCCCACTCGTACTTGGATAGTGCGAGTAGTCGAGGGATTAACCACAGTCCAACCTGTAGAACGAACCACTACTACCGTACTCCCTGACAAAGGCGGATCAATATCTAAAGAAAAATACCCAATCAAATTCCCGTCTTTGTCTAAATACTCATGTTCATACGGCCCGGCTGATTCTTCCCCCTGGCCATCATAATAATCAGTGGGGTTGTGGGCCAAATGCCAACGATAATAGTTGATACCTGCTTCGGCGATATGAAAGGCGATGTCTCGATCATATTTCCGGTTGGAAGCCTTGCTTTCAAACAAGGCATAACTAGTAATACCCAGGGTAATCATAGTAAAGGCGACCGTTCCAAAAACCAAAGCCATGACCAAAATGTTGCCTCGATTTTTCTTATTAGACACCAACCAACACATATCAGGTTTGTTTAAGATTTCTAATCTGTACGAGAGTCTCCACTTGCAAAGGAACTGGTGTTTCGGTCGGATCTTTTTCTAGTTCTAGATGCAAACGCACTGACCGCACATTCGCCGCCTCAATCGGTTCAATCAGGGCGCCTTCACTACCAGTGTAATCTTCATCATAATATAGAAAAACTGGTTCATCTTTGGTTAAATTAACCACATCACTCGCTAAAATCTTCTCTGTTTCTTCTCCCTCATACGCCAGAGGGGTACCACTAGGTTTGATCACTCCCATTTTAAAATCTGTACCAGCTAAATAAAAACGGACGCGTTCTCGATAAGCATCACCATCCACATTAGCATAAAGGACCAGGGTAGTTGAGGAGGCTGATTCCAAAGCAAAAGAACCAATATTAGAACTTTCCGCCCGACGAACGATGTCAACCACTTTTTGCAGAGCCTGCCGACCCTCGTTTTGGGTCTTTAGTTGCTCCCAGATAACGGCATTATAACGAAAAGAATAAATTACCAATGCAGTCAAACCGGAAACCAATAAAGAAACAATCGCAATAACAATAATTACCTCTAAAAGAGAGAACCCCAATTGTGATCTTTTCCTCATATTAGGCTGGGGTAAGATTTACTGACAATAAAGTATTCCCTTCCACGGTGACGGTCGTAGCATATTCAGAATAGCCAACGCCAGTCACTATCAAAGAATACTCCTGGTTGCTCAAATTACCGAAATAGGCCTGGCCCGGGGGTGTGCAGGCATTAGTATAAGTTAGGGCCAGACTAGATATAGTGGGGGTGTAGGTCGTGGAAGCGGTGGATAAAAATAATTTATAACGAAAGTATTGATCACCGTCGTGAATTTCCGAAATAATATTGTTAGTGGAATCGTAATAAGTAGATCCAGTGCCATCAGGACCCAGATAATTCCAAAACTCCGGGATCGTGGATGTGGCCGTAGCCACCTGCCAACGGACCGCATCTGTTCCCACAGCTTCTGGCTGAGCCAAAGGTTCCCAAATTAAAGAACCATAGTTGGCTTCTGTACCTAAATCAAAAACCGAAGATTCAAGCTGACCACCAGATACATAACCAGGCCACAATTCACTTAACTGAATATTCCCGGGATCAGCCATCACTTCGACTCGACCATCATCTGACCAGTACTTGGTTAAATCCTCGGCCAATAGCTGTCCTGTCCCACCAGACCAATCGGTCTGGCTCTTGTGACCAACGCCAGTCAATTGACTAGAAGAATAGCCAATAGCTGACAAAACAGCGGTGGCATTAGGTACGGCCTGACCAGTAATACTGTCCGTCACATGTACTAACAAAGAATGGCTGGTATTAGGTCCCAAAATTAGTTGCACCGGCTGATCCACTCCTGGTAAAACCGCCACTGGTAATTGCGGAATGGTCCCCAACAAATCGTAATTATCACTGTCCAGACTATAAATGTCCCAAATCAAATTCAGCCGACTATACAGACCACCCCCGTCAGTATTCACAATTTCGTTAACTTTATAGATGTCCGGTTCTGTGCCAGACAATTTGGTTCCAATCAAACTGACCGGAACACTTGATTCAGATACACACAGGTTGTTAACGGTTGAGAGCAACAAAGAAGAAACTAAATCAATATTGAAACCAATTTCCGTCACCTCCTGGGCCACTACTGAGGCAGGTAATTTTGTGGGATGAGGATTTTCTTCCGAAGGAATAATCGTTTGGTCAGTGGTAAAATCATCTCCGTCTTTAGAAACACTGACTTGATAGGCTCCGATACCTTCGCCCAAATCTACCAGCCGCAACATTCCTTCGTTATCAGTCGTATCCCATAAATCAATCGCCGGATCAGTAGAGGTAGCCACCACATGCACATCCGCGCCCCCAACTGGTTGTCCCTGGGCATTCAGAACATTGATAAACAAGGCGCCATGATCCAGGCTCCCTTCCAAATTTTTCGGGGAAACAAAAGTGGTGGCAATCAAGGACTGCTTTTGACCACAAGTATCACAAATTACGGCTACCTCTACCAATTTATAATCAGCCGGAGCTATATCATTCGGAACCCCACCGATTACACCGTCAAATTCATCGTCAATATTGCGGACAGTGCGAGTCAATGTAAAATCAATACCATTCCGAGTCGTGGTAGCGATGTGAGTCAAGACACCGCTTGGGCTACCATTAATAATTCCAACATCAACAAAACGTAAGTTACGAATTATTTCCAATTCTTCATTGAGAATCCCTGTTTCCACCACTCGCAACCGCGACTGATAAACTATTTTAAAAACAAACTGCAGGCCACCATAGATCCCGGCGGCAAAAATTACAAAAACCGCAATTGCTATCACTACTTCTAATAACGCAAAACCTCTGCTGTTTACAACTGCTTTTTTCATGTGGTTATTATATCATAATACTTGACTTTTTTCTCTTAATAGGGCAATATAGCAGCACTTTTAACATTTATTTTCTATGAAAACCGAGATTAAGACTCTTCCTAAATCCCAAATTCAACTCACTATTACTGTTTCTCCAGCTGATTACGAACCGTTTTTGGACAAAGCCGCTTCTCGTTTATCTCAAACCATGACCATTAAAGGATTCCGTCCTGGAAAGGCCCCTTTGGAAAAAATCAAACAGGCGGCCGGTGAAATGGCCATCCTTAACGAAGCTTTAGAAGATATTGTGCAATCCTCTTTTTATGAATCTGTTCAAAAAGAAAAACTGGAAACCATTGGCATGCCTCAGATTAAGGTAGACAAGATCGCTCCTGGCAATGATCTGGTTTACACGGCCACTGTCGCCACCCTCCCTCAAATAAAGCTCCCCGATCTAAAAAAGATTAAAGTGGAAAAAACAGTAAAAACTATTGGGGAAAAAGATGTGGAGGAAACCATTAGTGCTCTACGCGGGATGCGGGCCCAAGAAATCTTGAAAGCTGGTCCGGCGGAATCAACCGACAAACTGGTAATTGACATGGATATGTTTATCGACAAAGTCCCGGTGGATGGCGGACAAGCCAAGGACTACCAGGTCTATCTCAGCGAAAACCATTATATTCCTGGCTTCAATGACCAAGTCAAAGGCCTTTCTGCCAACGAAGAAAAGGAATTCAGCCTTGATTTTCCTCCTACCCACTATCAAAAAAACCTGGCTGGAAAAAAGGTGGACTTTAAAGTAAAAGTAAAAAGTGTTTTCGAACGCCAGCTCCCTGAACTAAACGAAGATCTGGCTAAAAAACTTGGGCAAGAGAGTGTGACCAAGCTTCAAGAGCTAGTACGTAATAATCTGCAAGAAGAAGCAAACCTGCGCAGTGAACAAAAATTGGAAGCGGAAATCCTGGACCAATTGATTGAAAAAACAGAGTTCAACGATCTACCAGATGTCTTGATCGATGCGGAAAGACAAAAAATGTATTACGAATTAAAAACCGACTTAGACAAACATGGCGTGGATATTACTGACTATCTACGTGATTTGAAAAAAACCCCCGAACAAATGTATGAGGACTTCCGGACGCAAGCGGAAAAACGCGCTCGTGCCGCCCTGCTCTCCCGCCAAATAGCCGAAGAAAACAATCTGGATGTGCCCAAAGAGGAATTGGAAAAAGAAATAAAGGGCATGGAAGAAATCTATAAAGATAACCCCGAATATCTGGAACGACTGAAACGAACCGAAGTAAAAAGTGTAATCGCCTCCACCTTACAGAATCGTAAGGTAATGGACTGGCTGAAGAAACAACTCATCAGTCAATAAGTACTCTCTGTACCACCCACACCCTCATTTGAGGGTGTTTTATTTAACCCAAAAATCAGTTATACTACGGCCACACTATTTTTTCTATGATATCTCCAGAATTAAAAGCCTGTCTCAACCTGCTCCGTCAAACTAATAAGTTATTAAAAAAAAGATTTTCTGAAAATGCCGCCCGCAGCATTTCTTTTAAATCTCACAAGGAAATTGTCACGCCCACGGACATCGAGGTCAACCAGTTCATTACCAAAAAACTTTTAGCCTCTTTCCCTGATGACGACATCGTCAGCGAAGAAGCGGAGTTTATTGATCGACCCGGATCCCGACGCTGGCACCTGGACCCTCTTGACGGCACCACCAATTTTGCCTACGGATTACCTTTGTTTGCCACCTGTCTGGGCTTGGAGAATAAATCGGGAATATTCCTAGGGGCCATCGGCCTACCCTTAACCGACGAAATTTATTACGCTGAAAAAGGACGCGGAGGATTTTTAAATGGTAAAAGAATTTCTGTTTCCAAGACCAAAGAAATAAAGGCTGCCCTAATGCTGATCTGCCGCGGACATTCCCCAGCCGGAAAAAAACGATTTAAGTGTCTGTTAAAAAAATTTAATCTGGGCGCTGGGCGCTGGCGCATCTTATCTTCTGCTGGTATTGAATTGGCGGCTGTGGCCAGCGGCAAAGCAGACGCCTGTCTATTATCCAATGTTAATTCTTGGGATGTCGCTGCCGGTGTCATCCTTATCCGCGAAGCGGGTGGGCGAGTAACAAATTTTCAAGGAAAACACTGGCAAGTCGGAGACAACACTCTCCTGGCCTCCAACGGCCGTATCCACCACGCCATTATTACGAAAACAAAAAACATTTACTAAGCATATGCATCGAATCAAGGTCTGGGTCACACCTCGGGCCAAAGAATCGTCTTTGCTAGAAATAAACGACGGTGGTGTCTGGCGGATAAAAATAAAAGCCCCTCCGGCCGAAGGAGAAGCTAACAAAGAATTGCTCCAATTTTTAAGTCGCCACCTCCAAATTCCAATTTCACGAATCAGAATCGTTCATGGTTTTAAAAGTCGCCACAAAACCGTTGAGGTTGATTAATGCGGCAGGTCCACCCCCCCCTTACTCCAGGGATTGCAGCGTAAAATTCTATACCCTGCCTTGAGGCTTCCAACTAACAAGCCTCTTTTGACAATCACTTCCTTGGCATATTGGCTACAAGAAGGATAAAAGCGGCAATAACCATGGGGGAACCTACTCCGAAACCAACCATGATCTGGAGAAATTGTTTTTTGATATAACCAAATCAAACATAGAATAAAAAACTGAAGAATCTTGATCGGGTTGAACCTCATATGATCTTGGCCCGTTGTAAAAGGGCCACCATTTGTTTTTCTATATCTGTATACTCCAATTTCGCTGATCCGGCTTGGGCGATAAAAGCGAGATGATAACCCCCAACCACCTTTTTTTCTTGTAACAATAGACGAACCACTTCCCGCATTTGCCTTTTTAAACGGTTTCTTACCACCGCTCGTTTATCTATTTTTTTGCTAACCAAAAAACCAATCCTTAAATCTTTGATTGAATACTTGCGCCGCGGATACTTGTCTGGTTCTAGACGCCAATATTTTAAACTAAAATTTTTCTGCGGCAAATACTGCCCAGCTTCAAATAAAATAGCATAGTCTTTCATGCGCGTCAGACGGTTTTCTTTGGGTAGCATAATGTTTATTAATCTCCCTAAGTATAACAAAAAGAGCCTCGCTTTGGCGAGACTCTTTGATTTATCTTGTTTTTCTGGTTCGCTTGCCTTTGCGTTCATCACTGACCGTCAATTTCTTTCGGCCTTTGGCCCGGCGGGTCTTTAAGACTCGACGACCGGTTTTACTTTTCATTCGTTTACGAAAACCATGGGCCTTGGCTCTTTTTCTCTTTTTTGGCTGATATGTTCTTTTGGGCATACAAATAATTATTGATGTCCCTCAGTTTATTATTTCCCGCAACTTTTGTCAAGTTTACACCGGCAACATGATTGTCACTGACTGATTTCCAGACTGGATGAAACTTCCATCTGAAAAATAAGCCTTGCCATAATAAGTATAGGATTCATCACCCTTAAATGTGCCAGGGAAATTCGTCCTAAGCATGTTCGCTACGCTGGAATAAGCACAAACTTCCTGCTGATGACAGACACTAGCTACCAGACCATTAATATACACATAAGTCCGCATCAGTTGTTTGTCTTCCGGATTAACCGTTGTCGTAAAAGTCACCACTTCATTCCCCATGTATAGATTACTTTTTTGCACGGGATCAAAGTGTACACTAATGGTTGGATCCTTAGGAACCGCTTTAATCGACAGCATAACCGGAGTCGTCACCTTATAACTACCATCAGTAAAGAAAATGGCTGCTTTATATTCTATCTCTGAACCAGCAAAAGCCGGATAGGGACCACCAATATAATAACAACTTAGGGTGTCACAAGTTTTGACCACTGGTCCGTTAATATAGATGTTGATGTGATGAAACTCTTTGCTCCCGGCAGTTCCGGTGGCCAAGAAAGTAACTGTATCTGATTCTTGGACATAGACCTTGTCAGGGACAACAGAAATAGTTGGCTCTACATATTCTGGCTGGGCTGGAGTCGGTGGTGGATTGTTGTCACCGCTTGGAAGGGGGTTGACTGCTACTGTTGAATAACCCGTGGTCAACCAAGTGCCACTTTTGAAGTAGGCAGTGGCTGCATAATTTATCTGACTACCAGCGTATTCAGTATAAGGGCCACCAAGATAAACACATTCTAATGAAGAACAGCTCTTCACTAATTTTTTGTTGACAATAATCTCCACATAGCTAAATTCCTCGCTCCCACTGTTTACTTTGGCGGTCAATAGCACCTGCTCTGTCGCACCAATCACTTGTTTATTCGGACTAACAGAGACTTTTGGAGCGTTATAGGTTTGGGTCTGTTCAGGGACAACTTGGAAACTGCTATTCACTGTCAGCTTTTCGCCATTCTCCGCGGTTAAAATATATTTATAACTTACCGTACCAATTTGACCCACTGTCATTGGCCCGAAAACCGCGCCACAAACCAAGGACTTCACACAAGTATGAAACACCTTGCCTCCATAAATCACCTGAATCTTACTCAAAGCCACTTTGTCTTTTGCGTAGATGGTAGTAGTAAACAACTCTCCCACTTCCACTTCTGAACCAGAAGTAATTATCTTTTCATATTCAGGCAAAGGTTGAGTTTTAGTGGTAGTGTCTGTTGCTTTAGGAACAGTCGGACTTGTTTTTTGAGTAGTCGTACCGGAGGTGGTCGTGGTCTTAGAAGTTTCCTGGGTACCAGACTCTTCTGTCTCTACTGCGCTCTCCTCATCCAAAACCTCAAATTCACCTCGTTCACCAGAGATAACACCCTTGTCATCAAATACTGAAACAGAAAAATTGTGGTCACCAACATCCTCTTTTTCATATGGACCGGACTTGGCCTGACAAATCTCATCTTTTTCTGTACAAGTGGTAATTAGTTCACCATCAATATAAATTTTTACCTCTTTGGCGTCTTCTATAGCCGCAGGATTAATGATGATGGTAAAAATTTCTCCAATCTTTATGGCCTTATTACTAGTAAACACTAACTTTGCTTTCTCCTCTGCCTCTTCCTCTGTCGTATCCTGATGCCAAATACCTTGGGAGATTTTTTCCCAATTTTGGCTAAGTAGAGCCCAAAATATAGATGTCAGAATTATCACTGACAAGGCCCCGATACTTATCAACAGGGCTAATGGTTTGTTTTTGAAAAACATACCTGTCTTTTTTAAAAAAATGGCTTATTTTACACAAAAAATTATACCAAAAAAACAAACTTTTGTCAAAAATTATACCAAAACCCGAAAGAATGGCTAACCTTATCCCCACCATCCACAGTTTGTCCCCAAATTATTCAGTTCTTAGCTAAAATATGCGTTTTTTCTTTCTGATAATTATGATAGAATAGGCCTGAACTTAATTTTTCCCTTTTATTATGACCAATCATGAGATCTGGCAAGCTGTTCTGGCGGAATTTGAATTAGCCCTTTCTAAGGCCAATTTTACCACTTGGTTTAAAAGTACAGGTGTGGCTAGTTTAGAAAGCGGCCAGGCCACCATTTGCGTACCTAATGCTTTTACCAAGAGTTGGTTAGAAAAAAAATATCACCAAGACATTGTAAAAAGCCTGGAAAGGGTGACCAACAAGCCAATAAAACGGGTAGATTACCGAGTGGAGAATATTAAAAATATCGAAGAACACGAGTGCTCTCTTTCTCCTCAACCAACCGTTTCTACTGCCGCCACCCCAATCTATTCTGAACAACAGAAAACTCTCGCCACCCGTTTTGGCCTCAGCCCCAAATATATTTTCAGTACTTTCATTGTTGGTAAAGGCAATGAATTGGCTCATGCTGCGGCCCAAGCTGTTGTTTCTAAACCTGGGGAGGCCTACAACCCTCTTTTCATCTATGGCGGAGTGGGTCTGGGCAAAACCCACCTGCTTCAGGCCATTGGCAATGCCATGTTAGAGACCAATCCAAATACGAAAATCGTTTACGTCAGTTCTGAAAAATTTACCAATGAATTTGTAGCTGCAATCAAAGAAGGTCGAGGGAAGGAGTTTAAGGATCGGTATCGAAACACCGATCTACTTTTAATCGATGATATCCAGTTTATTGGCGGAAAAGAACAAACTCAAGAAGAATTCTTTCATACCTTTAACGAGCTCCACCAACAAGGAAAACAAGTAGTGATGACGTCTGATCGTCCGCCCAAGGCTATTCCGGCCTTAGAAGATCGACTAAGAAGCCGATTTGAGTGGGGAATGATAGCTGACATTTCTTCACCTGATTTGGAAACAAGAGTGGCCATCCTTCAGGCTAAGTGTCAAGAAAAAAAGTTTCCTCTGGCCATTGATGTGGTTCAAATGATCGCCACCAGCGTCCAAAGCAATATCCGCGAATTAGAGGGGGCATTAAACAAAGTAATCGCCATCCATCAATTAAAAAACACACCTCCGAGCAAGGAAAGCGTTCGTTCTATCTTGTCCACCCTGGAGAGCCAGGCTATGAAACGCTCCATCACAGCCAAAGATATTATCAATATAATCTCTGAGTTCTACGGTGTCCAAATTGATGATATCATCGGTAAAAGCCGAGAAAAAAGATTGGCTATGCCCCGTCAAATTATTATGTATTTATTAAGAGAAGACTTAAAAATGTCCTATCCGGCCATCGGCCAAGAATTGGGTGGGCGCGATCACACCACCGCCATGCACGCTCACACTAAAATTGGAGTAGAAATTGAAAACGATCCTAAGTTAAAACAAGAGATTGATTCCATCAAACAAAGACTGTATGTTAATAATCTGTGATTATCCTTTGTTCCAGGTCTGATAAGTTGTTGATTAAGCCTCTGAAAAATGTAATATACTTGTTTATATCTAGAACCACTTATCAACACCTTTTAAAACAAAACTGTCTTTTTCCCCAGCGCCCCACTTTCATCCCCTTTTCCCTGTTAACTCTTTTTAATCTAAATCTAGCCTAATTCTCCACTTTTCCCCTCTATCCACTTCTCTATTACTATTATTAATTTAATATATTAAATATAAAGCAAGAATATGAGATTTATATGCACAAAGGAAAACTTGTCATATACCTTGGACTTGGTGAGTGGAGTAGCAAGCAAACAAGCCAACCTCCCCATCTTGTTAAATATATATATTAAAGCCGAAGAATCCGGAGTAAGATTATCAGCCACAAATTTGGAGGTGGCGATTCGGGCTAATCTTCGGGCCAAGGTGGAACGAACCGGGACATTTACCATTCCTGCCAAAACCTTAACCGATTTTGTTCATTTGTTGCCAGAAGAACAGGTGGAGTTGGAGTTAGAGGGTAATGAATTAAAAATAAATTGTGGGACATCGTCTACCAAAATAAAGGGGATGCCGGCGGATGAATATCCGGTTGTGCCAGAAGTAGAAGAAAATCATGCTTATGCAATTAAAGTTGATGATTTGAAAAAAGGTTTGAGTCAGGTGGTTATGGCGGTGGCCAAAAATGAGATTAGGCCAGAATTGGCCGGGGTCTATCTTGGTTTCTTTACTGACCGCTTCCCCGGACTCATCCTTGCTGCCACTGATTCCTATCGTTTGGCCGAAAAGAAGTTGGAAGTGGCGCAGGGAAAAGATGAGGTGCGTTGTATTCTTCCGGCTCGGGCCGTTTACGAGATGATTCGTCTTTTGGGATTGGGGAATGGTAAACAAGGTGAATCCCAGGCCAGATTGTGGGTGAGCGATAATCAGCTAGCGCTTCGCTATGATGATTTTGAAATGACCTCCCGGCTCATTGATGGTAAGTATCCGGAATATTCTCAGATTATTCCTGATAAATTTAAGACCACCGCTATTCTTTCGTTGGAGGAGGTGGTTAAGAAAATAAAAGCCGCGAGTCTGTTTACCACGACCGGTGTAAACGCTGTTTCTTTTGATATTAATGCTGGTCAGGGTACGTTGAATATCTCTTCTACAAATACTCAAACCGGGGAGCATGCTTCGGAGATTGATGCTGATATTACGGGTGAAGAAAATTCCATTTTATTAAACCATCGCTATGTGTTGGATGGATTGCAAAATATGGATGATGATCGGGTTGGCTTTATGGTAAACAGCGGTGATTCACCCTGTTTGTTTAAGTCTCAAAAAGACGGGGACAGCTTTTTGTACATTGTCATGCCCATTAGGCAATAGGCCATAAGATAAAATAAACAAAAGCCACCTGTTTAAAGGGTGGTTTTTTTGTTTTAAAAAAGGGGGTAAGGCGGGAGGAAGGAGGTCTTGGGGGGATTAGGGCGGGTCCTCAAATGGTAGGATGGTCATCTGGTAGCGTTGGGCAAATTCCAGTTCGCGGTTCACCCCGGCCGAACCAGCCAAGTCTTCTGTGAAGTACACAAAAGCTTTTTGGCGTAGGCGCATGAGAGTCAGGATGAAGAACCAGAAGTAGAGATAGCCCGTGCCATTCCAGAGCCAGGAAAGGAATTGTCCCCCCTGGTTGGGGTTGAGGACAGGGGTGCCGGTGGTCTCGACATACTTCTGTCTTTGTCTCGCCAGATTAAGGTTGCTGGCTTTGTCCCAACCCTTGTCTTTGTTGGGGGCGATTCTTGTGGACAGGTATGCCCTCTTAGTCAGGGCGAGAAAGATCTGTTTCCAGACCCAGGGTGTACTGAGCACCAAACCCAGAATGAACCGTCCATGCCACAACGGGCGGTAGGAGCCATTGGCTCCGATGATGGAAAATGCCTGCTCCTTTTTGGCGATAGCCAGAATGATGAAACCCAGAACAAATTGAGTGCAGCCGACCAAAAGGATGAGGATAGTGAGATAGACCATTTCTTCCTCCGCGCAATTGAAAGAACTGAAAGAACCGTGAGAATTGTATCACACCAGTATTTTCTGTAAATGTTTTTAGTGTTATTGCCCCCTATTCCACTCGTAATTTGGTTTGAGAAGCGGCCGAGATTTGATCGGTGATGGAAATGGCTTCAGCTTCTAGTTTCCAGTCACCAGGCGGAAGCGAATTAATTTTTACCGGAATTTTGAAGTCAATTAAATTGGCGAAGTCGGTGATGGAAATGTAAAGATTTTTTTCGTTGTTCTGGTAGAGATAGATTTTTATTTCTTTTATTTCTGATAAACGGAAAGGGTTGAGAAAAAGAGTGGTGGGAAAAGAGGACGTGGTTTGTTCGTCTTTGCTCCAACTGACACCGGGTAATTCTGTCTCGGCCTGTAATTTAAAGAGAACCTCTTTTTCTATTAGATTACCAACATCATCTTCGGCAATGACCCGAAGGATGTGAGTTCCATTTTCTAGCCATTTGATGTATTTGTTTAGGTTGAAAGGATGTTCTTTGATTATTCCAGCGGGGAGATTGTCAATTTCATAACTGACTTTGTTTATTCCCCGCGGTGCACTCACCCGGATGTCGGTGTCTATTTGTCTGGTGGTGAAGATCTCGTTTTCTTTAGGGAAAACAATTTCTAAAGTAGGAATGAGTTCCAAAGAATGCGAGTCGTCAAAGTCTGAAGGGGGGTCAGAAAAGATAATACTCCAGTTTGGATCTTTGGCTTTTTGGCGATTGGCCCAATCTTGGATGGCGGCTTCCCAAATTAGGTATTGAGGATCATCTTCCGGGTGTTCGGGGATTGGTCCGAGAGGATCGTCTTTTTTTACATAATGCAAAATGCAGTGAGCAGGCACATAGGTTCTGGTTTCAATATATTTTTCCGGAGTAGAGCTGGTGGCAATTTTTCCTGTAACCTTGTCTACCAACAAGGTGACAGAACCGCCCGTAGAACCGCGCAAAACAGGCTTTTCCGCGGTATTAGGTGGTGGTAATGGAAAGTTCTCAATTGGACTGTTGGCAAGGGCCAAACGCATGTATTCATTCCAGATCTCTCCAGCTACCCGACTGCCGCCATATCCTTGTTTCATAGGAGTGTTATTGGTGTTGCCTGCCCAAACTCCAGTAACCAGGGAGGGGGTGTAGCCCATGGTCCAGGCATCAACATAGTTGTTTGTGGTACCGGTTTTGGCCGCCACCGGACGGCCGGGGAGGGTTAAGGAGCTGTTGGTTCCAAAAACATAGGCCCGGGCCGCGTCATCGCTTAATACATTAGAGACGAGGCTGGTTATTTCCGGTTTAAGAACTGGTTCTCCTTTTTCTGTTTTCCATTCATATATTTTTTCTCCCTCGGCGTCTTCAACGCGGAGAATACTCACCGGCTTGTGTTTGGTGCCATTGTTGGCTAGGGTGGCATAGGCGCTGGTGTGTTCCAAAAGATTGACCTCACCACCACCCAAGACCAAAGACAGTCCAGCCGATTCAGCCTTGAGAGTGGTGTAGCCGAGACGTTCAGCAAATTTTACTGCCTGCCCAGTACCCACCAAGTACATGGTTTTCACTGCCGGAATATTGAGTGAGCCTTGTAAGGCTTGGCGCATCGTAACTGGCCCGCGCTCAGTCAAATCATAATTAAGAGGACGGTAGGGCTTGCCTGAAACAGCGAAATCAGTAATGACATCAAACAGGATTGTTTCCGGAGTGTAGCCAAGTTCAAAAGCAGCGGTATAGATAATTGGCTTGAAGGAAGAACCGGGTTGACGTTTACCTAAAGTGGCGACATTAAACTGGCCATTTATTTCATCATTAAAAAAATCACGTGACCCGACCATGGCCAGAATTTCTCCAGTTTTGGGGTTGAGAGAAACTAGGGCCGTATTGTTGGCCTGAGCTTCTAAAAGTTTTTCTTCGTTGTTTTTGATGGCCGTTTCAGCGGCTTGTTGTTTGTCCCAGTCGAGGCTGGTAATGACTTTTAGCCCACCAGTATCAACGGCCTGTTCTCCGTATAGGTCGATTAATTGTTTTTTTACATAAAGGACAAAGTGCGGGGCTTGGATATTGGTTAAATTGTTTTTTATGTTTATTGATTCGGCCTGAGCATTGTCCGCCTCTTCGCGGGACAAGTATCCTTCTTCAAACATTCTTTCCAAAACAAAGTCGCGACGATTTTTTAGAGCGACCAGATCATGGAGATATATGGATGGACCTTTGGGTAATCCGGCTAAGATGGCTGATTCGGACAGGGTTAAGTCTGAAACATGTTTTCCAAAGTAGGCCTGGGACGCCGCTTCTACTCCGTAGTTGACAGAACCGTAAGGAATTTCGTTGAAGTATATTTTTAATATTTGTTCCTTAGTATATTTTTGTTCCAGACGCAAAGACAGCACAATCTCTTTTATTTTTCGGCTTATTTTTCTTTCATTAGTAAGGATGGCGTTACGAACTAGTTGTTGGGTAATGGTTGAAGTACCGCCAATACGTTTGCTGGTGAAAATGCCGACAACCATGGCTCGGACAATGCTTAATGGCCGCACCCCTTTGTGTTCATAGAATTTGGTGTCTTCCGTGGCAATGACTCCATTAATTAAATCCTTTGGTACTTCCTCTAATTCCACCAGAGTTCTTTTTTCTTGGGCATATACTTCATAAAGGATGTGCTGGCCGGTCCGGTCATATATTTTAGTACTTTGGGCCACCTGGCGGTCAGTAAGACGGTCAGGGTCAGGCAGGTCCCGGCTTACCCAAGCTACGACAATTGAGCCAAAAAGGAAGGTAAAAACCAAAGCGACCAGACCAGAAAGCAGGATTTGTCGTTTTAGCTGTTTTTTTGTCCTTTCTTTTAATTTTGGCTTTTTTTCCCAAAAAAAGGCTAGAACCAGGACAAAGTATTTGAGGACGAAAAGGATGATTTTTATCGGTAAAATTACCCAAGAATACCAGTTTTGCTGTTTTGCCTTGCCCCACTTTTCTTTAATGATTTGACCGTGTTTAGATCCCCGATGTTTATTGTCAGGGTTAGCATAACCATAAGAACGGCTCTTGTCTTTGTTGGTCATATTGCGCTAGATTTAGCCAAAAAATACTAGAAATGTAAGTTTAATATATTATATCATACTTGACAAGAAGGAGATAATGTGATACACTCCGTTCGTTCTATAAGATTTAAGTATACCCAGGTAAACCTAGGGTATACTTTTTTATTAGTCTTAATCGAGCCTGGGCAACCGGACCAAGAACAAGACAGTATGAAAATATTCGGTCGGAAAATCAAGAAAAGAGAATTGTTGGAAAATGCCATGGGTTTGGCTATAATTTTGGCTTTTGTCGTGGATATGATGGTGCCAAGAGTAGTGTCTGCTCAAGCGGTTGAACCTCAGGCCTACCTTTTTGCCCCCTTGATTGATAATGCCCAGATTACAGAAGCGGTTCAGCCAATGTTCCCTCGTTCTGGCGAAAAGAAGCCGGTAAGGACTATTTGGGTGATTGCCACTGCTTATTCTTCTGACCCGGCTCAAACTGATGATACGCCTTGTATTCCGGCCAGTGGCTATGATTTGTGTGCTGCTTACGAGGCCAACGGGGTGGCTGATACCATCGCTGCCAACTTTTTACCTTTACACACACAAGTAAGTTTGCCCGACCTTTATACTAATCAAACTTTTGTGGTGCGTGACCGTATGAACAAAAAGTATGGTTACGGGCGTATTGATATCTGGATGCCGACTTATAAAGAAGCCAAAGACTTTGGTGTTCAGAGGATTCAGATGAATATCTACTAATCAAACAAAAGACAACACCCGGTACGTACCGGGTGTTTTGTTGTCAATTGGTCTGTTCTTATTTTTCTGATTGGAAGGTGGCGACAATAGCATCGATCATTTGTTTATACTCTTGGTCGGTTTTGGTGTCACCCATAGCCAGGGCCTGGATTTCATAATAGCCACCGGTTGCCGGGAGGCGAGCAATTAGCTGGAATGTGTGTTGCGGATTTTTTAGTGAGTACCAACCGACAAAATTGTTATTGGAATAAACCTGGACGTTTTCTTGTCCTTTGACATCGTTCAAGATGATATCTGAAAAATTTTCCCCCGCCACTTGGACAGTATCAGCCACAGTTTGGGGAACAAAGCCAATAACTATGGAGGCGCCGTCGTCAAAAGAAATTTGTCCGGAATATATTTTAGTACATTCACTTGTTTTTACTTGACCATCATAGTTGAGATTGGTTAACAAAGACCAATCAGTCGGGCAGGTATAGGAAAAATTACTGTCGGTGTCCACATACTTTTGTCCCGGAGTAGTTTCCGGAGAGATGATGGATTGGTTTTGGGGTAAATAACGGAAGATGAGAACGATGGCGACTACCACTACGAGGCTGAGAATTATTTTTTTTAACATATACTAACAGGTTAAAATTTATTGTTCTATTTTCTGTTTTTTATGATTAGTACGTCTTTTGGAATATCAAACAGTTCCGGAAAATCATTTATTTTGGCGTTGAAGGCGTAACCTTTTTGCAACAAGTCGGCGAATAATTCGTTTAGTACCAAAATATTAGTCCCTTGTTTGGTTTCTGGCATAGCAATGGCAAAATGATCATGCTCTGAAAATAATGCCTTGACCTGATTAAAAGTATAATCCATCAATTGGGAATAGGCCAGAATTTGACCAGCAGCCTGATGCTCATTGGGATTGTTGGACCTGGTCCCAATACGGAACGCAAATTTTTCCTTTACCTCAAAATGATCGCGGATAAAAGTCAAAACATCCTCGAAACGCCAAGGTTCCGTCCTCCCTTCAAAAAAGTTAGGGATTTTAGGTGCCATAATGGTTAATTAAGATGAATGAACCGATAAATTATTTTTTGTTTTGACACTCACTAAGATATTTATTATACATTTCTTTATTCAGTTTGGGGACGGCTGTGTCATCATATGCCTTCCAGTATGCCGCCTCCACACATGGTCTTTCACTGTTTATTTTCAGAATATAAAGAGTAAGTAGGATTACTGGTATTAAGATGATTAATAGCGAAATGATTAGTATTTTTCTCACAACTTTGGAATAATTGATTCAATTATGAATTGGTTGTTCGGTATTATCTTATATTGAATTTTTCTATATCCACTCTTTTCTTGATTATTGAGTCCCGTAACCCGTAGTTATTCCAGGCCTTTTTGCCAACCTCATTTTTTACATGCACGGTTAATTCGATGTGTTTTAGTTTTTTGTTTTTAAACCATTTTTTTAATTCCGCTAAAAATTGTTTGGCAATGCCGTTTTTTCTGGAATTTTTTTCTACGAATATGTCACTTATAAATCCAGTTTTTCTAATTTTGAAAACCGGCGGTCTTGAGCTTATTTCGCCAAGAGCATAGCCGATGATCTTTTTATCTTCCTCGGCCACCAGGAGTAGTCTTGTTTTGGCGTATATACAGCTCCGGAAAAATTTTTGATAGATCTTGTTTACATTTTTTACAGGAGCGAAGTAGGGGTCAAAAGCATAGTGTTGTTTTAACAGATTGACGCCGTATTTAGTGATTTTGTTAACATCTTTTAATTTTGCTTTTCTGACAATCATATCAGTTGAATTGGATGAAGAAATTACTTTTATATAATGTCTTTGTGTCTATAATATAGTGGAAGTATATAATGGGCCACGGCCGTATGTCTAACGTTGTTGGTTTGTGGTTCGGAGCCAGGTGGGTGGCAACATCGGCCAACCCCCTATTCTTCAAGATCAATCCAATAGAAACGTAGTCGTTCCCCTTGGTACACCTTTTTTTGTTGTAATCTACCTTTGTTTTTTTCAATAATCTTTTGCGAGGCGATGTTCGTTTCATTGCATGTCACCAGCACTTTATTAAGATTCAATTTTTTGGCTTCTTTCAGGGCGAGTGTCAAAATTTTATTACCGTAACCCCTTTTGCGTTTTGATGGTCTTATCGCGTAGCCAATATGTCCACCAAAATTACGTAAATTTTTGTTCAATTTATGTCTTATGCTCACGCGTCCAATGAAAGTGTCATTGTCTATGAGCCAAAAAGTCGAGGCGGGGACCATGCCTTTGGGAAGGTCTGTTCCTCTTTTATAACGCCGGCTCTCTTTAATGTACTCTTCAACTTTTGCGGGATTTCCTTCATTTTGTTGGTCAATTTTAAGGAATTCTCTCAATCCGTTTTGAAAACTTTTCTTGTACTTTAATGTGGGCTTGATTAATCGCATCGTAGAAATTATAGACGAGATGTTAATTACGGCTAACGTTCCTGGATATGCGAGATTTTGCGGAGCGTAGTGGAGGCAAATATGGGTGGAGGCTTTTGGGTAAAAGCCGTAACCGGGCATGCCGTGTTAATTGATGCATGCCTTTTCCTTTGTTTTCTGGTAAGAAAACTTGTTTTAAAAATTTTCCAATTTTTTTCTGTTTTGGATTTTACCTATCTTTTCCTTCCTAAATATGACCAAAATATTTGGGGCTTATATGAGGTCGGGTTTGGAAGCGGCAAATTATTAAAGAGATAAAGGTGCTCGGTAATAAAATATGGATAGAAATTATTATATATATCATCAGATGAAAGCCTGATAGGCCCGTCGTTAGTTGGAGAAGGAATCATCCTATTTGAGAAAGAACGTAAGAAAAAAATTCCCTCTCTTTTTAAAAGAGACGCCACCTTCTTTACATATGTTTTTCTATCTGCTATCGGAATGTGATGGAAGCATCCTTGGTCAAAAATAAAATCAAAAGTTCCTTTAAGTCCCTTTTCTTCCAGTTTCAGAAAATTACAACAAATAAAATTCACATCTGCCCCCACAAGTTTTGTATATTTACAGGCCGTCTCTATTGTTTTAGGGATAAAATCAACACCGGTAACATTCATACCATGCTTCGCTAAAAAACAAGATTCAACGCCGATACTGCATCCGACCTCAAGGACTTTCATGCCAGGTAAAATTGTCCGATCTTTTAAGAGTCTTTGAAGCTCTGTCCCAACTGCCAGTGTGACCCATGGCGTATTTGTAAGATCCATCTTATTTTCTTGTTTTTTGTCAAAAAATTTTTTTACACTATTTAAATTTGATTGCAATAAAGAATTTTCAAAATTTTCTTGTGGTTTTTCCATATTAAGATGGGTATAATTATTTTAATTTAATTATAGTATACAAATTAATGGGGCATTTTTCACAATAAAAGAACAAATTTTTTCTAAAATCATCAAATTTTTTACTCTGCCATATTTCCGTGAAGGATGTATTGAATAAATTTCCCATTATTGGTTCGTGCGTATATTCGACAGCATTGCAAGGATGAACGTCTCCGTTTGCGAGAATTAGGGCGAACCACTGAGGCCTGGTGCACTTGTTTAATTTTCGATTTATGGGTTGATATAACCCACTCGCCCAATCGGCATCAGATATTCTGTTAGAAAAGAGATTTTTCAGCGCCGACTCATTCTCGTTGCGGTTTTTTTCTGGTAAACCAGAAATTTCGGTCAAACAGTCTTTAGTAATTTTATTTCGGAAATTTAAAATTTCGTTAATGTTTAATAGCAACTCTCGATTGAAATCACCCTCTAAGTAGGATATCGCCATTTCTGATATTCCCAACTCTCTGTTTAATTTTATCAAACCAGGAATATCTTTATAATTATTTTTGTTTATTAATGTTTGGGTTTTTATTTTAAAATTAGGAAATTTTTCTTGCAAATTAGAAAAAATTTTTATTGTATTTACAGCACTTTGCCATAATCCAGGTTTGTTCCTCATCCTGTCGTGTGTATCGGGTTTGTGGCTATATAGCGAAACATAAACGCTGTCTAATCCAGCCTTCACCATGTCCGCAGCTTTATCTGTAGTTAAAACACTGCCGTTGGTATTTATATTGACGAAACAATTTCTGTTTTTACCCGCTTTAACTAAATCCAAAAGACCGGGGAAAAGAGTTGGCTCGCCTCCGCTTATGTCAATCCTTTCCAACCCCAAAGCAACAGCTTCATCGAAAATTCTTTGCCAATCTTGAACATGAAGATTATTTTTTCCCGACAAGTTTCTATGAAGAAGTTTCCTTGTGCCACAAGTGGGACAATTTGCCGTGCAGGCAAAAGTCGGTTTTATAACAAGGTGTTTTATTTTGTATTTATTCATTTTGGAATTATCTATCTGGCTTAAGCAATGGAAACATCACAACGTCACGCAAATTTGGTTGTTGCGTCAAGAGAGCGATTATTCTATCAATACCCATTCCCCAGCCCGACACCGGCGGCATTCCATATTCCATAGCCTCAACAAATTCGTCGTCTTTGAGCATGGCTTCTTCATCTCCGTGTTTTCGCATATCCATTTGTTTTTCAAATCTTTCTTTTTGATCAACGGGATCAATCAGTTCGCTATACGCATTAACTATTTCCCATCCATTTATAATCAATTGAAACCGATCAGTTACCATAGGATTATCATCATTTCTTCTAGCCAAGGGAGAA
This sequence comes from Patescibacteria group bacterium, assembly GCA_035290345.1. GTDB lineage: Bacteria > Patescibacteriota > Patescibacteriia > Magasanikbacterales > UBA922 > DATDUP01. The sequence goes on from DATDUP010000006.1 coordinate 50,612, forward strand.
ATATCTATAGGATGATGAATTAGAAAAGTTGGCTCAATAATTTTCTCTCGCGAAGTTGCCTTGTACAATGCGTCTATAAGATTTCCCCGGCCCAGATTCTCAATTTTATCAATCGAAATTTTTTTCTTCTTAATAATATTTTTTAATTCTTTAACATCGGGAAACTCGTCTATATCGATTCCACAGTCCTGCAAAATTAAGTTTTTAAAGGAAACTGTTTTCCATGGTAACGAAAGGTCAACTGTTACTAATTCTCCTTTACGATTTAGAATTTCTATTTTTAATTCCCCATTTATTCTTTTTATAATCTCAGTTAACATCTGCTCTGTAAAACGCATATTCATTTTATAATCCCAATAAGCACAATAATGCTCCACCATGGTAAAATCTTGCAGATGACTTTGGTCTACACCCTCGTTGCGAAATGATCTAGCCACCTCATAAATTTTCTCAAAACCGCCGATTATTGCCTCTTTAAGATATATTTCTGGCGCAATTCTCAAATAGACATCATTGCCGTAAGCGTTATGATGAGATTTAAACGGTTTAGCCAAGGCTCCGGAAGGGGTATTGCAAAGAATAGGAGTTTCAACCTCTGTAAAACCATTATCATGATAATATTTCCTGAGTTCCCACAAAAATCTACTCCTTAATATAAATCTTTTTTTAGTCTCCTCATTCATTATTAGATCTAAATATCTTTTTCTATATTTCAATTCCGTGTCTTTTATTCCATGCCATTTTTCCGGAAGCGGCCTCATAGCTTTACTTAAAAATTCGCATCTTTTAATCATAATGGAGATTTCCCCTTTTTTTGTTACAAAAACCTCTCCCTCTATACCGAGGAAGTCACCCATATTGAGAAAGTTTAATATCGTTTTATATTCTACCTCTCCCATGACATCCTCTTTAAATATAATCTGCACCCTGCTGTAAAAATCTTGCAGATGAGCAAAAGTAATTTTGCCCATGTCTCTTAGCAAAACAACTCTTCCTGCAGACTTAACCCTGTCTCCCACTGCCATTTTTTTAATCTGGTCTAAAGTCGTCTCTCTATTATATTTAGATCCAAATGGAACAATTTTTCTTTCTCTCATCAGTTTAATACTTTCTATACGGCTTCTTCTTTCATCGTTAAGATTTGTCTCTTGACTATTTTGCATATTCTATAATTTAATTTTTTGAACTTTTGAAAGTTCACCATCGCAAGCAACGCGGATTAAACACTTAGCTTTTAGTCCAGTTTCTTTTTCAATTCTCTCCAATCCCCCGTATCCGATTTTTTCTGCAACTGCAATGATACTCAAAATACGAATGTTCGCATTCCTTAATAGCTTAATCATCGCTATAAGTGTTCCACCTGTGTCAATTATGTCTTCAACTAAAATCACCTTATCCCCCTTTTTTATGCCGTGCAAATACATTTTACCATGAGTATATGAATTTCTGAAATCTATACACAAAGCACCCCTTAGGCCAGGTGGATTCCATTTAACAAGCGCGAGACATTTTTTCAGTTTGTATGCCATTAATGCGGCAATATAACCACCACGATCTTCCTCCCCTACTATTTTGTTTGCCTTATCAAAGTCCGTAGCCACGGACAACTCCTCGACAACGTCCTCCAATAGTTTATAATTAGTTTCCGGTTCATGATCAATCAACTTATTAATAATATACTTCCTGCCCTTTATGTTGATGACTGGTTGTCGGTCGAATGCTTTAATAATTTCTTTCATTTTATGTTTGTTAATTTTTAATAGTTTGTAAAATTGTTTTGGAAACTGATTTTGCACCCTTGAAGGATGGGATAAACTCGCTGATAGCAGATTTTTGTATGGTCATTAAATTTTTCTTTTTGTTGAAATCGTTTACTATCTTTCGGAATTTTTCTTTGTACTCTTTACGAAATTTTGCATCATCAAAATATTTACCTGTGAAATACCTTATCATAGCCATAGACTCGTCTACTTTTCTTATGTTTTTAAGATTTGAACAACTTAGGGTAAATAGTAGATTTGGAAATACAGAATCTCTCTTGCGTTTTATTTTTTCAGTAATTATTAGATACTCATAAACATGTCCGTTATGATTGTCGGGCAAAAATATAAGAGGTGTGTCTGAAGCCAGTGATTCAAATATAGTGGTAAATCCACATGGAACCAACACCACAATGGCCCTATTTATTTCTTTCAAAAACTGTTCATGGTTTAATGCAACAAGATTGAATAAATCCTTTTTATCAAACTCACTTTTTTTAATAATTTCAATTACGTTCGGGTGACCAGTTAAAACAAAGCGTTTGGCTGCGGGGAAATTTTTTATTTCCCCGGATATCAGATCAATAATCATTTTGGTATACCTGACTGCAGCACTCAAATTGGTTACAGGAGAAATTCCTCCGCTAAGCGACACCAGGACAGTATCCTTTTTACATTTCTTAGTAAAAGTTAAATCAATCATTGACCCAACATTCTCAACCCTATTTTTGGTTTCTCTTATAAATTGTGGCGTACCTTGAGTAAAAATTCTATTAGAAAAAAGATGCCCCAGTAGTTGTCTGTCATCTGGCATCATCCTGCAAATTATTTTTATTCCTTGGTTTGAATCCAGACGTTTCAATGAGGCAAATTTTTTTAAAACCTGCTTTTTATTTTTCCATATCCAAAAACGACTCATGCTGTCAGCATAAAAAACAGGAATATTGCTTTTCTTCCCCATGAACGCCAAAAATGGATCCATTACCGATATCACGGCATCATAATTTTTAAAGTCTATTTTTAGGTAATCTTTGTTCGATTTTACACAAAAAACGTTGATAAAATATCCTGTCTTTTTGCAAAAATCAAAAGATGTGTCTGCGCCGACAAAATCCACCAATGCACCCCGTTTTTTTAGTTCATGTCCAATAGCAGACGCTTTTCCTGCTGGTCCATAAGCCCATGATTGAGCGCCAATCAGAATTTTAGTTTTTCTATATTTTTTATACTGGGTCGGGATAGTTGAATTAGCGAACATATCGGGTGGGGTAAGTAAAAAATAATGAAATTAAGATAAATCGTTTTCGTAGCGGAGCGGAGAGAACACCTTATCCCCTCTATAATTAAAGAAAAAGAAATTTGAAAATTTTTTAAAACAATTGGGCGATAGCCCAAAAAAGAAAAGGAATATTTCGGCTCACAGTGGATAGGCATATTCATTCGTATAATACGCTAAAATAGCGGAATATGTCCACTGATGAATAATAGGGGTGGTGTGTTGAGGTACCGGCGGGAA
>DATDUP010000007.1:0-8717 GCA_035290345.1 Patescibacteria group bacterium
TCCTATGAATTTGATTTATCCCGGGGGCAAGATATTAACAATAAAGGAGGAAACGACAGAAGGGCGTATTTTACAAGAGGTGGAGATTAAGACCTTAGATCAATTGGGAGTGGTAAAAAATTTTTATAATAATCAGGCGAATGATCCGGCCTGGAAATTAACTAGCCAAACGAATGGCGCTTTGGATGTTCGTTATGAGTGTTGGCAGGAAAATAAAAAGTTAATAATGGTAATAACTGGCAATCCGTTTACCAAATTGGTGAAGGTCAGGATCATATATGAACAACTAGAATGATTAATAACAATCAAACAGGGACAAAACCCTGTTTTTTTGTTATAATGAGGCCAAGGTATGGCTGATAATATTTTTTTACAAATTAGTGTCTTGTTGGGTATTACCGTGACGATTGCTTTTTTCATGCGTTTGTTAAAGCAACCGTTAGTAGTGGCCTATATCATTGCTGGTTTGGTGGCCGGTCCATTTTTTCTCGGTCTGGCCGAGGGACAAGAAGATTTTTTTGAAACCTTTGCCCGTTTTGGCATTGTTCTTTTGCTTTTTATTGTTGGTCTAAGTCTGAATTTTAATCATTTTCGTCGTCTGGGCCGGTCTGTAATAATCGGTGGCCTGGCCCATTTTTTCATTGTGGTCGGTTTGGGTTTGGCTCTTTTGTTGGTCTATGATTTTAGTCTATTGTCGGCGTTTTTTTTAAGCGTGGCGGTTTCTTTTTCCAGTACCATCATTATTGTTAAGATACTTTCGGATAAAAGAGATTTGGAAACAGTGCACGGGCGTTATTTGGTGGGTATCCTTTTGTTGCAAGATTTGGTGGCGGTTCTAATTTTAGTATTTCTTAATTCCGCCAATACGAATGAGAATAATTTGTTTGCAGCGCTCCTCACGTTTTTCGGCCGGGGTTTACTCCTTTTTGGCTTCATCGTTTTTATCTCTCGCTATGTATTGCCATTGATTGTAGAACGCATGGCCAAAAGCGGAGAAATGCTATTCATCTTCACGATTGCCTGGTGTTTTGGTGTAGCTAGTCTGGTTTACTGGGTTGGTTTTTCTTTGGAAATTGGCGCTATCGCCGCTGGTATTTCTTTGGGTGCCTCAGTGTATCAGCCAGAAATTAGCAGCCGGGTACGGCCCCTTCGTGATTTTTTTCTCGTGATTTTTTTTATTGTCTTAGGCAGCGAATTACAATTGGGACAAATCAGCGCCATAATCAAGCCGGCCCTGGCCCTATCCTTATTTGTGTTGATCGTCGATCCTCTGGTTCTTTTTTTACTCATGCGGCGTCTCAAATATACCCGACGTAGTTCTTTTTTGGCGGGGTTAGCCTCTATTCCGGTAAGTGAATTCGGTTTTATTTTAATTTTTAAAGCCAGGGACTTCGGTTATCTGCGGGGAGAGGAATTGGCAGTTTTGACTTTTGTCGCCCTTTTTTCCATGGTTGTTTCTTCTTACCTGATTACTTATGGCGAAAAAATATATTTTTGGCTGTTGCCTTTCTTAACACGGATGGGTCGAGACAAAGAGAATAAAAATCAATTAAATATAGGAGAATACACGGTTTGGGTTTTTGGTTACCATCGCATGGGTTGGAAGATCTGCGAAGCTTTGGCTGAAAGACGGATTAAATTTGCGGTTGTGGATTATAATCCGGAAGCAGTAGCTCGTCTGAAGCAACGGAACATTCCGGCTTTTTTTGGGGATGCTGCAGATGTGGAATTTCTCAGCACCTTACCATTAGAGAAGTCTCGTCTGATTATTTCCACTTTACCCGAACCCGATGATCAAAAGACTTTGATATTACATGTTAGAAATCTGTCCGATCGGCCGATAATTGTTGGTAATCTTTATCATAATCTCTATTTAGATGATTTATACGAGGCCGGGGCTAACTATGTGATGATGCCGCATCTGTTGGGTGGGCAATGGATGGCCGATATTTTAAAAAATCACGACTGGACTAAGTCCGTGTTTTCTCGGTTGCGTCAAACCCAGAAAGAAGAGATGCGGCTACGTTACACTATGGGGACTCATAATTGACAAAGAGGGTGGAGATTGTTATAATTTGCTCACCCTAGAAAGGGCCCGTGGCTCAGCTGGCTAGAGCACTTGCTTTGCAAGCAGGGGGTCAGGAGTTCGAATCTCCTCGGGTCCACGTTAAGCCGAGGTAGCTCAGTGGTAGAGCAGAGGACTGAAAATCCTCGTGTCGTGAGTTCAATTCTCACCCTCGGCACTTGGGTTGAGATGAAGGAGTAAAGAAAAGGATACGGAGTGTAGCTCAGTTGGCTTAGAGCACTTGCTTTGGGAGCAAGGGGTCGAAGGTTCAAGTCCTTTCACTCCGACGGGTCAATTGCGGACGTCGTATAATGGTTATTATGTCGGCCTTCCAAGCCGAGGATGCCGGTTCGATTCCGGTCGTCCGCTCATTGGATTGACGAAAAAGATGGGTCTGTTATAATGAAAAACAAGCTAGATAGCGGGGTAGAGCAATTGGCAGCTCGCTGGGCCCATAACCCAGAGGTTCCCGGTTCAAGTCCGGGCTCCGCAACAAGACGCGGTAGTAGTTCAGTTGGCTAGAACGTCTCCTTGCCAAGGAGAAGGTCGCCGGTTCGAATCCGGTCTGCCGCTCGGTCGCAATTAGGCGACAAAGCAAGGTATTAACTAAACGTCCCTTGCTGTATGGCAGAAAACCCCGCGCCCGCGGGGTTTTCTAATACTATTTTATGGATCAGCTTAATCATTTATTTAATCATCGACAGGATTTAGATTTTCGTTATAAAAATATTCGAATCATCCGAGAAATTTTTTGGCAATGGGGTTTTACCGAGGTAGATGTCCCCCAAATCATTCGTTTGCCTGGTCAAGAACCATATCTTTCACCGGTCCCGGTTTCTCTCCACAATGAAAGGGGCGGTGAATATTTTGGATATTTACATACTTCCCCTGAATATTGTTTAAAGAAAATGTTGGCTGCGGGTTGGGGCTCGATTTTTTATCTCGGCAAATGTTTCCGTGATCAAGAAAGTTTCGGCGGGGGGCATAATCCCGAATTCACCATGCTGGAATGGTATCGCCCCCAAGCTGATTTTTACCAATTGATGGAAGATGTGTCTGCTTTGGTGAACACCTTGGCGACCCGAGTTGGCCGTCAGTCCTGGCCAGTGCGCCGGGTCTTTATGCGAGAGCTATGGCAAGAATTTTTACAAGTAGATTTGGACCAATTACTCACCCCCCAAAGTCTTTTACCGGTATGTCAGTCTTTGGGTCAGCCAGCCTCAGCCACTGAACCTTATGAGGATCTTTTTTTTCGAATTTTTTTAAATTTTATTGAACCTAAATTGCCTAAAAATGAATTGACGATAATCCATCACTATCCTTTGGCCCTAGCTTCGTTAGCTCGAGAGTCAACTGTATATCCGGGCTATGCCGAGAGATTTGAAGCTTACTTGGGTGGTTGGGAATTGGCCAATGCCTTTTCTGAACTCATTGATCCAAAGGAACAAAAAAGACGATTAGAGGAAGAGAGAGAAATACGAAAAAAAACTGGCCGGGTAGTCTATGATTTGGATACCGAATTCATCGAAGCCCTAGAAGTTGGTTTGCCTCCTACCGCAGGTATTGCTTTGGGCGTGGACCGGTTAATCATGGCTTTGCGTGGTTGCCAAAATATTGATGATGTGTTAACATTACCAGCGTCTAAATTATTTTAATTATATTTATGGGAGACACGACTGATATTCGCAAAGGCGCGGTCATTCGTCATCAAAATGAGCTATATGTGGTGGCTGGTTTTCAGTTTATCAACCCTGGGAAGGGACAAGCCTTTACGCGCACCAAAATGAAGAACATCAATAGTGGCAAGTCTATTGAGTTGACTTATAAGAGTGGAGAAAACGTGGAGGTGGTATCAGTTTCTTATGAAAATTTACAATACCTTTATAAAAGCGGCGACTTTTATTCTTTCATGAATAAACAAAGTTATGAGACTGTTGAGGTTTCAGCCGACGTACTAGGAGAAGATGCTAAATATCTTAAAGACGGCCTAGAAGTAATTGGGGCGATGTATGAAGGCAATGTCGTGGCCATCCAATTGCCTAAAAAGATCCAGTATCAGGTGGCGGAAGCGCCACCCGCGGTAAAAGGAGATACAGCTTCTGGTAATGTGACCAAGGAAGTGGGGTTGGACAATGGCTTAAAGATTCAGGCACCCATTTTTATCAAAGAAGGTGAACAAATCCTGGTAAACACAGAGACGGGCGAGTATAGTGGTCGGGTCCAATAATCAAAGTAGACAAAAACACCCCGGGAACGGGGTGTTTGGTTATCGTAGCCAAGTGAATAAAAGAAAAAGTTGAAGACAGAGGATAATAATGAGAATGGACTGGAAGGAATTTTTGCTAGTTTTATGACGAAAAAAATACATGGCGGCCAAAGCTCCAGGGGAACCGCCCAATAAGCAAAGGAGCCAAAGAGTATTTTCGGGAATACGGCGCGAAGAAATCTGGGCTTTTAGTTTGTCAAAGCCAAAATAAAAAAAAGTGAGCAAATTTATTGCCACTAGGTAAATTAAGAAGAGGTGTCCGGATAGAGAAAATGACGACCAGGTTTCGGCGATCATAAGCTACGAACTATGGTGGTGTTTACGGTCATCTTCTGATAGTTGAATCAGAGCGCGGCGAATTTCGTTTGGTCGGGCCACATCATAGAAAACGACATGGATGTTGCTAGAGGCGGTTTTGACTGTAATATTACCGAATTGAAAAATAGTCCGGAAAAAACCATGAACATCTACGGTCACATCCTGAACGCGATAAAGGTCAACTTCAGAAACAGTGCGGGAAAACAGCCCGTGTTGTTCAATGTCCACGATTCGATCATTGGTGATGATCCAGAGATCTAAATAAAAATCTACAAATTGGGCGTAAAGAAACAAACAAAGGGAAAGATAGTAGGCACTGCAAAGTAAAACGAAAATCGCCAGTAGAGGGTGTCCAGAGGCCAAAACTACCGGAAACAAGCTGGTGATGATTAAATAAACAGCCAGGGGAAGGAGAAAGAGAATGATGAAAACCGCTAGCGTGGGTAAAAAGGTGAGAGGATGTCGGCGTAGTAGATATTCTATCTTTTCGTATGATTTCTGTTTGATTAAGGAGGCGACTCCCATAGTTAGAAAATAAAAATATTTTGGAGCCAGGCACTGTCAAAGATCGTTAGGGCCGAGCTCCAATTAACAGTTATGCAGAATTGCCAAGTGAAGAATAATGTCAGGACGGTGATGGCTAACAGGACGACGGTGATGATGAAACTGGCCAAGGTAAAAGAGGCGGTCATGACAATGTGGTAAATGTTCATGATGGAAAAAGCTACAAAGATAGTGAGAAAGAACAAATAGGCAAAGAGGAAGATGTACAAGGGAATGGTGATTACCATAGGGGATGTTTACTTGTTGTGTTCCTGTAAATGAGTATGAGCCTGGGCAGTAGATTTGCGCCCCCGGGGAGTTCTTTCTAACATGCCGATTTGAAGTAAGTATGGCTCATAAATAGTTTCCAAAGTATCTATTTCTTCGGCCACTGCTGCGGCCAGGGTGCTTAATCCAACTGGTCCGCCATTGTACTTTTCAATAATAGTACGGAGGATATGGCGATCGACTTCGTCTAAACCTAATTTATCGATTTTTAATAATCGTAGAGCCTGACCAGCGATAGTTTCGTCTATAATTTTACCATCGTGGCGGACTTCAGCGAAATCTCGGATTCGTTTCAGTAGCCGATTAGCAGTTCGAGGGGTGCGGCGAGCACGTTGGGCGATTAAACGAGCGGCTTCGGGGCGCATAGTGACTTCAAGAATTTTGGCGTTGCGATTGATGATGAGTTCTATGTGTTCTGGTTGGTAAAATTCCAGGTGGTAGACATGGCCGAAACGGTCACGGAGCGGGCCGGTAAGCAAACTGACCTGAGTAGTGGCTCCGATCAAAGTGAATCGGGGTAGATCAATGCGCATCGTTCGAGCGGTTGGCCCTTTCCCAATAATGATATCGATGGCGAAATCTTCCATGGCGCTATAAAGTACTTCGGCCACAGTTTTGTTTAGGCGGTGGATTTCATCAATGAATAAAACCTCACCATTTTCTAAATTGGAAAGAATGGCCGCCAGATCCCCGATTTTCTCCAGAGCTGGTCCGGAGGTGACTAAGATTTTACTATTCATCTCTTGGGCGATGATGTTGGCCAGGGTAGTTTTACCTAGGCCGGGATTGCCATAAAGTAGGACATGTTCTAATGGTTCCTGTCGTCTCCGAGCTGCTTCTAAAGAGATGACCAAGGGTTCTTTAATGTGTTCTTGTCCAACAAAATCTGTCAGTTTTTTGGGACGGAGAGTCAGTTCTAGGACGGTTTCGTTGTCCTGGGGGGACGGAGAAAGAATTTCCTGTTTTTCTTCCTCAGAAAAAATATAAGTGTCATTTTCCATAGTCCTGGCTATTGTACTATTTTGCCAGGTGGTTGGCAATTAGTTTGCTTTCAACGAAAGAATTGTGGATATCCTGGGGAGAGGGCGGGTGCAGTTATCATAAAATGCCTTAAATAAGGCTAAAAGCTAGTGTCGTGAAATGATTTGGGTGGGCCGGTTGCCTGTGTTATAATGGACTCAATTGATCATACCCAATATATAGTGCATTAATAATTTATTAACTACTATATATAGTGGTAGCTTGTTGAATGCTACACCGTCCAGGTGTATTTAAATTGTCCCAGTTTATCATTTTTTTCTCTAAAAATATGGGGCCACTTGATTCCCACTTAGTGCAAAAAGTCCATCTTGGCCAGGCCGAGACAGACAAAGATCAATTCCGTTATAATTCCGACACTGGCCTGCGGTTTAAGCGGGTTTTTAGTAATGAAAATAGGAATCCGTTTGAAGAAGTGGACTATGAACGACGCCAGTCAGTGATCAGAGAACCAGATGGAACCGTAGTTTTTGAGATGAAAGATTTGGAAATACCGACGGGCTGGTCCCAGGTGGCCACTGATATCATTGCGCAAAAATATTTTCGTAAAACTGGCGTCCCCCAATATTATGCCGATGGTCAACCAAAGTTGACTAATGATGGTAAATCGGTTTTGGGCCCAGAGACAAGTGTAAAACAAACAATTCATCGATTGGCAGGCACCTGGAGATATTGGGGTGAGAAATATGGATATTTTGCTAGTCCAGAAGACGGACAATTTTTTTATGATGAAATAGTTGTCATGATGTTAAAGCAAATGGCTGCTCCTAATTCTCCCCAATGGTTCAATACGGGTTTGTATTGGGCCTATGGAATCAATGGGCCAGCCCAGGGGCATTATTATGTTGATCCTGACACCGCAGTGTTGACGAAATCAACAGACGCCTACTCTCATCCCCAGCCCCACGCTTGCGGTCGTTATAATACTAAACTTTTTACTTCTCGCGGGGTTTTGAATTTAGGCGAAGTGGTAGAAGAAAAAATGACGGGTATAAAAGTATTTGATGGGGAAAAGTTTGTAGAAGTAAAGGCGGTAAAAAATAATGGAGTAAAAAAAGTATATCGAGCGATTTTAAAAAATGGAAACTATCTGGATTTTACTGATGATCACTTGATTTATGTTTCTGCCACTCAGAAAAAGTCTGGCGGTGAATATGAATGGAAAGAACTGAAACAGATTTTAGCCCACAAAGTGAAACAAGTGGCCCTGGCTCCGGCTAAAAGTTCTGACTCTGTTAGTCAGAAAAAGTTGGATCAGGCGGCCTTAGCTGGCTGGGTGGTCGGGGATGGCTACTATAACCAGTATGGAAAAGATAGAAGGAAAACGGTGTTAGAGGTGTCAACCATTGACGATGATGAGTATAAAAAGATGACGGGTTTGTTTTCCCGTTTGTTTGGTAAATATACAACCCAAACTCGGAAAAGCATTGAGTCAAAATATCGCTTGGTTTGTCTTGATTCTAAGGCCGTTAATCAATTTGTCCAAGCCTTTGATTTAGTCAGGACCCCTTCGGCTGCGGATGTTCCTGGGTTGGTTAGGCGCGGGACAAAAGAGGAAAAAATTGCCTTTTTACAGGCTCTTTTCCAGGCCAGTGGTGATGTGCACCAACATATTGGAAGAGATCGAAACGATGGAGAAGTTGTTTTGTTCTCCCCGTCTTTAGATCTAATCCACTCAGTCCAGGTTCTGCTTTTGGGATTGGGGATTTATTCCAATGTAACGGTTAGTCGTAGTCAGCAGCCAGAACGGAAAGTGGGTTGGCGGTTATTTATTGCTTTAGGTTCAGAAAGAGAAAAATTTGAGAATTTAATTGGTTTCGTCTCTCGGGATAAAAGAGAAAAGTTAGCTAAATTAAATAAGAAAACCACCAAACAAATAAAATCTTTAGTTTCAGAAGAAACAGTGGTGGCCATTGAGTATTTGGGTGAAGAAGAAGTTTATGATATTCAAACTGCGAGCGGTCGGTTTGCCGCTAACGGTGTAATTGTTCACAATTGTTTCATTCAGGCCATTAAAGATGACTTGGTAAATGATGGCGGTATCATGGATCTTTGGGTCAGAGAAGCGAGATTATTTAAATATGGTTCAGGCACTGGGACAAATTTTTCTTCCTTGCGCGGCCGAGGGGAACCTTTGGCTGGAGGGGGTGTTTCTAGTGGTTTGATGTCTTGGTTACGGATTGGTGATCGCGCTGCGGG
>DATDUP010000008.1:0-6195 GCA_035290345.1 Patescibacteria group bacterium
CTGACGGAGAAGGAATATAGCTCTTTGGGTTTGGGCCGAATCATGTCCCCGTTGGCAGATTTTGAGAATTTTGTCATCTGTAGCCTGCAGGCCCAATTCCACTCGGGTACAGCCCAAGGCCCGGAGATGAGCGATGATTTCCGGGGTGATTAAGTCGGGACGAGTCTCAATGGTCAGGCCGATGATGCGGTTGGTGGCTTTTTCATTTTTTCTTTGAGCAATTTTCAGTGCGACCTGTATTTTTTTCAAGGGACTTTTTGAGGTAAGGGAATGAGTCTGATCAGAAAACCGCTGGTTGGCGGCCAAAAATGATTCCAAAACAAACCAGTATTGATATTTCAGGGGATAACTAGTGAAACTGCCGCCTTTGATAATGAATTCGATTTTATCAGTCGGATGGGCGGATTCTTCCAACATGGTGAGGCGTTGATGCATTTGAGCGTAAGGAGCAAATTTTAGTTTATACGCCCGAGCTGCGGCTGGTTCAGAAGCTAGGTAGCTTTTGGGCATTTTAGCTTCCTGGGGACAGTAAAGACACTGGCCCGGGCAAGGGAAAGGTTTGGTCAACGAAGTAACAATGGCCACACCAGATCGGGTTCGGCCTTTAGCTTTTTTGAGAAAAGAAACTAATTGCGGATCAGGTTTTAATCTTTTCTTTTGTAACAAGTTTTGATAAGCTTGGAACAAGGCTCGGTTCGCTGGCAGAGGTTGGCGATTCTGGCTAGCGATTTCCCGTTTGGCGCGGTCAAAAGCCGTCTCATCAGCCAAAGGCAGAGAAGAGAGCACTAAGATAAATTTTTCGGTTTTAAGCATATGTCAGTCTATAACGCTTTTGCGGAAGAGTTTGCTCAAACTCGTGACTATCGACCGTCTTTTTGGAATGTTTTTTTGTCATATGTGCCGGTCAATGCCCGGGTTTTAGATATTGGTTGTGGCAATGGTCGATTATATCAAGTCTTAGCTCAAAAGCAAGTGACCTATGTTGGTCTGGACAATAGCCAAGAGCTTTTAAAAATAGCCGCTAAAGAAAACCCGGCTGCTCAGTTCCTCAATGGTGATATGCGGGAGTTGCCTTTTTCCAATGAGGAATTTGACACTATCTTTTGTCTGGCAGCATTTCATCATTTAGATAATAATCAGGATCGGATTAAAGTTCTGCAGGGCATCAGGCGAATATTGCGCCCGGCTGGACATCTGATCATGACTAATTGGAATTTAGGGAGTCAATGGGCCAAGGCGCAAGTGGAGAAAGGTAAATATCGGTCCTGGGGCTTTCATGATTTTGTGGTTCCTTGGCAAGACACCCAAGGGAATGTCCTAGGCGAAAGATATTACCATGGTTTTGATTTTCCGGAATTGGAAAAATTGTTTCGGGCCGCTGGCTGGCGGCAGGCCATTAGTAATGAATACTTAGATCGTCAAGGGGAAAAAAGCAATCAGGAAAACGGTGACAATCTACTGTCCATTTGGCAAAAGGATTAGAGGCCGGTAATTAAACAGCAGATTGGTTGAGGAAATTCTCGCCCGCACTCTCGGGCTTTTTTCAAACCAGCGATGGCCAGAGCACTATTAGGGGAGATCACCAGATTACAAGTTTCTTTGACCAACTCTTGGGCTTTTTTTATTTCTTCATCAGTGACGATCCAGGCCCCACCTTGGGTCTGGTTAATTATCTCGGTCAGTCGATTTTTTCGCAGACCGATATTGTCAACAATGGCGTTGGCCAGGGAAGCAGGGGTCGGGGTGACGGAATAGGGACACAGATCTTTGGCCAAAGGATGACAGGCCGTGGTTTGGACGATATGAATTTGGGGGTGGGTGGATAATTGTCCAGAAAGAAAGGCTTCTCCCAGACCTTGGGCGGTGGTACCCGAAGAGGTGGGAATGAAGATCGCCCCTAGATTAGGTATTTTATCCAGCTCTTGAGCCAGTTCAAAGTAGCCGAGCAAAGCCGTATCATCATTTGATTGGCGCAGATTCTGGTGATCATTGGTCTGGGCAAATCGTTGGGCGGTTCGGCGTGCTTGGTCGACTTGTTCTAAGGAGATATTGGCATCATTGATCGTGCTCAACAAAAGTTTTAGTTTGTGAGGACTGATTTTTTGGCCGACAAAAATTTTTAGTTTCAATACGCTAGAATTATTGCGATTGTGTACTTGGACCGCGTGAATCGCGGCCAGAGCGGCATTGCCTGAGGAAGAAATGACGAACTTAGTCCGGCCGTTCTCCTTAAAGTATTTCTTGACCATCACCGGCAAGGAGCGTCCTTTTTGGGAGCCGTACTTATGCTGATCCTCGCGCTTGAGGTAAACATCCTTTACCCCGAGGGCCTGGGCCAGCGCTGCACTGGGAAGCTGAATAGTTTTCATAAGGCTTGCATTTTGACTTTTTTTTTGTTAGTCTGGGGTTATTAATTATTATTTATTTTTATGAATCTCGTTTGTCCCGAATGTCGTAATCAAGTTGATCTTACTCCTTATGCGAATCTGGCTGTAGAGCAGGTGATTGAGTGCAATGTTTGTGGTATTTCTTTGTTGGTGACCAAGATCGAAGGAAAAGAAGTGGAAGTGGAAATTGTGGATGAAGGGAAATAATCGTCTAAGGTAGGGACTGGATTAACCGTTCAATCATACCCCGAAAGCCGTGACTTCCCAAGAAGGCAATAACATCGCCTTCTTTTGTTTCTTGTTTTAGTCGGCGGATCAGCCGATCATCATCTGGTTCGTAATTGACATTTTTGTGCGTATGACCAATGATTTTGGCCAATTCGTCTCCCTCCCAAGCGCTTTTCGGATTATCTTTATCTTGTTTGATCTTGGTCAGGCGGGGAATGATTACAATATCAGCCAAGGCAAAGGCTTGATCATAAAGAGGAACGGCTTCGTTCTGGCGACTGCCAGTGTTTGGCTCAAACACGACCCAGATTTTTCCGAGGTAGGTTTGGCGCAGGGTAGCTAAGACCGCAGGTACTTTGAGTGGTGAGTGGGCAATGTCGTCTATCACCGTTATTTTTTTTTCATAGCGTTTTTCCAACCTTCTTTTTATCCCTGGAAAACTGGCTAATCCGGCAATTATTTTTTCTTCTGGCCAGCCCAGCTCCTTAGCTAGAACAAATGCCCCCACAATGTTTTCTGCCATGTAGGCTCCCAGGAGGGGGGAAAGAATGGTCCAGGTTTTTTCTCCTTGTTGGACTGATATTTTCAGGCCGTTTAAATTCTGGCGGGAGAGGTGATAGACATAATCCGCTCGGGGGTTCTGGCCATAGGATATTTTTTTGATTGCCGTCTTGGCCGCGGTGGAGACTGCTCCGGCATTGTCAGCGCAGTAGACGAGACAACCGGAGGGAGGCAGGCTGGCCACTAAATCCGTAAAAGTTTGGACATAGTCTTTAGCCGTAGGATAGATATCAGCATGATCCCATTCCACAGCGGTCAATAACAGATACTTGGGGGCGTAAGAAAGAAACTTAGGTCGTTGATCCCAGCGCGCGGTCTTGTATTCATCACCTTCTAGGACACTCCAGTGACTGGCAGTGATTTGCGCGGATGGGAAATTGTTAGCCAAACCGCCGAACATGTAGCTGGGTTTTAAACCAATTTGCGACAAGAGCCAGCTCAACATAGCCGCAGTAGTAGTTTTTCCATAGGTGCCGGCAGTGACGATTGATTCTGGTTTGAGCAAGTAACGAGAAATAAATTCCGGGTAGGAAACAAAAGGTAATTGTTTTTGTTGGACATATTCCCATTCCGGGTTGCTGGAAGCAGCGACATTGCCCACAACCACCAGGTCAGGGGGTTCAGTGGCCAGAATTTTTTCTGGATGCCAGCCTGGATAAAAAGAAATCCCGGCTTGAGTGAGATGGTCTGAAACTGGGGGATAAAAACCAGCATCACTACCTGTTACTTTCCAGCCATTGTTTTTGGCGGCAATGGCCAAGGCACTCATCGCGACGCCGCAAATGCCAATGAAATGGATGTGGAGTTCAGTCTTCATATGTTTCTGGTTCAATCGTGGTCTGTAAAAAATGTTCAGTGCCGCCTTTCATTTCTTCGGCGCGGTGTTCTTGCCAATGAAAAATATCTTGGCCCTTGGTCTCAGCCCAAGCCAGCATCTGCGGATAGTCAGTGCGGAATATGTAGACATATTTTTTTTGATCAGCATTCGCCAGTTCCTTCATCACTTTCTGGGCAGCAGTATAAAGAAAGGTTGTTTCATTAGGCTGATGAGGCAGAGCCTCTGGTTCATCAATATTACTTACAAAAGTGTCTATCTTCCCATTGGGGCGGCTCACAAACACTTCTAAGAGTTTGCCGCCATATTCCAAAACAACGGCGTATTCTTCCTCGGTTACTTCTTTGGGGGCAGAGTGATCAACATTCAATTCAAAACCAGCAATCTTCAAAGCTTCGGTGATGGAAACCTTTCGTTGTCGTTTAAGGATGTCGGCAATAATTTGTTCGGGATTTTGTTCCGGTTCGGTTGAGGGAATCGTTCCTTCTGTTTCCATACTAAGTGGATTTTTGTAAAATTTCCTTGAGTGAATCTAAATCTGTTTGCCATTTTTTTCCATCAAACCATTCCAGGCCAGAGAATTGGAGTTTATAAACATCGGTCGGGCGTTGAGCAGAGCCGAGGTAAATAAATTTTTTGTTTCGATCTTGGGCGTAAAGAACGGCCTGGAGCATCATCCTCATTCCCAGGTCTTTGTACTGTTGGTAGTAGTAGAAAGGGTAAGAATAATGGAGGAGATTTTTTGTCTCTCGGCAAATACAATAACCCCTGGTCTGGCCTTCTTGAGAAAAAATTAGTAATTGATTGAAATTATCGTCCCCGGTCAACAGCTGTTTGATCTTGTTGGCTGTGAAAGTCTTTAAGCCGAACTTAGTTTCATAAAAATCTTTCGCCAATTTGCCAATTGTCCAATCATAGTCTTTCAGGGGAAGGGGTTGGGGGGTGAGGTGGAGGGTGGGAGATTTGCGCTGAATACGACGGTTTTCACTGGTCAGGGAGAAGTCAGCCAGACGTACTCGGACGCTGCGCGTTTGGTACGTTTGTCCTTTGCCTTGGCGAGTGAACAAAAATCCCTGGTTATAAAGTTTTTCAATATTCTGATCGGAAAAATCTGTGATTATTTGGTTGTCCCAAGTGAGGTACATAGATTAATAAAGAGCGATCCATAAACCCAGGAGCACTGCCGCCGCATGCAGAAACCAAAAGCGCATAACGGTTTTTTCTTCACTCCAGCCGCGTAGTTCAAAGTGATGGTGCAGGGGCGCCATCTTGAAGATTCGTCGACCCAGAAGATAGCGTCCGGCAATTTGGACTACGACACTGAACAGTTCCACATAAAAGATAAAGGCCAGGAAGGGGAGGAGAAGCATGCGATTGATGACAATAGTGTTGATCGCCAACAACGCTCCTAAGCCTAGAGAGCCAACATCGCCCATTTGGAAACGGGCCGGCTTTATATTGAAATAGGTGTACGTGATTAAGGCGCCCAAGACAGTGGCGTTAAGGATGGAAATAGCGGTAAAGCCTTGTAAAAGACTTAGAGCAGTCAGAATGGCGAAAGTAATGGTCAAAGAGCCACCAGCCAAGCCGTCCATACCATCAGCGATGTTGACCGCATTGGCCGTGAGCATGATAAAAAAAATAATCAAAGGAATGATCCACCAGCCAAGGTTGAGATAACCATCAAAGGGGATGTATATTTCGCGCCAGTGCTCACCCAATTTATAATAAATCCACCAGGCCGCGACTGCTCCAGCCGCGAATTGGAGGATTAGTTTTTCATGTACATGTATGCCTTTACCTGGATTACGACTTAGCCAAACAGATAGACGGCGGAAACATGACCAGGGGAGAGTTAAAAGATACCAAAGACGCATTTTCCAATCCCGATGGACTCGGATCAGAATGAGGATTTGTTTTAATTTGCGGTTGCGGCGGGTTTGACCATGGATATTTAGGACATCATCGATTCCGCCTAAAAGCGCGGCTAAGAGCATGACCCCGATCGGCACCCAGGTATATTTTCTTTCCCAGTTGAAAGCCATGGTAATGGCCGCTACGGTCACAATGACCAAGAGACCACCCATGACCGGGACGCCGATCTTGCTACGGCGGGCGCCCATGGCCAGGGTCGCGTCATATTCTGGCCGACGGGTAAGGCGGTATTTGTATAAAATTTTAGCT
>DATDUP010000009.1:0-16638 GCA_035290345.1 Patescibacteria group bacterium
AGCCGGATATAGACCAAACAAAATACCGACAGCTGTAGAAAAACTGACCGCAATCAGAATAGAAAAAAAAGAAATATGGAAAGACCAGGTCAGACCGTAATTAATCGCCAAAAGCATGATAAGGAATGATCCGATAATACCCAAGACAATCCCGGCTATTCCCCCACCCAACGTAATGATGACCGCCTCAACTAAAAACTGCCAAAGGATATCCTGACGTTTTGCCCCCAAAGATTTTCTTAAACCAATTTCAAAAGTCCTCTCAGCTACTGACACATACATGATGTTCATGATACCCACCCCTCCGACCACTAGAGAAATACACACTAGAGCGACTAACAAAACAGCAATGCCACTAATCACGCCATCCAACATATCTTGAGCTTCCGCCATCGTATTAACCGAAAAATCATCCTTATCCGGATCTGTGATATTGTGTTGGGTCCGCATCAACTCAATCAACTCTTTCTGAGTAGTGGCTGACTGACCAGCATCCTTCATCTTAGCAACTGCAAAACTGAGATATTCAATTCCCAGAATCCTTTTCTGCATAGTGGTCACCGGGATATAAATAATATCATCCATATTCATGAAAAAAGCCGACCCTTTTTCTTCCATTACTCCCACCACCCGAAACTTTTTTCCTTTAATCTTAATACTCTTTCCCACCGCGCTCTCATCGCCAAACAATTTTTCCCAAGCATCATGACCCAATACGGCTACAGTCGCCAGACTCTTTTCTTCTTCTTCGGTAAAAGACCGACCCTGGGCTATCTCATAATTATTCACGATTGGCGCTTCATAACCCACACCCATCAGAAATACCTTTTTGATTTCTTCTTGAAAAGACACCACTTCTTGCCCCATGATTGCTCCATAAATATGGGAAATATTAGGATGCTTACGGATAGCCTCAATATCTTCATTCCTAAAAGTAGTAATCGTAATTCCCTGGGCCATACCCATAGCGTTTTCACTAGAAGTCTTGCCCGTATTGGGAACTTTTACTTCCAGTTCGATAGTATCTGTACCAAAGGTCTCTAACTCACCTCGCACAAAACCGCGCAAACCTTCACCAGCAGCAAAGATAACAATAACAGCTGAAATTCCCAAACTGATTGCTAGAATTGTCAAAAAGGACCGTAATTTTTGTTTACGAATAGCAGCCCAGGCCATGTTAACAAATGTTTTCCACTTATTCATAATGCAGGGCCGTAATGGGATTTAACCGGGAAGCGCGACGAGCTGGAATAATACCAAAAATCAAGCCAATCAGTGAGGAAATGGCCACACTGAGAATAATGGCAAAGGGGGAAAGAGAAAAAGCCCAATCATAGCCCAAAGTCTGAGCAACTACCGCCACAAACCAAGAAATTAAAATGCCTAAGATGATGCCAATCACCCCCGCCACGAAAGTAATAAAAATAGTTTCAATCAAGAACTGCTCTAAAATATGACGGTTCTTGGCGCCGACGGCTTTGCGCAAGCCGATCTCCCTGATTCTTTCTTCCACTGCTACTAACATAATATTCATAATCCCAATTCCTCCCACGACTAATGCCAAAGCCGCAATCGCCGCTAGGAAAAAACGAATAGCATCTGTAATCGTAAGGAGAACATCCAAAGCATCCTTCTGACTACGGATATCAAAATCCTTTGCCTGTCCAGGGGCAATCTGATGCCTCTCGGCCAGGACAATATCCAAATCCGCCATCACTTGATCAACATACTGGTCTGATTCCACTTTAAAACGAGCAAAACTGACATAATTTATCCCCAATAAAAGTTTCTGGGCCGTAGTGATGGGCACATAAATCTGGTTATCTTGGCTAGTAAAACCACTCACCCCGCGCTCCCGCATTACCCCGATCACCCGAAAACTGTGGCTACCAATCTTCAGACTTTCTCCGATTGCCTCTTGATCACCAAATAAATTACTTTTTACTTCTGAACCGATCACTGCTACCTTTTGCAAACCGCGTTCATCTTCTTCGCTAAAAAACACACCCGTCTCCACCCCGGTATCCTCCACTTCTGGCAAGTCAGCGCTGACGCCGATGAAAGTTGTATCAGTCTTACGTCCTTGCCAGATTACGGTTTCTGTTCCACGAACATAACCGGTCGCTGCTATTAAATGCGGGACTCGACCGGAATTTTTGACCGCCTGGACATCATCATTGGTCAAAGTCGTAATCACTATCCCCATAACCGAAACCGGCGGACCCTCATCGTCACCGCTTCCCGGAAAAACGGAGATGAGGCCCGTCCCCTGACTTTTCAATTGATTTACAATCAAACTCTGAGCCCCCTGACCAGCTGAAATAATCACAATCACCCCCATAATACCAATGATGATGCCAAGCATAGTCAAAAAAGACCGCACTTTGTTTTGGAGGAGGAGGTGGAAAACATTATGGATGTTTTCTCCCAATTTCATAGATTATTTTTTCAACTCCTGACCATTATGAGCCAGCTGACGATCGGTCACGGGCCGATCCGATTCTATCAAACCATCGCGCATATGGATAATGCGCTCCGCATGTTCAGCCGTATACTTTTCATGGGTGACTAGGATAATCGTATGCTGGTGATGTAAATTCAAATCCTGAAGAATCCTCATAATCTGTAGACCGGATCTTGAATCTAGATTCCCGGTCGGTTCATCAGCAAAAATCACCGCCGGGTTATTGACCAGCGCCCGAGCAATGGCTACCCGTTGTTTCTCACCACCTGACAATTGATTGGACAAGTTGTTGATCCGAGCCGTCAAGCCCACACTCTCAATTGCTGCTTGCGCTTGGGCTAAACGTTTTTCTTTAGGCAGAGATGAATACAATAAAGGTAACATGACATTATCCAAAACCGTAGTCCGGGGCAAAAGATTGAAAGCTTGAAAAATAAAGCCCACCTGCTGGCTTCGCATCTCCGCTAACTCATCATCCTGATAGTTGCTAACATCCTGACCAGCAAAAAAATATTTTCCCACCGTTGGTTTGTCCAGGAACCCGAGAATGTGCATCAAGGTCGACTTGCCTGAACCAGATGGCCCCATGATGGCCACAAATTCGCCTTGCTGGATAGAAAAATCCAATCCATTCAAGACATCTGTCACCACCCCGTCATTATCAAAAGATTTTTTCAAACCCATTACTTTTATTACTTCTCCCATATTATTTCTTTGCTTCCTCCCAATCCCCCATCCGGGTTAAATATTGATCTTTGATTTTTAACAAAAGGGCCTTGGTCGCATCATGATCATTGGGAATCTCTCCTTCCAGAATCGCCTCCTCCAATGCTTTTTTAATTCTCCCCACGGTCGGACCCGGAGCCAATCCACATAATTCCATGATCTCTTCCCCTCGCAATGGTGACTGGAAAGCTCTCAATTTATCTGTCTCCACGACAGCCAAAATTCTTTTTTCCAAACGGTCATAATTAGCTAAGCGTTGGCGTAATTTTTCCGGATTACCAGTCGTGATGTCACTCCGACATAAAGTAAGCAAATCTTCTAGATTGTCACCTAGACTAACAATCAAACGTCGAACCGCGCTGTCCGTCACTCCCGCATCCATCAAGGCGATGGGCTGTTGATGATAACGAACTAGTTTAGTCACATACTTTGTTTCCTCTTTACTTAACCGCAAACGCCGACAAATATCCAAGGCTAATTTTCTTCCCAAATGTTCATGCATATCAAACGCCCAACCACGACCGGGAATAAATTCCTTCGTGCCCGTCTTGCCAATGTCATGCAGGAGTCCCGCCAATCGTAAAATCACTTTGTCCGATCGCTGAGCAATATTGTCTACCACTTTGAGAGTGTGGACAAAATTGTTTTTATGATGCTGGCCAAAAATTTCTTCCACCCCAGACAAGGCAGTCAATTCTGGCAAAAATTCTTCTAAAACTTGAGTGGAAAACAATACCTGCAACCCCAGAGATGGCTGAGGGGTAGCCAACAGTTTAAATAACTCTTCCTTTATTCTTTCTGACGAAACAATGGAAAGGCGTTGGCGATTTCGAGTCAGAGCAGCCAAGGTCTCCGGAGCCAAAGAAAAATTCAATTGAGCGGCAAACCGGGCAGCTCGCAACAGACGCAGAGGATCTTCAGAAAAAGTAATATCCGGATCCAGGGGAGTACGTAAAATCTTTTGCTGTAAATCTTTTTGTCCGAAAAAAGGATCGATCAATGTGCGCTTTAATCCGGACGGACCAACGGCCCGGGCCAAAGCATTGACTGTAAAATCCCGCCGTTGCAAATCTTCCGCCAGCGTGGCCTTTTCTACTTGGGGCTTACGGGATTTATCTTGGTAAGCTTCTTTCCGAGCCCCAGCAAATTCCACTTCTAAAGTGACCTCTTTTTGCCCATCGTGTTCTCGACAAAAAACATACCGAGCCGTATCAAATTCCGGAAACTCAATCAAGCTTCCGATTTGTTTCAAGGCAACATCAAAAGCACGAGCAAAAACAATACCACTACCGTCGACCACAAAGTCGATATCTTTTACTTTCCCTTTTTTCTTCAATAAACGATCTCGGACATAGCCTCCCACCGCATAAATCGGTAGTTTTTGTTCTTGGCTGACGCGATAAATTGTCCGCCACAACTGGGCTAATGACATATTATTTCTTTTCCTCAATGACTCGAAGCACTACTACCTGGTTAGCCGCCAAGCCTTCAACAATTTCCACCATGCCATTATCCCCTTTTAGTCCGGTCTTGACCCCCACTTCTTGTAACTGATCACCAGTAAGCACTCGTACATATTTTTTCTCCCCTTCGGCACGGACAGCGCGCA
Source organism: Patescibacteria group bacterium (assembly GCA_035290345.1). Classification (GTDB taxonomy): domain Bacteria; phylum Patescibacteriota; class Patescibacteriia; order Magasanikbacterales; family UBA922; genus DATDUP01. The sequence continues at coordinate 4,800 of DATDUP010000009.1, forward strand.
GAGGAATGGATAAAACATCAGTTTTTTCTTCAGTAAAGAAAATCACATTGGCCGTCATACCGTTCAATACTTTATATTCTGGTCTTTCGCCTAAGGTCAGAGTCACCGTATAGTAGACCACGTCTTGAATCACTGTTTCTCCAATTTCTATTTCTGTCACCGTTCCGGGAAAAACCACATCATCTCCATAGGCATCCAAGGTGACTTGGGTCGTGTTCCCCAAAGCGATTTTGACAATATCTGTTTCCGAAATATCTACCTTTACCTCAAAGTGAGGATTTACAATTTTGACAACTGCGTCCTGAGAACTGACATATTGCCCGACTTTTAGATCCACTTTGCCGATTACGCCTTCTACCGGAGCGATGATCATGGCTCGATTACGATTAGCAACTGATTGAGCCAAGCTGGCTTGGGCCGAAGCCAGAGCCGCTCGATAACTAGCCAAATCCACTTCGCGGGGCGGATTCTTGGAATCTTCATAGCCGGCTTTAGCTTGGAGAGCGGCGGCGGCATATGCGGCCACATCTGCTGCCGCTTTTTTTTGCATACTATCCCATTCTTCTACTGCTTTAGTATAAGCAATGGAATAGGAGTTATAACTGTTCTTGGCCGCGGCCACTTCCTGACGCTGATCAACCAAAGAAGTGTATTGGGTAGCAATCGTATTGCGAGCGGTTTGGATATCAGTTTTTAACGTATCCAAACTAGTTTGAGTCAAATTACCGAGCGGTAAAGTTTTATTCAACAAATCTGCAGTAGCTAAAAGCATTTCTTTGACAACCAACAAGGACTCGGCCGCTGTCTCAGCCGCAAAATCGATTTGTGAATGAGGAACGCTCAGAGACAACGCCGTGGCCACGCTGTCCATATCGGCTTTCGCCACTTTGGCCCCATGGTATTTATTTATTGCCAGGCTTAAAGCGTTTCCGCCAATATTTCCCAACTCCTTTTCAAAACTATCATTAGCAAAGCTGTTATCCACCCCCAAAATATTATCTACTTCAATCAGCGCTCCGGCGATTTTATCTTGTGTCGCCAACAACAAAGTAACCAAATCACTATAAGCATCCGTGACTATCTGGCTCTCTTCCCCTCCTTCAACTAACTTCAAATTATTTTCTGCTGTTTCCAGTGCCGCCTTAGCCTCAGCCAAAGAAGCATCATAGGTGGCCTTGATCTGATTGAGATTAGCTTCAGCCTGATCCCATTTAGCTTTCAAACCGGCTAAATACTGATCCGTAGAACCAGCAATCTCTTTATTTAAATTAGCCTGGGCCTTAGCCACTTCTGCTTGCGCCTGCCCTACTTTCGCATTTAATTCGGCCAAATCCTGTATCGCAATTGTTTCTCCGGGTTTGACCGAATCACCTGCCTGTTTATAAATTTTTGCTACCTTGCCGCTGGCCTCAAAACGTAGCTCAATCTCATTCGCTGACTCCACATTTCCGGTTGCTTCCACGGTCTGTTTTAAATTGCCTTGAGTGACTACGGCGGTCTCATAGGTGGTTCCTTGACCAGATTGACGACTAACCAGAGCAAACACCACAATGATAACCAAAGCCAGAATTCCTAAAATCCAATACTTTCTTTTCTTATACCATGACTTATGACTGGGCAAAGAATGTTCATTCATATTTTATTTTTTAATCTTTTTAAGTTGTCGGGAAAACTCCTGCATCATATCATCCATTATGGATACCGGCGCAAATACGATTGCTCCCATTTTCTCAAAAGCAATGAAGTTGTCCCCTTTTTTCAGATGCAGGTGGTCGCGAATCTTTTTCGGGACTACCAATTGACCTCGCTCTCCTAGGGCCGTAGCTCCAAAGCAGTGGCCGAAATTAATGTTTTTGGTCATAGTTAAAAATATGATTTTTCATACCAATCATACCATTCTTTTTCCGGCGACACAATCCTCTACTGTGGATACTTCAAAAGAAAATTATGAAAAAGACGACGGGGTTCACCATCTCCAGTGACGCAATCTGCCACCAAGCGCGCTAACGGTACTTTGATTTTGTGTCTTTCCGCTAAACGAAGAAGACAATGGGCAGCACTAACCCCTTCGACGGTTTGTTTCACCTTGCGCAAAGCTGCTGGACCGCGATACCCCCGACCTAACAATTCGCCGAATGTCCGATTACGACTGATCGGACAAAGGGCGGTCCCAATAAGATCACCCAGGCCAGCCAATTCATAGGCGGTTTGTTCTTTACCACCCATGGCCTTGATTAAACGAGCCAATTCACCCAGGGCCATGATAAGGAGGGCGGCCTTAGTATTTAAGCCGTAACCCAACCCATCACACATCCCCATGGCTATGGCATAGACATTTTTAAATGATCCGCCCACCTCCACTCCAATGACATCAGTCGTTGGTACGAGTTTCAAATGAGGACTATGCAAAACCGCCACCACCTGACTCACTATCTTTTTATTCTTTCCCGCCACATTCATTGCGGTATAATGACCGTTAACCAATTGTTCAGCCACGGCCGGACCAGAAACAGTGACGATCCTTCTTTTTAACGCCGGCCGGACATGTTTAGCGATGATTATCGGCATGAGCTGAAGACTGTGTGGCTCCACCCCTTTGGACAAATCAATGATGATGGCGTTTTCTTTTATGCTCCGCGCGGCAAAAGAGATGGTGTGCTCCATGACCTTGCTAGGAATGGCAAAAAAAACAAACTCGGCTTTGGCCAGGGCAATTTCAATTTTTTCTTGAGGAAAAATATTTTTAGCCAATTTTATACCAGGGAGATATTTTTTATTCTCTCGATCGCGAGCGATTTGCTGTAAGGGTAGATGATCCCCCTCCCAGTTCCACAGTCTAACTTCATGGCCATTTTCAGCCAAAACTTGAGCCATGGCTGTACCCATGTTTCCTGCCCCTAAGACCACAACGATTTTTTTGTTTTTCATAGATTAGGCAAAAAAGAAGATGATCAAAAAAGCCACTAACAAACGATAAAGGACAAAAGGCCAAAAACTCCATTTTTTCAAAATCTTCATCAATAGACCAATACCCAAAATACCACTCAAAAAAGAAAAGAACAGGCCAATAATTAAATTATAACCGCTGATTAGACCAGTGTTGCTTTGGTACCAGTGCCAGAAACCATCAGTAGCGGCCAAAATAATTATGGGAATGGATAAAAGAAAAGAAAATTCAGCTGCTGCTTCCCGTTTCAAACCCAAAGTCAAACCGGCGGTCATGGTTATCCCCGAGCGGCTAACTCCCGGAATTAAAGCCAAAACCTGGGCCAAACCAATATATAAAGCTCTGAAAATACCCACTCTTCCTACCCCGTATTTCTTTTTACCCAGCCAATCTGCGAGGCCCAACACCACTCCAAACACCGCCAAACTTACAGCGATGGCCACCGGAGAACGAAACAATCTTTCAAAAACTCCCCCTAATAAAAATCCAACAATAGCCGCCGGAATCACAGCAACCAACAAACCCCAAACTAATTTCCGATCCTGGTGACCATTTTCCTGATTTGACCACCAAGCCCGCCACATTTTTTTTAGCTGGGAGCGAAAATAGATGACCACTGCCAACAATGTTCCCAAATGTAAAACCGCATCAAAATCTAAACCCTGGTCTGGCCAACCAAAAAAACGAGGTAAAAAAATCAAATGTCCAGAAGAGGAAATTGGTAAAAACTCGGTAATCCCCTGAATTATGCCTAAAATTGCTGCTTGCCAGATAGTCATAAAGTACCCCCATTATACCAAATTCTTGACAAAAAATTAAGGCTTTGTTATACTCCCTCGTTCCCTGGATAGACCAGGGAGGCAAGGAGGAAGAAATGGAGAAACAAGATCTGGTTCTTGTGATCACATTCGTGAGCCTGATAGTGGGCTGTCTGGTGGTTGCTATTTACCTTGACAACGGCGACTACCGGCTGATTCTCGCCGGGACCGGCGACCTGATGTTTCTGGGGGCAATCTTCGCCCTCTGGTTCATGGCCAAGCTGGTCATCAAGAACGTCAGCCTCGGAGTCGCCCGAACTGCCTGGTTCCTGTGGAGTCTGGGCAACGGACTCTATGACCTTCATGTTAGGTTCAAAAAGTACCGTCTCCCAGACGGATACTACTACAGGTATGACATCAGACATCACATCTCCTCCCCGTTCATAGGGGCGACCGAAGTAACATTCAATCGCTACAAACTCGGCCTGAACCTTCCCGCCCCTCCGTTCTTATCCGTCAAGGAAGAACGTCCGGAATAGTCACGCTCCTTCCCGCACCTTCTCACCCCCCCTTTGGTGCCAATTCGGCACAAAAGAGGACAACAAAACCCGCCATTCGCGGGTTTTGTGTTTTGACAATTGCCTTCTAAACAACTGCTTTCTTTAATTCTTCAGCCTTATCCGTCTTTTCCCAACTGAATTCCTTACGGCCAAAATGACCATAGGTCGCAGTCTGACGGTAGATCGGCTTCTTTAAATCTAATTGTTTGATTATCCCTGCTGGGGTCAAATCAAACACCTGGCGCACGGCTTTGATAATTTTCTCATTTGCTACTTTTTCTGTGCCAAAAGTATCCACGCGGACGCTTACTGGTTCAGGATAACCAATGGCATAGGCTAACTGGACTTCACATTCGTCAGCCAATTCTGCTGCCACAATGTTCTTGGCCACATAGCGGGCCATATACGCGCCAGATCGATCTTGTTTGTTAGGGACCTTTCCGGAAAAACAACCACCACCATGACGACCGCGACCACCATAAGTATCAACAATAATTTTTCGACCCGTGACTCCTGTATCACCGTGCGGGCCACCAACCACAAAACGGCCAGTCTCATTGATAAAGTACCGGGTATTTTCATCCAAATATTTACCACAAACCGGTTTGATTACTTCTCGCAAAATATCTTCCCGCAACTGTGCCAATTCCACCTCGGGATTGTGTTGAGCGGCAATTACCACCGCCTCAATCCTCTTCGGCTTCTTGTTCTCATATTCTACTGTCACTTGACTTTTACCATCTGGCCGCAGATACGCTAAGGTACGATTTTTCCTTACCTCAGCCAGACGACGGGTCAAACCATGGGCCAACATAATCGGCAAAGGCATTAGTTCCTCGGTCTCCCGGCAAGCAAAACCAAACATCATCCCCTGATCACCCGCCCCTTGCGCTTGGTGAGGATGGCCATCCACTTCTTTTTCTCCTTGGGCAATATCTTGGCTCTGTTCATCCACGGCCACCATCACGCCACAACTTTCATAATCGATACCAAAATCCGCATTGGTATAACCAGCATCTTTTAGTACCCCCCGCACTGTTGACGGAATGTCTACGTACGTCTTGGTAGTGATCTCTCCTCCTACCACTACTAAACCTGTTGTCGTAAACACCTCACAACAACAAGCTCCTTCTGGATCGTCCTTAAGCACGGCGTCCAAAACCGCATCAGCGATTTGATCACAAAGCTTATCAGGATGACCCTCGGTCACTGACTCCGAGGTAAACAAGTCCTTTTCGGACATATAAAAACAACATTAAGAATAAATGCTGTTCAAAAGAATAGATAGCCTGAAGAGGCACGGACGTTGTTGGATAGTAATCATGGCTTTGGCTAAAACCGTGATAAAACCAGCCGACAACGAACACCATTCTTTTAAACAATTCCAGTATACTCCTAGGGAAAACCAACGTCAAGTCAAAATAATTTCAAAAAGGAGTAGATCGCTCCCCCAGTGAGAACTGCCAACAAGACCGCCATGATCAACATGCCATGATCCAAACCGTAACGGCTGGAAGGTAGATGTTTCAAAGTCTTAGCTCGCCAATAAATTAACAGGATCAACAACAACTCAAGGCTTGCAAACACACCACCAATGACATCAATCAGGGAGATGAAACCGCGCAAACCAAGAACGAACAAGGTAACGGGTAAGACAATTACTAAGAGAGTCGCAAATTTTTGTGGAACTTTGTAATCCCAGGATATGGAATCACGCAAAGCTAATCCGGTCATGAGAAAACTGGTACCCATGGCTAAAAAGGCAAACAAATTGCTAAATAAGTACATCATTGGTCCAACTTTTTCTCCCAAGGCAATGGTAGCGATCTCAGAAGTTCCTTTTCCGGTGACGCCTACAACTACCAAAGCAAACAACACATAAACAGTCAGAACAATCAGACCAGCCGTAATAATCGCCTTCTTGAAATCCCGATCTTTGCCCAAGAGTACGCTGTGCGCTTCGGGAATTGACGATGAACCAAGAAAAGCGAAAAGAACAATTCCGTAAGGAAAAAACAAATAGGCCAAATCTACATGATTAAAATTATATAAAGAAACATGAGGGGCGCTAACTAAAGAAATAACAAATACGACTGCTAAGACCGCCAAACATAGGACAAAATCAACCAGACGTACTGATTGTACTCCCCGAAAAAGCAAGAGACTGATAACGAGACAAAAGCCCAAACTCCAAACAAAGGAATCACCGCCGAATAACTCAGCCAAAGTCTGCCCTTCGCCTACTAAATAAACCACCATTGATCCGAAACCCATAATATATACCAGGGTCGTCATAATCGCCCCGCCGGTTCGACCCAGATATTTTTTGGCTAGTCCCACCACTTGCAAATTAGTTTTTGTTCCTGCCGCCACCTCGCCAAGTAGTAAATTAAGACCCATCATCAAACAACCAAGGCAAACAATATAAACTAAACCCAAGGCTATTCCCACTTTAGAAACAGCATAAGGTAGGCCTAAAATGCCTGCCCCGATTGTCGTACTTACCATCAAAGCGACCGCTTCCAACCAACTTAATCTTTTTTTGAAAATTCCTTGATAGTTCACCACTTCTCGTTCTTCCCGGCGAATATTGGTTCTAACAAAAAACATAATAATCATTTTAAAGACTAACTTAATTATAACATAAAAAGAGACCTCTGTCTCTTTGTTAAACAACACTTCCGGGGTCAGAGGATCACAGGACTTACTTCTCCCTGGATCCCCTGACCCCATCTCCCCTTGTCAGAATACGCGGCGAAGGACCAGAACATCTGGTCCCAACAGCTCCGTCTCATGCACCGGGAATTCTTCAAACAACGTCCCGGCCGTTTCCAGACAAGAGTATGAATCAGAATTCCTCTGTTCACTGTAGGGCGCTCCGGTGAGGAGGCGGTACGCCCGGAGTGCCTCGGGTACACCTACAAAGGCGTGCGCCCAGAGATGTCTCAGGTCAGAAGACCCCACGACCCTCCCCTTTATATCGAGCATATCCAGGACCTGTTCGCAAACCATATGTGGCTCCCCTGGCTGGAGGAACCCGACAGCCTCAAACAGATCCCCTTCTACCCGAAACCGATAACTAATTGCTGCATGCACCACCGCTGTCTTTCTTTCCATCGTACTTACTACCTCCTGATTCAATTCCGCGATTTAAAATAAAAGAACCATGATGCCGCATGATAACACTTTCCTGATTCTCAGTCAATACTGGATGAAAAAAAGAAAAAACGGTTTCCCGTTTCGGAATGGTCTGGAACATATTTTTTCTTAACTGAGCAGATTACGCTAAAAGGTAAAATTGAACTCCAATAAAAAAATAATAATCACTGACAGCGTCGGAGTTGACAAGGTCATAAAGACTTATTCTTTTAATCAATGAACAACTTTATTTTAACACACCACCCCTAAAAAACAAAAACCGATACTGGTTTACTTTAGGCGTATCGGCGGGCTCGTTTTTACTCAACTTATCTGGAAACACCCTGGCACTAACTTGTGTGCACGCCAAGGGATTCGAACCCCTGACCCCCTCGGTGTAAACGAGGTGCTCTAACCAGCTGAGCTAGGCGTGCGTGTCCACAATAATACTGAAATTAGGACTCCTTGTCAATTCGCTGGCTGGTTCAGATTTTTCTTTATCAATTCCCAATAGCGGCTGTCGTTATTTTTTTCTTTTTGAAAATACCACCATTCCACTCCCCAAAGAAATACCCTTGACGCCCCCATGTGTTGGGCATAGCCCAGGTGTTTTTGGAGACGTTCGGGATTCATACTTTTTTCCTGTATGGCTACCGGCGTATCCAAGGGCGAAGAATTGGTAAACCAGGGTTCAGCCTGAAGTTCAGAAACCCAAAAATCTTCATAACCCCGTCCCAAAAGGCGCGACTTGAGTAAATAATACCCGGCCGGGAGCCAATCATAGTGCCAATACCGCCCCTTGGGGGTTTGAACGATGCGATAAAGCGTTGTTCCAAAAATATCCCCGGCGGAAGCCGCTTCTAGCCAAGTACTCAATTCTCCACTGTCAGTAATCACCACTGGGTGTTCTTTGTCTAATTTTTTCACTTGAGAAATTTCCAGATATACCAGGTCCTGATCAAACTTTTTACATTCGCCAAAACGAAAACGGATAAACGGCTCATTCTCTACCTGCCAGGCAACCAAGGCTGGATGCTGGGCATATCTTTCTACCACAGCTGTCAAATATCCTAAAGCGCCTTCTCGATATTGTTCTCCAACCAAATCATTCGTCCATTCGGGTACATGACATTCTGGCCAACGCGGTGCCTTCTGCCCCACAACCATCACCACGCCGACTCCAGCTTTTTGCGCTTGATCAAGATACCAATCAGTCTCTTGAAAATCATACTTTCCAGGATTTGGCTCCACTTCTTTCCAATTAGCGGCCAGACGAATACTTTCCGGACGTAAATCCTGAAGAATCGCTAAAAATACTTTTTTACTGTCCAAACCCAAAAATTCTGCCTGACCAGCGCTCCAAGATATTCCCCACTTCACTGAAAATTTCTGCCCGCTGAATGCCCAACACAATCCATAGACAAAGATAATCAAACAAAACAACAATATTCCGGTCCAAACTAACATATTTTTTTTGAATACTTTCTTTTTCATAATCAAAAAACCACCAAAGCTGAACCTAAGACGACCAACAACAGAGCGACAAGCTCCAAAATAATTTCCTGTTTGGTAAAATATTCTTTAAACCAATGTGGGAAAAATTTAGAAAACAAAAATACCAAAAAGAAAATAAACAAATACTGGCCACCAGCTAATGCCCCGACCAAAGCCACCGGCCCTTGGGACATCGCCAACTGTAAGATGACCACAGCGGCCACCCCCAATATTTTGTCCCCTAATACAATAGCTTTGGCGTGGCGATGTGCATACCCTTTGGCCTCTTTAGTGGAACGCTTCCAGGAACGACGTACCGTCGGCACTAACAAAAGAGCGAGACCGACCAGGCCGGTCATGGTCCGGGTCCAAGCAAAACCGGTCCAAAACGGATATTGGGTATACAGAAACTTGGCACTCACATGAGAAACCGCAAACAAAAAGGCAGCTAAAAAGGCCCAAAGGAATCCAATGTGAAACCCATGATGGTTACGGCTTTTTTCAAAAGAAAGCAAAAGGCAAGCCAGAGCCAAAAGAGCGCCACCCCCCATTTGTCCGACCGTTAATTGTTCGCCCAAAAAATATTTTCCCAAAAAAAATAGATCCACCATGACGAGGGCCCCGATAAAAGGACCAATGTGGGAAATTTCCCCTTTTTTCATGGCGAGATAACTCGCCCCCAAACCACAGCCAAAACTAACCCCCGAAACTACGGCCCAAAGCCAGTCTTGGCCATTTAACAATTGAAAGCCCGTAAACGGTAAAATAAAAATCGCCCCCCAAAGAAAAATAGTGGAGTAAAAAGTATAAACCGCTGGTTTGACCGCCGCCTTGCTGACAATGAGCTTGTCCAAAATATAAACCAAGGCCAATAACAAATAACCGCCTAAACTTAACCAAACCCAATTCATAGTAAATGCATATCTTCTATTTCACTTCGTTTTTTCTTCAAGACCACATCCTCAATATGCGCCACCCCATTGTGAGGAGCGTCTAAAAATCCCTTCATCGCTGCTTCGGCTAACCAACCAGAGCTAAGCCAATCGGCCAGCCATTCAGCAGTATAACGCGGATCCTCCTGTGGCACCCCGGCCCCAATGGAAGTCAGCCAGGCTTTGTTAAACTCTTCCTGCGAACCAATAGTTGGCGCCATGATGATCGGCAAGCCCAAACCCGCATAAAATGACAGCTCGCTCGGTTTGGTCCACAAGATATCTGTGTTCAAAAGAATCTGATTGAACTTAGCAAAATATTCTAATTTGTTTTCCGCATAAATAATGTTCACATGTCCGTTCCGTTTTTTGTTCAATTTCAAATCCCGCACAACGGATTGGTAATAGAGATAAACATCATTCCGCACTCCGGCCACCAAATTCAATCTCATCTTGCCCCGGGCAATCGGCTCCCGCAAAGCGGTCAGGATCTGGGCGCCCAATTCCCGTTGAGCGCCAGCCCCACCAACGGCGAAAGTAATGGTCAAAGGATGACGACCAGCACAGCGATGGCAATACTGATGAGACAAAAAATTGGAAAGGACCGGCTGATATTTGCGTCGATAACGACCTTCGGGATCCAGATGGACCACTCGTTCTCCTAAACTGCGCTTGAGCACCTCTAAATTTTTACCCAAGTTTTCTTTAGGCAAAGGAAATCCTGTAATATAAATCTTCTCTGTCCGCACCCCATACTGTTGCAGTCTCTCTTTCACCCGACGATTAGGTACCAGATAATTTATTCGGCTTTTTTGCGGAAAGAGCGGAGCCCAGGTACGAGAAATATCTGCATCGCAGCAAAGCAGATAAATATCGTTTCTAAACCCGTGTTCTTGAGCAAAATAAGCCGGAGTAAAAAAAGAAGTAATTAACGGCAAATCCCGACGGTTCAATTTTTCTATCAAATCCCGTCCCCAACCACGGTGAATCAGGCCAAATATTTGCGTCAACTGCGCCCCGGGACGAGATAAATCCCGCGCCGGATAGAAAGGATCAATACGCTGAAAATAATCCATTAAAGAAAATATCCTCTCACCCACCAAAGGCAAATGCTTCAAGCGGGAAATAGTTTCATAAAATGTTCGGCCGCCTTCCCATTTTCTTCTGTCCGTATTAGGAATACCCGCATAATGATTGGCATTCAGCAAACCATCTTGAGCTAAATGACGCAACGGAAAAACCGCCCTTTGGTGTCCATAACCCATGTCTACGGCCACTACCCAGGCTTTTTTTATTTTCTCTTCTTTGATTGAGGAAAAATCTTTCTTTTTCATTTTTATTTTTATATTATATCACATTCTTGAATTTTCCCCGAAAAAAGGAAGAGGAGCCGCAAGCGACTCCCCAAAGGGCGGGACCTGATTTGAAAAAATCAGGCGTTGAGAACTTGAGACAAATCAAGAAGTTGTTCGTCTATCTCCCGCAGGAAAGCTCCCGGGGCCTGCGAACGGGCGAGGAACACTTCTCTGGTGTCCAGCAGATGCTCACGCGAGCGCTCCGGCTGATTAGGTGTCAACCGGTTACCGGCATCACCGATGAAGCAGATGGGAGCCGACTTATCCTTGAGGCAGTAGTACTCATGGTAAGCCGTAATCTGCCGAGCGGGGACAAACATTCCCCCATCCACTCCGAAATCGGTCAACGGCAACTTGAAACCCTGTTCCTGGACTTTGTAGACCCCAGTACAGATGACCTGAATCGAAATCTGACACTGGTCACAGTAATCGGCCCAGTTGCGTATCGCCACGTCGCTGACTGTTGGACAGAGAATAGTCGCATGTTCCGACTGATGATAATTGGGCGCGAAAGCCAAAGCTTCCAAAACTGTCACGCCTCCGGCCGCACATTCATCGCACAGCAGACGGAACACTTCCCGTCGATACGCGGTCAGGTTGAAACTCTTGGAATGGCTGATGTGGGCTCGCCACCTCCCTTCCTCATCTCGATCCC
>DATDUP010000010.1:0-48508 GCA_035290345.1 Patescibacteria group bacterium
ATCGCGAAGTTGCCAATCATCGGGGCTGACCGACGCAGCTTTTCTTCCATGTCGGCCGGAATGATGTGAGCTCCGCCGTAAAGAATGGGACCCCAGATCGTGGGCAGGTGCTCATAACCAAGAATCGGACCATCCTTTGCCCGCTGGCACAAGTCCAACATTTCTGATACTGTTCTCTGAAAGATGGCCGCACTTTGCCGGCCGTAAGTGGCCAAGCTGCAGATCATCTTGAGAGCCGCATCCACATCACAGACAAAGATCCGCACCCGGCCATAATCAAACCGGTACAGACGACCGCCTTCCTCATGGACCAATTGCACGTCTACTTCTTCCTTCATGTCTCACCTCCAAAAGAGCATAAAAAAACAGACCCGAAATGGGTCTAGTTTTTAAGAGGGTTAGAAGACAAGCTTTTTCCTGCTTTCTGCCCTCCCTGGACAAATTGCGTTGGCTTGTCTTTGGACATCATATAGATATCTGTCATATTGTAGCACCACCACCTAACCCGGCTCAAGTCCGAGGCTGTGTATAGATTTTACTGCTGACTCTCCGTTTCACCACCTGTGAGCATCCCGGACCAAGAAGCAGGTTCTAGGGAATCAGCCGGAGCCAACCAATCAAAAAAACAAGCCAACAAAAAAAGCAGACCGCCAAAGCCTGCCACGGCCAAAGCCGTGTATACCACCCATCCTTTCTTTTTCATATCTTGATTAATTCCAACCCCAAGCAAAAACCGCCCAAGGCGGAGGTGAACCCTCCTTTTTCTTTGTTTATCATGTCCAGCTTTTTTTGCCAAATCAGATATCCACAATTACCGTTCACTGGTCCGCTATTGACAAAATCATAATTTTATTGTATCCTTTCCCTCGTGTTTTCCGAGTTCAACTATGGAGGAAAAGATGAAATTCGGAACCTGTGTGGTCAACGATGGGAAAGAGTGGGTCGTGTACCTGGAGTTCTACGAAGAGGAAGAAGGCGAGGAGCGTCAGACCGAAAGCATGGTCATCGCTTTCAGCCGGGTCCAGGCCGTGAACCATGTCCGGTCCAAGGGGATCGAACCGGAGAAGGTCGACAAGCTCATCGCGGTCCTCGCCCAGTCCAACCTGCCCGAAGGAGACGGGAAGGACGAACCGCCGGTGGTGGTAGCTGAAGGGCTGGCCGCCAAGTACCTCTCCATCATGGTCGGCCTGATGCGCCACTACAAGCGCCAGGCCCAGAGCCAGGACACGGTCTCGGTCACGCTCGTCATCCCGGGTGAGATGTACCGAGCAATGCACGAGACGTGCCCGTGCTGCCACCCGACGGAGGAGGGCAAGACAGAGGAAGGAGACAAGGCCGACAAATAGTCGGCATTTGGAAGGAGAGACACGCCGAGCGTGAGTCTGTCGACCGACATCACTCACGTTCGGCGATAGACTAAAGCAACCTATATCAGGTTGTTTTAGTTTTTTTCTTTCTCCCCTCTGCAAAGGAGAGAAGACAGGAACAATTTTTTTGACGAAGAATTTCCTGTTGTTCGTGACGGGTGTTGAGCAGAATGGTTTGCCGCGATTTACCGCTGGCCAGAGTTTTATCTAACTGACTGCAATGACGATACCCCCGCCGCTTCAATTCATGTATTTCTCTTTCGTGACGCAAGTAGAGCGCCTTCAATCTTCCTATCCAGCGCCTTACTTCCGGATGTTGACGATATCCTTTTTTCTTCTGCGTCAGAATCGTCCAGATAGCATGTAATTCCCGATGTTCGGCCAGGAGATGTTGGCGACAGAGCCAGGATGGAGAGATATCCCAAATACGCATATTTTTCCGTCATCTTTGCTGTAGCGATACAGACAATCTGGTGACAAACTGGATAATTTTTTTTGCCACATTTCTGGGGCGTCCGTGCGTCGGATGATTATGAATATCTAGGGACGGGTTCCCATTGATTTCAAGTATAAAAAAATACTTTTTGTCCGGATACTTAAATATGTCTGTACAAATTAAATCTATACCGATGAGATTCTTACCAACCATTTTTGACAAAGAAACAGCCATCTTTTTAATCTCTGGGTGTATATCATCGGTGATGTCCTTCGTCTCCCCTCCTTCTGCCAGACAAGCATTGCCTTTGATGTATATAATTTTATTCTTTGGTAAAACACTTCTCAATTTCACCCCTTGTTTTTTGAGGATATACAGTAATTTTTTGTCAAAAGGGGTGCGACGCTCTGTAGTATTTTGTTTTGTCTGGATAATTTTACGTACCGTAGATCGACCATCTCCGACAATATGGGGATGAATCATTTGTAAACCAGCGATTACCCTATCGCCAAGAACTAAAATACGGTATTCTTTTCCGAACACCATTTCCTGAGCAATCATGCTTTGATACTTGGGGAGATTTTTCCGAATAATCTTTTGAGCCTCGTGGCCATCCATGATGAACGGAAAAACGCCCTGGCTATTTGATCCATGGGCATTTTTTATGATGATCGGATAAACTAAATTATGTAACTGATCTTCTACCTGCCGCCGGTTGTATGTTTTGTAATAAAAGCTTTCAGTTTTAGGAGAAGACCACCCATGAGAAACGAGAAGCTTATACGTAATGTCCTTGTATTCAGTTAACCGGCCGCTCACATATGAATTGCGGGTGACGGTGATGTGTCGCTCAAGTAAAAATCGTTTACCAGCCACATTCACATAAAAACAATCGCGCTCAGGGAGAAACTCCTCAATTGTCCCCCCCATGTCCAAGACTGTATCTCTAATTACCGAAGAATTACTTTTCATGATCTGTATACTCTCACACGTGATCCAAAAAGTCAAAACGATATTTTTTCTTAATCCGAACCAAGAGGACTATTCTCCCTCTTCCATTAGGACCGCTAGAAACTACTAGATCAACCGAATCCGACGCGGCCGGACTTATTGCCTCACTATTTTTTTGTTCTCTAGATCAATCAAGAATTTGGCCTGTCCACCCACATTCAATATCCACTGATCAATCGTCCCCTCTTGCCAGGTCACCCAAGCATCTTTGTTACCATCATTCTCAAAAATCCCTGGTTCATTTGGATTGGCAGACAGACTAGCAGTAAACGATTCTTTTGTCTTCCAATCATAGACCGCAAAGTTGTAAGCTGACAAGAGGCCATCCATTTCACTTTGTCCCAAAGATAAGATTACGACCACTCGACCGTCAGGAGAAATCTTTAAAGCTGAATAATAACTATCGAGAATATAAAAATTCGCCAAAGTCGTAAGACTGAAATCAGACATTCGTCCTTGTTCCAAACCAACACTGGAATGGACCAAATATGAATCCACAGACAAGGGGGTCACATTATAAAAGAGCCGAAGAGCAACAGGCACCCCGATCCAAGCCTGTCCGTCGTAGTATTCTAAATTTATCGCTCCATTACTGGCCGGCTGTTCCCGCCAGTTCATATATTCTTCTGGTGGAGGCAAGAGGGCGGCAAATTCGCTGCTCGTCTCATAGCCAACGAGCCTCTTGATACGGGCGGCGATAATAAAATCAGCCTTTTTCTCATCATATTTAGCCAACACATCATACCGGCTATCATTTTCTTCATCAGAGTAGACGGCTAACAATTCCCCATCCACGGTTAACAGGACATCATCAAAATCTACTCTCTCCGCTGATCGGTTCGGAAAAAAATGAGCAGGGCCGAAAGCGACCCATTTATCCAGTTCCGGGTCATAATGAGACAAACCGCCAGCTGAACCGGCATTGGCGATAACCTCGGCCCAGACTTCTCCACCCTTGGCCCGAACGCGAGAGCTGAAATTGGTTCCGCCGGTACCCAGTTCATCGTCATAAAAAACCAAATTTCGATCTTGAGTATTTATCCTAGCCACCCCGGCGGTCGTTCCCACCCACAAAGTCTGGCCCATTGAGGCAAACTGGAAATTCTCCAGGGTTTTAAAACCGTCTTTCTCAGTATATTTATAGACTACTTGATTCTTCAATAAATCAATTTCGTAAATACCAATCATCTGGCAAGCCAAAAACAGTCGGTCGCCAACAATGGTCATACCAAAGTATCTTTCGGAAAAATCCTCAAACTGACAAGGGGCTATTTCCGGCCGGCTACGAGCGATGAGTCGGCCCGTGGCGTCAAAACGCAAAATTTTGTTGTCAGCTAAAACAAAAAGATCATTGCCGTATTTTTCCGCGGCCCAAGTATGGATGTAGCCTTCCCAGTACCCCAACAGATCCTTGTTTTCCAACTCTCCGGCTGATTTGTCAGAAAAATATGAAACAAAAAAAGGCTCGGCCTCAACCATCTCCGAATCAGAAGGGAACGCCGCCGCATTCTTTCCCAGCCCAGGTACTTCAGCTGATCTTGGGTGGTTGACCAACCAATACGCCGCCCACGCCAACCCCCCGAATATCACCAGGGCGACAATCCACACCACACTCTTTTTTATCATACAAATAACTTAATATATTACCCCCATATCCTAACACAAAAAGAAAAAATCCGCACGATTTCTTTTTTCCCACCTACGAGCATGTTTTTTACAATTTCGGCCTTCCTGACGACACCGACCACAATGAGTTACCGAATTTTACTAGATTTTAGCCATCAATCACCGTTTCTTTATCATCTTCACATTCCCCGCTTGAGTCTCTCCTGTCACTACAAAGGCAAATGATTGGTAAAAATGAGTTAAATTTTTTTCTTCCGGATCGTAGGTAATTGAAAAGTGCGTATAATCCACAGGAAAATCATTGGCCAAAACCGTCTGCAGTAGTTGTCGTCCAATCCCCTGTTTTCTGTATGAATCTAAAACAAAAAGGTCGGAGACAAAGACGGAATTAGGCAATTCTTTATGGTCTTTGCCAAAGAGTTGGCACAAAACATAACCAACTACTTTTTTACCGTCTTTCGCGACCCATACCAGGCTATTTTTCAAAGCCTGCTTAATTTTTTCTTCTCTAGTAATTTCAGAAGAATCAAAAATGATACTCAATTTGAATATTTCCCGAATATCACCTAATCTTGACTTTTCAATTTTAATCATTTTGCAAATTATTTCTCTCCACTAATTATCCAATGACCATGGACAATCTTACCATGATCATCTAATACTATCTTAACCTTTTTAAAATTCTCAAATAATTTCTTTACTTCTAGTTTAGTATAAAAACTATGCGCCAAGCCTTTTTCCGGACCCGAAACAGGCGCAAAAGTACCACCGCCAAGATCCTGGTGGTTCAGAAAGGTCTTCCATTCCCGATTACTTTTTAGATCAGGTAAGGTTATAAAAAATTTACCACCAGGCACAAGGGCGGCATAAATTTCGTCTATAACTTTTTTGACAGCTGGCTTTAAGCCGTGGTGAACCGTTGCAATTGAAAAAATTAAATTATACTTCTTTCTCGGTATCTTGTACTCGAACATGTCGGCTTTGATTATACGGGATCCGCTCTTAAGATTACTTTTCGTCATTCTTACTGCGGTAGGACTAGAGTCAATGCCATCTACTCTAAAACCCAGTTTCTGCAAAAAAACCAAATACTTTCCCATCCCGCAGCCTATTTCTAAAGCATATTTTACTTCCCACTTATCGTCCTTAACAAAATCAACAAACAAAGGAAGTAGTTTTCCCTCGATCGTCGCCCACGCCGGACCACCTTTTAAATAATCTTTGTAAATTTTATCCCAAATCGTCACAAAAAGACTAATTTCAAATAGTTTAATTAGAGAAAAATAAACAACTTTGAACCACTGCTTTTACCGCAAAGAACACCAGCAACAGAGCAAATATCTTAAACACGGTAGCGACCAAATTCTTTTTCAACAACAGTGGCCTAAATCTTGAAAAAGCAAAACCGAGCGAAGTGGTCATCACTAACCAGCCTAATTCCATAGCGACCAAAAAAATAATTACCCCACCGAGAATTTGTTCTTGCAATACAAATGCTCGGGGAACACAAACTGTAATCCAAAAAATCCAAAAACCACCATTTAACAAAGTAAGCAAAAATATTTTTGAAAAAATAAATACCTCTTTGTTCTCACCATCTATCTTGTCTATTTTCCACACTTTGATCGCTAACCAGATCAGATAAACCGAACCAACTATTGAGATAACGTAAAAATATGATTCTGGGATATTCAAAGAATATATCACCAACAGTATCGCAGTTGCCACAATTGTCTCCGCAAATAATGCTCTTAATACCACTCTTAAACTTTTTTTGAAACCACTATTAAGAACTTCCGTAAAAACAGCAGTAAGCATTGGACCCGGCACCGCCCCACCAATTAAACCAAGCAAAAATATTTCTATTATTTGAGCAGTAATTTCCATATAGTTATCCTCATCAATTATACTACAAAATCGCCTTTGGAGCGATTTACAAGACATCGTCTAGGGAGTCAGAACTGCCTTAAAAAAGGAAAGAGTATATCTCGATACTCTACTTGATTTAGTCCCTAGTGGCACCTATTATAACTTTCTCACCATTCCATTATCAGCATCAACCTCAACCATGTCCCCCTCTTTAAAAAGAGACATCGCGTTTTTGAGTCCAACTATGCAAGGTACCCCAAACTCCCGCGCCACCACAGCAGCGTGGCATGTCAGCCCCCCTGATTCGGTCACAAATGCAGCAGCTTTTTTCATCGCCGGCAAATTGTCAACCATGGTTGAATACGCAAAAAGGATGTCTCCTTCTTCCACCTTGTAGTTCTCATCTGGAGAAGGTACGAGTTTTACTCTGCCTTGTGCCTTACCGCGGCTGGCTGTAATGCCACGCCTGGCCACTGATGGATCAACCGGATTATCCAGACGAACAGATTGTTGACCTTCAGCAAATGCAAACACTTCTTCTCCTTGCTCTGGGGTGAAATTAATTCTTTGTTTTGTCTTTCCATAAAGTAGCCAAGCACAAATCCTACCTTTGCGAGCGAGTATTTCTTGCGGATTGGCCTCTCCTCGAAGACACGCCACGATTTCATCCGCGCATAATGTTCGCAGATCAGTAATGGAAAGTTGTAACCGCTTTATCATTTCGTCATATAGTGGCAGGAGATAAAACCCCACAAACGAGGCAACGTATTCGGCCTCATTTCGTGTATCTATCGCCAGCCCAAAATCAATAAAAATTTGCAGATCATTTGAAGAGATACCATACTTACCCACGATTACCTCCAGATCCCTGTTTCGGACTGTGGTGTAGTCTTGTAATAAAGTCAGTTCTTTCGTAAGTGAGGCGATATCCCGATTACACGGACCCTCAAGTTCTTGAACATATTTTTTCTCATCCCAGGGTAGGCCATAGGCCAGCACCGGCATCCACCCGTACTGAGCCGCAAGTTGCTGCGCCGCCTGTACTTTTTCTTTCAATCCTTTTTTGATTTGGAGCGCCAGTTCGATAACCGCCCGTTTCTCTTCTAAGGTGGTAGAAATGTTCTGTGGTTTGGTCAGGGCAAAAAGGGCTTGCGAATATTCTGGTGAATCTTTTTTAAGACCGAGTTTTTGGACAAGAATTTCATCCATGAGCGGAATCCAATAATTTTCAGCTATCCAGGTGAATTGATCATACACAACGATTCGGTGCGCCAAGTCACGATTATGTATGTACACCTCCGCCAGTTTATTATTATCGAGCGCCGAAACATTTTTGGGATATGTTTGGGACGCTTCTTTTTTAATCAATTCCTTTTCATCATAAAATTTCATCAGTATTTTTTCGAGTCCCCGGCGATCATGGGCGGTTACATTGGCAATGAAACTGTGTAACTGTTTTACAAATGATTCAGGGACATACATGTGGTTACTGTATTCTTTGTCAAAAACACATATGGCCAATATTTCCTTCCATATACCAAAATATTCTTCAAAATAATTTGAGGTGTGCTCGGTATGCCATAATTCAACATCAGCAGGATAAGTTGCCCATCTGCCCAGCTTTACAAATCGCAGATTTTTAAATACGTATGGATTATTGACGATTAGTTCCGAGATAGGCATAAGGTTGGACTTGTTTTTATATATCCTATATCTTCCCACTGTTTTTGTCTATTGCTTAAATTGAGCATATCATTTCCTTTCATAATGTCCAATCTCCACTCCCTAATACAAAAACATGACTAATTATAGCCATATTTTTCCGAGCAGGCGCGGTAGGAATCGAACCCACGCAGGCGGTTTTGGAGACCGCCGTACTACCATTATACGACGCGCCCTTTATTTTATTTTGTCTCCTTGTGTGAGATGTGTTTCCGGCAATGACGGCAATATTTTTTCATTTCTAATCTTTCCTTCAACACCTTCTTATTCTTACGGGAGAAATAATTGACATGCTTACAAGCAGTGCATTCCAGCTTGATCATGTTCTCTCTTTCTTTTGACGGCATATTTTAGCGAAATTATTCTGATTAAGGTAAATACATCATACCGGCAAACGCTCCGGTTGTCAATAGCCATCCACAGATCGGTCCTGGTTGACAAACTGATCAGATATATATTAGAATATTGTTACTTTTTGCCGTCATAGCTCAGTTGGTAGAGCGTCGCCATGGTAAGGCGAAGGTCTCCAGTTCGATCCTGGATGACGGCTCCAAACCGGCCTTTGGCCGGTTTTTTCATTTCTGGCAAAAAGGACAAAAGGCAGTCGTTCGACCAGAAATCTTTTTCTCTTGAATCTGAGCCCGACGACAACGAAGACAGGTTTGTCCCCTTCTCCCATAAACACACAACAAAGGGACAAAATTCCCTTTTCTCCCTCGCGCATCCCGATAATTGGCAAAAGTGGTCCCCCGTTTTTTCACGGCCAGACGCATTATCCGTCTGATATTCTGCCATAATTTCTTTTGTTCAACAGCAGACAGGCTTTTCGCCGATCGGGTCGGCAAAATCCCAGCAGAAAAACATACTTCGGCAGCATAGATATTACCCAGACCAGCAATCAATTTTTGATCCAGCAACAGTGATTTGATCGTCGTTGACCGCCCTGATGATAAAGCGGAAAAACGGACAAAAGAAAAATCCGAGCCCAATGGTTCCCATCCATATTCGGCCAGTACTCGTTCTTTTTCAATCTCACTGACTAGACGCCAATAACCGAAACGACGCAAGTCATTAAATAACAGTTCTGACCCGTCCGCAAAAACTATTCTTATCCGATTATATTTTTCTGTTTCTCCTTTATCCTTTTCCTCGTGCCCGCCAGACGCCCGTTGGTCACCCCGGCGATAAATGAGCTGACCAGTCATTTTAAGATGCACTAACAAGTATTGCCCATTGGCCAACTGACCGAATAACAACTTGCCCCGCCGGTTTAAGGACAGGATTTCAGTATTGATCAATAGTTGAATAAATTTTTTCGGCAAAGGAAAAACCCGCGCTTTTGGTCTGATCTGCACTTGGACAATTTTTTTATGCAAAATCAATCGCTGCAAATCGCGACGAATGGTTTCCACTTCAGGAAGTTCAGGCATATGAAATTAAAACCCAGATAATTATCTGAGTCTGATTTTGACTGGTGGGTGGAGTAGGATTCGAACCTACGAAGGCTGAGCCAACAGATTTACAGTCTGTCCCCTTTGACCGCTCGGGAATCCACCCAATTATTTGGAGCCACCTCAGGGATTCGAACCCAGGACCTACTGTTTACAAAACAGCCGCTCTAACCAGCTGAGCTAAGGTGGCACTATTTTATTCCATCAATCTGTTCTCGAAAGAATGACAGCTTGTTATTCTCCGGATTGACCATGCGTAGCTGGCTGTACGCCTTCTCCGCTAATTCTTTGTTCCCACATTTTACACTCACCTCCACCAGCCTGTCAAGATATTTAGGATTCTGCGGCTCAATATCTGCGGCCTGCTGAATTGCTTCCAGGGCAGGTTCATACTTTCCTATTTTTTCCAATAGATCAGCCAATTTAAGAAAACGGGCCGGATTATTATCAGTCAGCAACAAACTGCGCTGATAATAATCAATGGCTGCTTCCAATTGATTCTGGGCTTCGGCCATTTCGGCCAACAAAACTATGGCTTGATCATGGTCCGGGTTGAGCCGAAGAAGAAAATCTAAAGTCTCGCCCGCCTCGGTCAATTCCCCCTGGGCCTGATACACTTTCCCCAAATTCAAATAAGCTTCTTGGTTTTTAGGCTTAAGCCGAATAACTTCAATAAACTTCTTTTCCGCCCCTTCGTAGTCTTTATTAGCCAAGGCCTCTTCCCCTTGCCGCATTATGGCCTTTATCTCCTCGGCCCCCACCTTTTTCGTTTGCTCCTTCTTAGCCGCCACCTTTAAAATTTGACCATGTACCCGGCCAACGTACTGGCGGAAGGCCAGCTGGACTCCCTTGGCCCAACGAACAAAGGGTTGGAACATTTTTCGGCTCTTTTTATCCCAGATTTCAGCCTTGGCATCTAAACGTTTACGCATCAATTCTTCTTTTTTCCGGGCCAGCTTCACTTCTGGGATAGAATCCACATCCAATAAAGTCAGCTGGGGAAACTTGCGGACAACAATAACAGCGATGATTACTAAGGATAAAGAAATAAGAATGAAAGGCAACAAACTGTACATAAATAAATTAAATACTTGCCGCCGCTCGAATTAAGGCCAGGAACGAATCCTGTTTAGTAGAGGCACCCCCCACTAATACACCATCACAAGTAGGGAGCGTTAGATATGATAACACATTTTCCGGAGTAACTGAACCTCCATAAAGGACCACAGGTTCAGTTCCTAAATACTGTTGGGCTTCCTTTTTAATCCAGCCTTGCACATCGTCCGCATCAGCTGGCAAGCAAGGTGTACCCGTACCAATCGCCCAAACAGGTTCATAAGCGATTAAAGGAATCCGACCATTCAAAGTCAAACCATCCAAAGCGGTATATAATTGTTTTTTCAACCGATATTCTCGTTTTCCTTCATCTTTTTCTTCTTTGGTTTCTCCCACACACAAGACTGGGGTCAGACCGGCGTCCAGACAAGCCTCAATTTTTTTTCGTACAGCCGTATCGGATTCGCCAAAAATGTGACGTCGTTCTGAATGACCAACCAAAGCATACTCACAACCAATATCCTTAAACATTAGAGCAGATACCGCCCCGGTATAAGCACCCTGAGGCGTCCAACTCACATTCTGGGCTCCCACCCGCCACTCAGTATTTTTTAGTATCTCCGCAGTGTCTTGAACAGACAAAAGCAGAGGAAAGACCGCGACCGAAACCTTTTCCTCCACAGTTTCATTTTTCAAACCCGTGGCCAGAGCTACGGTCTCAGCAGCATTCAAGTACATTTTCCAATTGCCAAAAACGTATTTCATAAAAAAAATTTAGGTGATTAATTTTTGATCTCCGACCGCGCCCACCAATGCTAGCCGCTGATTTTTTTCCTGAAAAACTTCTTGAGCAATCTCCTGGAGCTGCCGATTAGTGATCTGTTCTAATTCTTTTATCTTCTCCTCCGGTGTTTTTATCCGCACTCTATAAATATCTTGTAGACCATACCAACTGGCCTGACTACTACTATCTTCCAAAGACAGAACCAGGTGACCTCGTAGATGTGTCTTGGCATCTTGAAGCTCTCGGGCAGTCACCCCTTTCTTTTTTAGATTCTTCAATTCCTGCTGAATTACGGTGAGAGCCCGAGGGATATTCTTGGCTTCCAAACCCACACGAATAGCGGAATAGCCGGCATCATGAAAACTCTCCTGATCCGCGCGCACCATGTAAGCCAAACCTAAACGCTCGCGAATCTTAATGAATAGTCGTGAACTCATACTGCCGCCCAAAATAGTGTTCAATACCCCTAAAACAATATTGCGTTCATCCGCATAGGCGAAACTAGGATAACCAACCATCAACTGCACCTGGTCAGTGCACATCCGCACGATTCGTTGGCGCTTTTCTTTCTCGGTTGGACCTAGAACAGCGGGAGAAAACCCAACCGGGCTCTTCTTCTCTTTGGCCGGAGAAAAATATTTCTCCACTAATTTCTTTGCTTCCGCACTGATGTGTCCAGCAATGACAATGGTGAAATTGTCTGGCCGATAAAACTGCTGATAATAAGCCATAACTTGCGGCCGGGTCAGCTGACGCACAGTCTTTTCTACTCCGCCAATATCCCAGCTCAAGGGATGAGTGGGGGCAAAAAAAAGATTTTCAAATTCGCTTTCAATCCGCAACAACGGATTGTCTTTATACATACGTAGCTCTTCTATAATCACTGTCTTCTCCCGTTCCATTTCTGCTGGCGTGAATCGGGAGTGATAGAGCATGTCCGAGAGAATATCCAAGGCCAAGTCCAGATGTTGCTGAGCAGTTTTGATGTAATAGCCAGTATATTCCTTGCTCGTGAAAGCATTATACTCCGCGCCCAGGCGATCAATCTCTCGTGTCAAAACCAAAGTTGTGGGCCGACGTTTTGTTCCTTTGAACATTAAGTGCTCAATAAAATGAGAGAGGCCGCTGGTCGCCTTTGTCTCATAACGTGAGCCAACTGGCGCCAAAACCAAAATCGTCACCGTCTTTGTCCCGGACATGGGGACAAGGTACAGCTTGGTTTGGTTAATCGTCTGACAAGAAAAAGCCATAAGGATTAAAAAACCAATTTAGCTGACAAATAATCCACTAATTCTTTAATCGCCACTCTTTCTTGCCCCATAGTGTCGCGATCCCGAACCGTCACCTTTTGGTCTTCTAAGCTGTCAAAATCAATGGTCAGACAAAACGGAGTGCCAATCTCATCCTGGCGGCGGTATCGTTTGCCAATGCTTCCGGTCTCATCATATTGGACCTGCCACTTAGGTCGTAACAACGAAAGAATCTCTTGTGCTAACCCGGTCAAAGGCTCTTTTTTAGATAAAGGCAAAACTGCCACCTTGATGGGGGCCAAAGCCGGATGAAGGCGTAGAATCACTTCTTTCTCATGTTTAGCATCATCTTCTCCGGATCGAGCCCCCCCTTCTTCATAGGCATCAATCAAGAAAGCCAACAAAGCTCGATCCGCCCCATCCGAAGTCTCAATAATATGCGGGACATAACGTTCATTTTTTTCCTGATCAAAATAACGCAGATCCTGACCACTGAACTGACTGTGGCGAGATAAATCCCAATCTCCCCGATCATGAATCCCGGCCAATTCTTTGAAGCCCATGCCCGGATAATTGTATTCTATATCCACCGCTTGTTTGGCATAATGGGCCAATTCATCTTTTTCGTGGTCGCGGAAACGTAAGTTTTCTTTTTTCAGACCATACTGTCGGTACCATTCCATTCTGGCTTTTTTCCAAGCCGAAAACGCTGCATCTTTTTCTTGGGGGTTAATAAAATACTGCTGTTCCATTTGTTCAAATTCCCGAGTACGGAAAATGAAGTGGCCGGGGGTAATCTCATTACGAAAAGCCTTACCAATTTGAGCAATACCAAAGGGCAATTTTCGCCGCATGGTCTGGATGACGTTGAGAAAGTTCGTATAAATTCCCTGACAAGTCTCGGGACGGAGATAAATCGTGCTCGCCTCATCTTCTACTGCCCCCATTTGGGTTTGAAACATCAAATTAAATTTACGCACTTCTGTTAGTTGGCCCCCGCAATCAGGACAAGCCACTTGTTGTTTGCCCCAGTCACCCGGAGAAAATTTTGGTTTAATCCCCTTAGCTTCCAAAAGATGATCTGCTCGCCAACGTTTCTTGCATTGTCGACAATCCACCAATGGATCAGTAAACCCATCCACATGACCGGAAGCTTCCCAAACTTTAGGATGCATGAGAATCGAAGAATCTAAACCAACAATATCTTCCCGTTCTTGAACCATGGCTTTCCACCAAGCAGCCTTGATATTGTTTTTAAGCAAAACACCCAAAGGACCGTAGTCATAGCAAGAAGACAAGCCGCCATAAATTTCCGAAGAAGGAAAAACAAAACCCCGACGTTTGGCCAAAGAAACAATGGGTTCTAAAGATTGAAGCATATGATTAAAGTTATGAATTGATTATAGCAAATTAAAAAGACCGTTAAAACGGTCTTGGGGCCCTAGCGGGCGGTTCCACCCAAGTTGCCTAGAGGATATCTAGACCACTTTTCTGCCAGCTACAGGGAGCCAATCCCCTGGTTATCACCGGCCAGAATATTATGACACATTATTATCAGTAAAGTCAATTGACTACTGTTTAAACAATGAACCCCGCACAAAACTGCCGTGCGGGGTAAAAGGTAGGCTATTTGAGGAGGAAAACGACAGAGGGAAAAAGAGAAGAAGGCGCCTAACCACTGGCAACGTGGACCGGCAATTCGGCGCAGGAAGTAGCTGTGATGTCTGATCGGCGGCGCAGGAAGTAACTATCACTGCCCCCCCATTCTCTTTGTTCTGGCCACCACCTCTGAAACCAGTTGCCCTTCTCATCCTGATGGATGTAAGCAAACTCCCAATCGCCATATTGCCATCTCGTCCAATCAGGAAAAGCGAAAACAACTTTCCCATTTGAGGTGACTGGGATGGGAATATCGCCTTGGTGATCCAGAAGATGTTGACAATCTTTCTGGCCAAGATCTGCACCCAGATCAGTAGCGCGGGTGCGCAGGACATTCCCGACGATATAACGTTCTCCCGGAAGGAGAACCGGAAGGATCTCGTAGATGATTCCTCCCACCGTCATTGCCGCAGGGATACGACTGACCAGGGACCGCTGACGAAGAAAGAAGGTCAAGACCATGACAATACTGGCGAACGCCAGGATGAAAAAACAACCCAAAACCAAAATCCAAAAAACCAACCCCCAATCAATCACTACGGCCAGTTCCTTTTCCATGTCTCCCCCCCTGGTTTGGTTTACCTCAAATGTCAAAGAGCAAAAACAGAGGCATCATATATAAAAAATTACTGCTAGTCAAGCTACCATACCTCTTGATACCCCATTGATATTGATAACGACTCTATAATAAAAAACAGCCGTATTTATCCGGCTGTTTGATAAAAGTAAACCTATACCTTAGTTATTTCTTCTTCTTTCTCGTCAGCAATGTTCTTGACATTGTCATTAGCTTCTTTTACCAGTTTCTCCAACTGATCCTGCTGGCTGAATTTTTCGTCTTCACTAATCTCTTTATTCTTCTCGCGTCCGTCAATTTCTTTTCGCGCATCTTCGCGAATCTGACGGATGGCTACCCGCGCGGCTTCCAACTTTTGATGTAACACCTTGATCAAATCCTGTCGTCGTTCCTGAGTCAACTCAGGCAGAGGTAAACGGATGACCCGGCCGTCATTGACCGGATTGATCCCTAAATTTGATTGACGCAAGCCGGCTTCTACTGTCTGAGTCAGACTTTTATCCCAAGGCTCCACCACAATGGTCTTTGCGTCTTGAACTGAAATGGAGGCAACCGCTTTCAAAGGTTGACGTGTCCCATAGGCCTCAACCGGAACATCTTCCACCAGGGCTGGTGTCGCTCGGCCAGTACGCAGGGCAGAGATTTCATTCTTGAAATGTTCAGCGGCTTTCTTAAAATTATCACGGTAGGAATCGAGAGCAATCATAAATCAAAGTTAATTCTATTTCTTCTTGCTCGGCAGAACGGAAAAACCGAGAAAGAGAACATTGGTATCATTGGAGTAAGGATACAGGATCGTCGGAATTTGTCCAGAGGGTAGCTTCTTGGTCACCCAATTCTTACCCCCGTCAATGCTACGGTAGAAAGTCGATTTAGTCCCAATCGTCGCGGTATAATAAATTTCATTATCATTCTGGGGATTTACTGCAAAACCATAAATGTCCGCACTCCCCGGCGGAGTAATCAACTCATAGGGAGTCCAGGTATCCCCCTGATCGTCGGAACGCAAGATACCATAGGTTGAAACCCAATACAGAGTGTTCGGCTTGGTGGCATGCAACAAGAACCGGCGATACTCCAAACTGCCAGAATATTGTTTCATCCGACCTGAAAGATTTTCCCAAGTCTCGCCATTGTCGCGGGAACGCAGCAAACCCTCATCCTTAGTGACCAAAAACACCAATTTCTCAGTCAAGGGGCTAGGAAGAATTTGAATGATCCGCGTCTTGAAACGCTTGACCGTACTCCAACTATAACCAGTGTCAAAACTTTGCAGCAAATCACCGTTATTCTCGGCTAAGAATAACCGGTGGGGCGGAAAGAAATCAATGGCGAGAGAAATGATCCGAGCATCGGAACGTGATTCCCGGTAAACTTCAGTAAAACTGCGCAAACAGTCATCCGAACGATAGACTTGGGTGCCGTTGGTAATATAAATCGTGCATTTATTCTTCGGATGGACTACTAAACTGTAAATATAGCCGCCAGAAAACATTTTCCGGGGTTGTTGCCAAGTATTTCCAGCGTCGTAAGTATAAAAAAGACCATTTTGACGGGAAGCCAGATAAAAGGCATCTGGATCGCCCGGATCAGTAAACAAACGATAGACATCCACCCCGGAAATATTTTTGACCCCATCTGCCTTCGGTAGAGCATTTAAAGTTTGCCAGGTATCGCCCTTGTTAGTGGAAACATACATGCCTAAAGGCCCGCTAGTTGTCTGCTTGTCACTAGTGAAAGAAATACAGCCAGCCCCGAGCAAAGTCAAACTCATTAACACGAACCCGAAAAGAAAAAAGATTTTTTTCATATTCCTTTAAGGAAGGATTAATAATAAATTTTCAATTAACAAACGAGGGTGAATATTCTCTTGCATCTGCTCCTTGGCCGCCACCACGGCTTTTTCCAAATTAACCAACCCTATTTCTGTTAGTGGCAAGGATCGCGCCGTCGGATGAACACACCATTCTGTTTTTCCCAAACTGACCAATAAACCATCCCGCACCAACATCTGCCAAATGGCCAAAATTGATTGCCAATGATCTCGCGCCTTGACGTTATCCGTTTTGTCACCGAACAAATCCTCCACCAACTTTAACTTCTGATAAAAAGGCTTCTGCCATAAAGAAAAAAACCTTTCCACTTCCCGAGAATAGGCTAAATAAACTTCGTTGTCCGCCTGCCAGGTCTTGGCCTGTCCAGGCAAACCACGAGATATCCCGGCCAAAGCCAGATCCGCTCCCTGACTTTTCAACCAGGCCACGATTTTGTCTTTGGCTACCGGTTGAAAAAAAATCGATTGACAACGAGAACGGATAGTTTCTGGCAAAAAGGTCTCATCATTAGTCAGGAGAATGATAACTGTTTTTTCGGTTGGCTCTTCCAAAGTCTTGAGTAGGGCATTGGCGGCCTCCGCATTTAAATCCTCCGCGCCCTCAATAATTGCCACTTTGTATCCTCCCAAAAAAGAATGCCGGGACAAAACCTGACGCAGGTCTCGCATTTGCGCAACAGTAATATCTTTTTTGGTCTTTTCTGTTTTTTCCTCAAAAAGCCTGGTGACAAAAAAGAAATCCGGATTGACCTCCAGCTTCTCTTCTGCACAAGACAAAAGATTCGCCGCTAATTTGCGAGCCAGACATTTTTTACCCACTTGTTCAGGACCAACAAAACAATAAGCATGGCTAATTGCCCCACGTTCGATAACTTGCGAAAAATAGGCCCAGATGTTTTCGTGGCCAATTATCTCTTCCATACCGTATTATGATACCACAAAAAAATCAGGAAACCAAAACTGACCAAGTGGCCGATGCACATTTTTCCCAGGTAAAATCTTTGACGCGCTCCAAACCAAGTTGAATTTTTTTTGCTCGTTCCTCTGGCTGGCTGAGACTGGCCTCAATGGCCTGAACAATCGCTTCCGCCGAAGTATCAGCCATATACCAGACCGCCCCCTGCCCCAATTCTTGTAAAACTGACAAGGGGCTAGCCACCACTGACGCCCCGCAAGCCATGGCTTCCAAAATCGGCAAGCCAAAACCTTCGGATAACGAAGGAAAAACAAAATTCTGACAAGTCGCTAAGAGTCCAGGTAAATCCGCAGCCGGGACCCAACCTGGAGCAAATATATCTTTTTTAAACTGAGAATTTTCAATCGCTTCCGCCACTTTTTCTTTTCCCCAACCGCCACTACCGACTAGCAACAACTGCCAATCATATTTTTCTTTCAAAAGATCAAAGGCTTTAATTAAATTCACTGTATTCTTTTTTTCCTCTAACCGCCCCAGGCTCAACAAAAATGGTTTGGTAAGCTGGTACTTCCCCAACGATGATGATGTCTGGCTGACCACGGCCAAAGAAAACTGCTCCTGATCAAAACCATGCGGAATCACCCTGATTCTTTCCTGGCCCTGTTGGCCAAAGGCGGCCAGCATTTCTTCTTTAGTGGACTGGCTGGGAACAATCACCCGGAACAATTTTTTCTGCGCATAGCGAGCGCTGGCCACAGAATACCAACGTTCAAAATTACTATAAGTCTGGGGAAAATGCCAGGCGGCAATATCATGGACCGTCATTACTGTCCGGCGAGGATGCCACCAAGGAAAAACATGGGCCGGAATAAACAACACGTCCGGAGGCCGCCGCCACATCTCCCAACTCAACCGTCCCTGCGTCCACCAACGAGGAAGAAACCAAGACAGGACCCGATTTTCCCAATTCAAAGGCAAAGGCGCCAATTCTTCTTGGAGAGGTTGGGGGGAATATAAAACAACCTGAACATCTTCAGGAACGATGGACTGCAATTGTTTAAGCAGATGATAGGTATACCAACCAACGCCAGTTTTTTTTTCTTCATTCGCCCGCGAAGCATCTATACCAACTATCATATTAGCGTGTCGCCAGGATGCTCCGTTTGTAACTCTCTAAATTCTCCAAAGCCACTCCCGTACCTTTGGCTACACACAATAAAGGTTCATCAGCCACATAACAAGCTACCCCGGTACCACTGGCAATCAAAGTATCTAAATTGCGCAATAGGCTGGAACCACCGGACATAATAATCCCCTTGTCCATGACATCCGCTGATAGTTCGGGCGGTGTCTTGTATAATACTTCTTTTATTGCCTCTAAAAGACCTTGTAAATCATGTTGTAAAGCCTCAACTACGTCATCTGAACTGACCATAATCGTCCGGGGCAGACCACTTATCATGTCCCGGCCTTTCACTTCCATGGTCAAGGGCTTATCCATAAAAGTGGCCGAGCCAACATTAATCTTTACTTCTTCGGCACGTTGTTCGCCAATAGCCAAACCATATTTACGACGAATAAATTCCGCTACCGAAGCGTCAAAACGATTACCGCCAATGCGCACCGAACCACAGGAGACGATACCCCCCAAAGAAATTACCGCAATCTCGGCTGTTCCTCCGCCAATATCAACGACCATGTGGCCAGAGGCCGAACCAATGGGAATATCAGCACCAATAGCGGCAACAATCGGTTCTTTAATGATATAAGCTGCCCGCGCCCCAGCGGCCATAGCCGCATCAATTACGGCCCGTCTTTCAGTGGAAGTAATCCCAGCCGGTACTGCCACCATTACTTCTGGCCGAAACAATCTCACCCCACCCAAGGCTTTATTAATAAAATAACGCAGCATGGCTTCTGTTGTCCGATAATTGGCAATCACTCCATCTTTTAAGGGCCGTTCCGCCACAATCGTATCTGGAGTGCGGCCGATCATTTCTTTAGCTTCCAAGCCTACCGCCAACACCTTCTTATCCTCTTTGGCCACGGCCACAACCGAAGGTTCGTTAATCACAATCCCCTTTTTGGGGACATGAACTAGGATATTGGTGGTGCCTAAGTCAATCGCCACTTTTTTGATCCACATAATTAAAATTCAACAAGAAATTCCTGGTTCGTCTCCAGACCCGTGAATAATTCATAACGCCCATCGTGCCAATTAGCTTCAGCTTCCGCTGGACTCGCCCTCTTAATATTCTTACCAAAATCCAGGTTGAGCGTCAAACCGGTCTGTCTCACCCCCAACTGCTTCTGGACAAATAATGTATACACTTCCGAGGAAGAACTAAATGACGGGGGTAATAAATAGGTAAAAGAAAGACGACCAACCTTACCCGGCTCTACTGAGGTAAAAGCCCCAAACCAGGTCTTACCCAATTCTTCGCCTTTGTCTACCTCGCCCTTTTTCGTCGTCCGATCCCAGGCTAACATTCCTTCCGCAGCCACCAATTCTGACCCAGCCGGCACAAAAATTCGGGCATAAGTGCGATAGCGAGTAGTGCGCCAATCAAACTTTCCATTATGAATATATGTCATTTCAGCCTTAGCCAACCACCGGCCGTCTGCCTGGGGAACCAAAGAATAATCTAAGACCCGTTTGATGGCCTGATCGGTTTTTAAAGCTGCCAAATTCGCATCTATCCAACACAAATAATCACCAGTGGAATTCTGCAGACGTCCAGCCCAACCATTTTTCTCCAATTGCGCCTGTAAATCTGCCTCACGAGCATAGCCAACAATTTGGCCTTCAGCCGCCAAACGCACAAACAACTTTCCATACTGTTCCCAACTGCTCCAAGCATTGATCTTCAGTCTATTCATTAAAGCCAACATCAGAGGTTCAATAATATCTTTGCGCTGAGTAAAATGCTTTCCTTTGTCCACATAAGCATACTCCACCTCATATTCTAATTTCTCCACCAGGTTTTCTTTAGTAAACTCCAGACCCTCAACCACGATCGGACCGGTAAATTGCATTAACTCTTCAATCACCGTCGGAGTCAAGGCGATGACCACTTCAATATCAGCCGCCGCTGGACCATTTTCCCCTTGGTACAATTCCAAAACTTTTTTTGCACTCTCCGCAAAATCCGGCGACCAATTAGCATCCCGAAAATACCAGCGATCAACATCAAGATGCTCCTCCAGCACTGCCGGAGCCTTAGGCTTCCAATCAACCGGAGCCTCCCGGTCTAAGTTTTCACTACCATCAACGGCTAATACAGAAATTTTTCCGCTATCCGCGCGCACCACGGCATACGTACCAATGAACCCCCCGCCCGGACGCAGTTCAGTATTATTTTCTAAAAGGACCAAATAAGTAAGGGGTTTGGTAAAACCTAATAAACGCGGCAGAAGGGCTACCCAATCTCCTTGTTCTTCACCTAATTTTTTCTTTATCTGTTCCTGCACCAAGGGAGAATTAAACAACTTGGTCAGGTCGGTCTGTCGTAGCCAGAAATATCCACCCACCGAGGCCAGAACAACAATCAAAATTAAAAATAAAGCCAGCCAACGGAGAATACGGAGATAGGCCAAATGACGAAACATAGTTATTTCCTTTTCTTTTGCGAGATATTAAAACCAAGATAACGACCGAATAACAAATGGGTAACCGCATCAATGGCCGGAATCGCGCTTACGAAAACCAAGGAGATCGGCAATAATACCCACTGCAATACCATTATAATATATTTATGCTTTGGATGCGACTCCGGACGACGAGGCAAAAGTGGCAAACTCAGAACCGCGGAAAGTAACAAACCCATCATCGCCAACATCATTAATACCTCCAACATGTAAGGCGCGTTAAAAAACAAAGCACTTTGACGCACTGATTCTGGGGCATACCACATCGGCAGTCTCCCCAAAATAGTAATAATCAAAGCCACTAGACACCATGACCACTTTCCTTCCCATTCCACAAACACCCATTTTATCTTTTTCCACCAAGGAATCAAATTCCCCTTTTTTCCAAATTCATATAAGAGAAAAGGGACATGTTCGACGCCCCAAGCCCAACGCCGTTGCTGGCGGTACAAATTGCGGACACTCCGCCACCACCGGTCATCACGAACCGTATCCATGGAAACTGGCAAATACATGGGAATGACTTCGTAGTTACCATTATTCGCCAACAAACATTGATAGAAAATCCGGGAATCCTCGCTGACGACCCTCTTTTCATGATAACCAGCAGCGACAATGGCCGCAAAACTCATGGAGTGTGAAGAAAAAGTCACCAAAGCATCCTGACGAGCCAGAGAAGTCATGGTCCAAAATGTTGTTCCAAAAGCCATAATCCGCAAAATGGCTGGCGATTCCCAGATATTATTGTTATATAAAGCAATTGGCTGATAGGAAGCCTTAGTCGGATCAGGCTGGTCATTGTAAAGCAAGGTGAGGTAAGCAAAATATTGTTCATGACAAACCGTGTCAATATCAAAAATCGTTGTGATTACTTCAGAAAAATCCCAATGTCTAGCTTGTAACCATTGGGTCAACACTCTTTCCGCATAATGCAAATTGGAACCCTTACCTGGAATCTCCCCGGGTAAATCCGCCGGATGCAAAACGCCGACAATGGCTCCAAAATCCGCCGAAAAATTTTCTTTGACCAAAGAGAAAATCTCTTCATAATGTTCCTGTTTTTTCCCCTCTCCGGCAATTACAATCACAAATTTTTCCTTGTCATAGACCGCTCGGCTGATACTGGTCAGGGCTGTCCGGACTACTCCCCAACTCTCATTAAACAAAGTCAAAAAAATTACGTGCTGATAACGATGACTGACCGCTGGCAACGCGGCCAACTTTTGTTTCCAATCTTGATCGCGAACCTGACGAAAACGGAACCAAGAGATCAGGAGATAAAAGGTAAAATTAAGAACCTTCAAGACCCAATAAATATCAAAAAGAATAATAAAATAGATCATCCACAAAGGCCGGACGAAAGATAAAACCAAACACAAAACCAAAGTGCCCCAGATCGAGATTCCTGGTAACATTTCATAAAAACGGTACTTTTGATATTCCGTGAGCATACTTTTCCTGGTATCAACGATTATGGCAAATCCTGCCATTCTGGATCATCTTGCTTTCTTTTTTTGAGTAATATTTGGCTGGCCGCTGTAAGTGGGGGAAATCAACTGACCGGGAATCTGTCGAACAAATTCCTTCACTTGCCAATCATAATCATGAATCCGATCCGCTGGCACGGCCAAAAGTGGCAATTGTTTCTGAAAACCAATTAGATTGGCAACTACTGCCGTCAAACGCGTACTGGTGAATCCCCCGGTTCCCACCACCACTGACAGACCGGACAATTCCGAGACCGTCAAACGATTCTCCTGTAAAAAAGCCACTAGTTTCTCCAACAATTCCCGATTCTGACCTGGATATTCCGCTTCTTTTCGCTCAGTCTGATCAAAGAGCGACAAATGGATTATCCCGGTTCGGGATAAATCTAAAAGTAGGTACATAATCAAACACCCAATTCATTTACAATCTTATGATGTTCAGCCTCAAACAAGGTATACAGAAACTTGTCCATCACGTGCCTTCTTTCCTTGAATTCTTTCTCGCTCATTAGTGTATATCGTACTTCAAAACCCAAATCTTTTTCATACTTGGCCACCAACTTGGCGATGTTTCTTTCTTTCAGGTCACCAACGAGCAACAAATCACTGGGTATCGTCTCTTTATTCACAAACCGCCCGGTCAACAACATTAGACGCACTGTCCCCCCTTTTTCAGTAAGTTCATGAACAAATTCCTGCTCACCGAGCATTTGCACTTTGACCAAAAGTCCCTGCAATTCAGGGTATAATAAAGAGCTGGCGTCCAGAGTATAGTACTTCCGCAAGGTAGAACCGGGATCAAAATTAGGGCTCTGGCCCGCGGTCTCTTTGATGATCCCCAAATCTACTAAAAGGGACAGCTCCCGTCGCACAGCGTTTATCTGACTCCCGAGGTGCCGCGAGATCTCCCGGACAAAAAAGGGCTGGCCAGGCTGACGAAAAAAAAGACGCAAAAGGCGGAACCGAGTTTTTGAACCAAAAAGTTGTTCGATCATATTTTTCACGTTTTACATCCTGCTGGTCTTTGAATAATTCCTGTCTTCAAACGCCGACCCCCTTACCCCGCGCTTGGCAAAAAGAAAACAAATATAGTATAATAGTGGGGAAAAATAAAGTCAAAATCTCCTTTATGAAGGACTTTGTGGAGATTCATGAATTTTTTGTGGAAGGACAGGATCAAAGCCGCTCGCATGTCCTCCTCCACATCACTGAACCCAGCACTCCCCAAGAAGAGGCGAAGGGGTATTTTTTTGCTTTGGCCGAAATCAATAACGGCACGATTGAACAGATCCAACACCTCCAACAAATGATTGATGATTTAGAATCCGGATACTACGAAACTGATGACACCGAAGACAAGACTGCCTTTGAAGCGACTTTGGAATTCATCAATTGCCGCGGCCACCATCTCCTCCAATTTGAAGATTCATTGATTCACTGTCTCGTGGGAGTGATTCGGGATCGAGAACTGCATTTTGCCTACCACGGTTCACCTCAAGCCGTACTTTTTTATCGTAAAAAAGACAATGAGCTGGAAGCGGTGGACATCCTGGGGGCTCCGGATAATCTATTAAACAACAATCAATTATTCTCTTCTATCTTGGAAGGTCACCTCAACCTTGGTGACTATTTTTATGCCAGCACCCCCCATGTCAACGACTATTTCACTCTGGATCGAATCAAAAAAATAGTAGAGACACGAAATGCCCGCCAATCCGCCGGCCACATCCAAAAAGTTTTGGATGACATAAAATCCGATCTTTCTTTCGGTGGGATTTTCTTTCATCTGCCAACCTATGTCGATCTACCTAAAACCGGCAAAACGCCCAAAAGCCTGCCCCGAGGCACGGTGGAATCTTTGAACAAAATGATTTCGCGAGAAAAAAATACAGCCGAAATGCTGTCCCCCTCTCTCTGGCGTCGAGTAAATAAACGTTTGAATACTCGTCTGGCTGTTTACAGACAAAAGCATCAGACTGCCACTCTTGACCGCACCCAGACAAAAAGACAGAAACAAATTAGTAAAACCATGGAAAAGGGCAAAATCGAAACCAATGTCCGACCGCGCCAAGAAAAAATTAACGAACCTATCCTTAATATTATACTCGTCTCTCTAGGCAAATCCCTTTTTATTCTTCTTTCCAGCCTGTGGCGCCTGTTACGCGGGTCAACTATCCTTCTAGCCCGCACTTCTGTTGCCCTGTTCTTTCTTCTCACTAACCGTGACAACCAAAGAGAAACCATTCGCAAAGAATGGCGCCAGGCCTATGACAAAAAGAAGGATGATTTTTTTGCTCTTCCTCTCCTCAGTAAAATCCTCCTGATCCTCACCATTGTTTTGGCCGTCATTTTTGTTGGCAGTCTAACTACCTTCAAGCTCAAATCGGCTTACCAGGCTAAAAAGATCGCCTATGAAAATCAAATTCAAGCTGTGATTGACAAAAAGAATGCCGCTGACTCCAGTCTGCTTTATAATGATGAAGCCCGCGCTTTTATTCTTTTGGCTGAAGCCAAAGAACTTTTAGATAAACTAATCCAGGACAGTCATCTAGAAAAAGAAAAGGCTAGCCAATTGGCTGCGGACATCGAGACCAGTTTGACTCATCTACGCAAATGGCAAGAAATCTCGCCGACTCTCATTGCGGATTTAAATCCCAACCAAGCGAAGGTGGAACAGCTCATCATTATTGCCAATCAAATTCTGGCCTTTGGCCCTGATGACAAACATTTATATCGGATTGAACCACTGTCCGGACAAATCAATTCTCTCGATGCTTCTCTCCTACCCAAGTTGATTGCCGCTAGTGTACCTAAAGAAAATGATTATGCTGTTTTCCTGGGCAGCAATGGTCAGATTGCTAAATATGATCCCGAAACGCAAATTTTGAGTCAAAAGGACATCAGCTACCCCCAGGTAGAGACAAAAATACTTTCTCCAGCGATTTACAATCGTCGGCTTTATGTGGTTGATACACAAAACAATCAAATCTATAAACATTCCCCCATTCAGACCGGTTTTGACCGTGGCACTGCCTGGTTGGAAGAGGAACTAAATCTTTCCGATGCCATTAGTCTAGCCATCGACGGCGATATTTATATCCTTAAAACTACGGGAGAAATTTGGAAACTGGCTGATGGTTTGAAACAAGAATTCAACCCCAGTGGTCTAGATCCTCAACTGGAAAACCCTCGGATGTTCTATACCAATGCGAGCCTGAATGAACTATACATATTGGAACCAAAAAACAAACGTCTGGTGATCTTAGACAAGACCGGCAAACTCTTGGGACAATACACATCCCCGATTTGGACTAATCCCACTGGATTTATAGTAGATAACGAAAAAAATATTTTCCTCTTAGACAATAACAAAGTCTACCGATTTGCTTGGAAATAACCAAAATACTAAACAGCGAGATCATAAAGACCCCCGGTCGGGGGTCTTTATTCATCTGTCAGAGAGGTTATTTCAATTCCACTTTTCCGCCAGCTTCCTCAATCTTTTTCTTCATTGTTTCGGCTTCTTCTTTCTTGACACCTTCCTTAACCATCTTCGGAGCGCCGTCTACTAAAGCCTTAGCATCAGCTAAGCCTAAACCGGTCACTTCCTTCACCGCTTTGATGACATTAATCTTGTTGTCACCAACCGCAGTCAATTCCACGTTGAATTCTGTCTTCTCTTCAACTGGAGCGGCGGCAGCACCTGGCATGGCGGCCATAGCCATCATCGGAGCAGCAGCAGAAACGCCGAATTTGTCTTCTAACACCTTGACCAACTCGGCCAAGTCGAGAACTGACATTTTCTCGATTTCAGAGACCAGAGACTTAAATTTCTCCGGTACTTCAACAGCTTGTTTTTCGTCTGTCATATTTTTATAATTGATAATTATTTATCTAAGCTTTGTTTTCCTTGATCGCGTTCAAGACATTGACCAAGCCACGCAAATTGCCGGCAAGGACATTGACCAAGCCAGAAACCGGCGCATTGATTGAGCCAACCAATTTGGCCAAAAGCTCTTGTTTGCTGGGTAGAAGCGCGAGTTCTTTTACTTTAGCTGCATCGATGAGTTTACCTTCTAAGATGCCGCCAAAGATAGTGACAACTTCGTGCTTCTTAGCAAAGTTAGCCACGATCTGGGCCGGGGCTACTTCATCCTCTTGACCACATACTGCGGCCACTCCGCCCGGATAGGTTTTGGTTTCCAAGTTGAAACCAATCTCGGCTAAGGCTCGTTGCAAAAGAGTCTTCTTGCTGGCAACCAAACCAATAGCTTGGGCCCGGCATTGCCGACGCAAATCTTCGGATTCTGACACTTTCAGCCCTTGAAAATTGGCAAAGACCACGGCCTTGGCCGTGCGAATACCGTCTGCCAAATTCTTGACTGCCTCCTCTTTTTGTTGTCTGGTTTTCGCCATATAAATAAAAACTGTGGCAAAACCACAGACTATTCCGGATACGACCTTTTACCTGGCTAAAAAAGCCAGTAATTTCTCCTCGGCAGCGTATTTAATCCCTTAAAAGGAAGCTGCTGTCTGCGGTGAATTAACGAAAGTATAATATCTCAGGCTCAAAAGTTTGTCAAGCCAGTGTTGGGGACAAGCCAGCTATTGACTTGCTAGAAAAAAAGGGGTATATTATGCCCACGTATTTGCCGCCATCGTCTAATGGTTAGGACTCCACGCTTTCAATGTGGAAATAGGGGTTCGATTCCCCTTGGCGGGACGGTGCTGACAACTTCGCTAAAGTAGCGAAGTTTTTGTTTACATATATAGAAAAGCCTTGACAAACCGAGGTTTTTTTTCCATACTACCTCGTCCATTCGATGGACAGCTCAACCAGTCTAGCCCACTGGTTCGGCCCGCTCCTTTAGTAAACTGAACACAAGATTTGGAATTCGGAACTTCAACCCTAGGAGAGGTGAGAACCATGAAGATCTACATCCTGAACACAGGAGGGACTCTCGGCATGGTCGGGAACCCGCTTCGCCCCGCCAAGAGCGCCGAAGAACTCCTCCAGGGGATCAAGGTCCCCGAAGACCTGGAGTTGACGCTGGCGGACTTCCCGTTGCGTCAGGACAGCACGAACGTGAAGCACCAGGACCGCGCCCAGATGGCGGAAATGATCGCGGCCGTGTACGACAGGTACGACGGCTTCATCATCCTCCACGGCACCGACTCACTCGCAGAGACGTGCGCGTACCTGGCCATGTGCTTCAAGCGGAGCCTCCAGAAGCCGCTCATGGTCATCGGTGCCCAGATGACCAAGGACGAGAGTGGCTCGGACGTGCAGATGCAGATCGAAAACACTCTGCGCGTCATACAGGCGTTCATCCGCAACCAGGTCGTCGGCGTCTACAACGTCGTCATGGGCGAGGTCTTGGATGGGGCCCGCGTACGCAAACGCAAAGACTCCGACTTCGCGGCCTTCTACACGCCGGGGAAGCACCCCGTCGCCTACGCCTGGCCCCACATCATGATCAAGGGTGCCCGCAAGCGTGATCCCGTGATCTTCATGGAGGGGCTGCGTCTCCAGACTGAATTCGAGCCATCTGTGGTCTCCATCATGGTGTCGGCTGACACGCCGCCGTATGTCCTGACCGACATGATCAGGATGGGCCGTGTGAAGGGCATCATCCTGGAGTGTAAGGGCGCGGGAAATATTCCCAACCGCCCCTGGCAGGAAGACAACGAACAGATCTCCTGGATTGACGCGATCAAGCTGGCAACCGAGGCGGGCGTGCACGTAGGGATCCTCTCTCCGTTCGATGACGGACGAGTGATCCTTGATCGCTACGAGCTGGGTAGCCTGGCTAAGGCAGCGGGCGCGATCTCGCTGGAGAGCCTGACGCCCGCCATGGCGGACATAAAGTTCCGTCAGGGCATCGCCCTGCACAGCACTGTTCTCCAGCAGTTCATCAGCACCAACATGGTCGGCGAGTTGCTCGAGGGCTTCGAGGACATGGGCTAGTCCTCACGAACCACGAGAACGTCGACAATCGACAAGGAGGTGAGGGATGTTCTACATCCGACCGCCGTAAAGGCCGCTGTTTGGGGACAGCGTCAACAAAACCCCATTCGATTGTCATCTTTACATATGTACATATGTAAAGATGATTGAGATTAAAAAAACATCCTTAAATGGATGATTTTTTAATTCACCAAAGTACTAGTAACTGCTCCCAACCATTTTTCTAAATCAAATACCAATGAGTGTAAATTATCAGTGCAGTGGTGTACCAAAGAAACACCCAACTGGGTGTTTTTTGTATAAACAAAAAACCCGTCAAGGTAGATAAAACGGGGGAATAATTACTTGAAGGCCGGCTGGGGGATCAAGAGTTCGCAGACTCAAGACCCCCCAGCTCGACTCGTTGTCAACTGGGACGACGACAGAGAACGAGAACATCATTCTCTGGCCCGCCCTTTCTCACCCAGTCCTTAACCGGGCGATCGAGGGACAACCACACTTCTTCATAGCTGTCCCCATTCCAACGGAAGGCTAGAACGCGTCCTTGAACTTTCCAGCCAGTGACCAGGAGGAATGATTTGAAACAGGAGGGGATGCCCAACCGGTCATTCCTGAACCTCTTGGCCTCTTCCTCGCCAATGGCATTCGACACCCGGCGAAGCACCTCATGGCCGCAGAAGGTCTCCTTCCAGATCCCCTCCCCCTCCTCCATGAAGCCGATTGCTTGAAAGATAATCCCCCAACGCTCAAACCAGATACCAAATTCCTTCCTAGCCATGGCCATCCCTCCGGTTGTCGATCCGTGTCTATAAATCCATCATCAATCCAAAATGAACTTATAGTTTTGTACCAAAAAAGGCCTCTCCGTCAAGATGTACAGAGCGTAAATGCCCAATATAATAGTGTATTAGAATCATAAACACCCGTCCGGATGTTTTTGTGATATTAAAAATCTTGTCCTTGTTCTCTATTGACTCTTAGAGAGGAAAATAGTAAAAATAACTGATAGTCAATAGAGAAACTATGAGAATTTTAGGGATTGAGACATCTTGCGACGATACTTCCGTAGCCCTGGTAGAAACTAGTGGTTCAGGCTTTGTAATCCTGGCAGAAAAAACGGCTAGTCAAATCAAAGTGCATGAAAAATACGGTGGAGTGGTGCCGGAGATAGCCGGACGTTGTCACGCCGAAAATATCGTACCCGTAATGGCGGCAGTGTTGGCTAACCAACCCCAACCCGATGTTGTTGCGTCCACCGCTGGTCCAGGCTTAATCACTGGTTTGTTAGTGGGAGTGGAAGCAGCAAAAGTATTCTCTTTTTTACACCAAATCCCCCTGATCCGCGTCAACCATTTGGAAGGACATTTTTTTTCCCCGCTTTTGGGAAAAAACACTCTTGATTATTCCTACCCAGTCTTAGCCTTGATCGCCAGCGGTGGCCATACGGAATTAATCCTAGCCAGAGAACCAGGATCATATGAAAAAATCGGCTACACCAAAGACGATGCGGCTGGAGAATGTTTTGACAAAGCGGCTAAGCTACTCGGACTACCCTATCCTGGTGGTCCGCAGATTTCTCAATTGGCTCGAGCCGGCCGGCCAGACACCATTTCCCTTCCTCGCCCCCTTATCCAATCTCCGAACTATGATTTCAGTTTTGCTGGTCTGAAGACAGCGGTTCGATATTGGGTGCGCGACAATCGCAAAAAAATGATTGACCAACGCACGTTGTGGGGTAAATACCGACAATGGTTAAAACCCCAATCCCCTACCATTGCTGACCTTTGTGCGTCTTTGGAACAAGCCGTCGTCGACGTCCTAACCACTAAGACAATCAAGGCCGCCGCAGCCTTTCAACCTCGTACAGTAATTTTGGCAGGAGGAGTTTCGGCTAATGATCGTCTACGTCAACATCTGGCTGCAGAATTAGCCTCTCGCTTCCCCACGATCTCTTTTCTTTGCCCACAAAAAAAATACGCTATGGACAATGCGGCGATGATT
The DNA here is from genome assembly GCA_035290345.1 of Patescibacteria group bacterium. Taxonomy (GTDB): domain Bacteria; phylum Patescibacteriota; class Patescibacteriia; order Magasanikbacterales; family UBA922; genus DATDUP01. The sequence goes on from DATDUP010000010.1 coordinate 30,663, forward strand.
GCTGCGGCCGCCCATATCCATAGCTTAAAAAATGAATTTACTCCTTGGGAAAAGATAATGGTTGACCCAAATTGGAGTCTTTGATTATTCGTAGCTTTGCACCCGGCCCTCGCCAACAATTTTTTCTAGCTCTTCCAGGACTTTTGAATTCCAATCAATCCGGGCCTGGGAGCGGATAGTTTGATTGGCCACACGAATCAAAACTGTGTATTCTCCAGGATGAGCGACGAATAGTTCTTTTAATTTGTCTGCCTGCCGAATTAAGTCTTCCTTGTTAGTGGTAATCGCCACGCATTTTTCGTGCAAAGCAGGAGCAAAATCTTTTACGGACAAACCATAGGAAAAACGATTGGCAATGGCCTGGGCATTTTCTGGACTGATCACCAAGGCTTTTTCGACAAAGATCTTGTTGTCCCCTTCGTCTTTCGGCGTTTTTCCTTGAACACAGAGCACGGCTCCTTCTTTCCAAACTACCGCAGTTTCTTCATAGGTGCGCGGGAAAACCATCAACTCAATTGATCCCGTAGTGTCTTGAATGGTGACAAACAACATCACACCGCCTTTTTTAGTGATCTTTTTTTTCAAACTATCCACAACACCGCCCACGACCACCCAAGAATTCCGAGCCATGCCTTCTACCGCCGTAATAGCAGTAAGAGACTGTTTCAACTCTTCTTGGTATTGTTGAAAAGGATGGAGGGTGAGATACAAACCCAAAAGATTTTTTTCCCAATTCATCTTTTGTTCTTTGGTCATCGCCGGGGCTGGATCCAACCGCACTTTTGCATCCAAGGCAATACTGGTACCAGAGAACAAAGAATTCTGGGCTGTATTTTTTTCCTTCAACTGCCGTAGATAGCGTAACAAATTCTCGCTATTAGCCAAAAGTTGGCCACGCTCCAGACTAAAACAATCCAAAGCTCCAGCTTGAATCAAACTTTCCAATGATTTTTTATTCAAATCCTTGTCATCCACTCGTTCCAAAAAATTTTCCAAAGACAAATATTTTCCGTTTTTCTTTCGTTCGGCATAAATAACATCGCAGATATGTTCGCCGACATTTTTGATGGCATTCAAACCAAAACGAATCACTCCAGGCTCCCCAGGCTTAGAAACCATAGCAAAACTGCGAAAGGATTCGTTGACATCGGGCGGTAAAACTTTGATACCCATCCGCCGACATTCGGCGACAATTGGCGCCACCTTTTCCGCATCTCCGGCCTCGGCTTGCAGAATAGCGGTCATATATTGGACTGGATAGTGAGCCTTCAAATACGCGGTCTGATAGGCCACAATCCCGTAAGAAGCCGCATGGGCCTTGTTGAACCCGTAGGCGGCAAAAGGTTCAATCATCTCCCAGAGACGATGAATCTTGGTTTCTGGTAATTTTCCAATATCGCGGCAACCGTCAAAAAACTTCTTTTTCTGCTTTTCCATTTCTTCAGGAATTTTTTTACCAATAGCTTTCCGGAATTTATCCGCTTCTTTCCAATCATAGCCAGCTAGTTCAATCGCCGTTAGAAGCACGTCATCCTGATATACCAAGAGGCCAAAAGAGGCTTCTAGATACTTCTTCATGCGCTCATCAAGGTATTCCACGGTTTCTGGATTGTGTTTGCGCCGAATGTATTCAGGAATGGAATCCATCGGCCCTGGGCGATATAGGGCCACCATAGCCATGATATCGTTGATATGGGATGGCTGCAGTTCTTTCAGCCATCTGGTCATGCCCGAACCGCCCAATTGGAACGTCCCCATGGTCTCGCCTCGAGCCAACATGGCAAAAGTGTCGGCATCATCCAGAGGCAATGAATAGATATCAATTTTTTCCCCAGTCGTCTTTTCTACAAACTCCACGGCTTTTCCTAAAATCGACAAGTTGCGAATACCCAAAAAATCATACTTCAATACCCCGGCCGTTTCCACTGACTTCATTTCATATTGGGTGGTAATCCGCCCGCCTCCAACTTCATGTTGGACCGGAGTAAAAACAGTCAGAGGTTCGGGGGCAATGACGACGCCAGCAGCGTGTACCGAAGTATGACGGGCACAACCCTCTACTTTCTGCGCTAAATCCAAAAGTCTTTTGACTTCCGCGTTATGCTGATAAAGTTTTTTCAAATCCGGTTCCTCCTTCAAAGCACGATCAATGGTCATGGGAAAACCCTGGGAACCCATGGGAATCAACTTGGCCACTTGATCACAAAAACTATAAGAATATCCTAATGCCCGCCCGACATCGCGTACACTAGCTCGAGCGGCCATGGTTCCAAAAGTAATAATCTGGGCCACCCGATCCTCCCCATATTTCTGGGTGACATAGGCAATCATTTCATCTCTCCGGTCATCGGCGAAATCCGTATCAATATCCGGCGGTGAGGGCCGAAAAGGATTCAAAAAGCGCTCAAACGGCAATTGAAAGCGAATCGGATCAACTGTCGTAATCCCGTTGATATATGAAACTATAGAACCAGCGGCTGAACCACGAGTCGTTTCTACGATTCCATGTTGTTTGGCATAGTGCACATAGTCAGCGACACACAAGAAATATGGGGCATACCCCTTACTACTGATAATTTCCAGTTCGTATTTTATTCTGTTTTGTATTTCCTCGGTCATTGTTGGGTAATAACGAGGAAGATTCTCCCAAGTGTTCTTTTCCAAAACCGAGGCAGCGGTTTCCCCGGCTGGCAAATCCACCGGAGCAAAATGCCAATTGTTTAAAGGAATGTCCAATTGCACGCGGTCCGCAATTTTTTGGGTATTCGCTACCGCTTCAGCTACATGACGGAATCGAGACAAGATATCCTTACCTGAATTTAGAGAACGATCTACCTGGCGATAGTCCTCGCGATTCGGCTGATCTACTTTCCACGCCTCACGAATACAAGTTAAAATATCCTGGGCTTCCGCATCTTCTGAATTAAGGTAATGGACATCTCGCGTTACCACACACTCCAAACCTAATTCTTTGGCCAACTGAATCAATTTCGTGTTCACTTGAATTTGTCCGGGAAGAGCGGGATGATCCTGGAGTTCAAAATAATAATGATCTGAGCCCAAAGCTTCTTTATATTCATGGGCCAATGATCGGGCTTCGTCTTCTTTTCCCGCTAACAACAACTGAGGTATTTGGCCATGAATACCTCCAGATAAAACAATGACCCCATCTTTGTGGGCAAACAAAATATCTTTGTCTAAACGAGGTTTACCATTGAAAAAACCCTGTAAATGGCCCAAGGAAGTCAATTGAAGGAGATGGCGATAGCCAGTATAATTTTCCGCCAACAAAGTCAACTGGTACAGTTCGCGGTCCAATAATGGATCCTTGTCCGTCAATCTCCGGGGAGCAACATAAGCCTCAAAACCAATAATCGGCTTTATCTCCTCTGCCAGACAGGCCTGATAAAATTCAATCGCCCCATACATGGAACCAGAATCTGTCAAAGCGATAGCCGAAAAACCGCGCTCTTTAGCCACGCGGACCAGTTTCTTTACCTTGGTGAGTCCATCCAACAAAGAATAGTGGGAATGGACATGGAGATGGACAAAATCGCTCATGGAACCGCCTTACCTCCCTTTATCAACCATATCTTACCGGAATTTACTTCCCCTGGCAAACAAACGACCGGGATTTACCCGGCCGTCTTTTTTTAAACTTTTTTACTTTTCTCCGTTCTTTTTTTTCTTTTTCCCTTTTTCTTCTGTAGTCTCCAACTTGTCTACTAACTTGCTCACCACGAATTTTTCAAACAGGTTCGCTACCATGCCGCTGACCAGACCCATATGGCCAGAAAGTGTGTCCACCTTATGCCGAATAAAACCCACCGCTTCCGTTATCAATTCCAGCTTCTGGGACAAATTCTCCACAATACGGTTGGCATTCCGTAAAATACGAGCGGCTTGAAAAAGCAGCCAGCATAAAAAAACGGTTAGCCAAAGCGCGCAGAAGGACAGAACAATGTACAAAAGATCAGTGCTATTTTCAAACATAATTCCCCCATTTCCGGTTTTGCCTTACCGGATTAAAAATTAACAGGCACAAATATTATACCACAGACCGCCGCCAGACCCAAAATTTATTCCCGGGTTTCCGCTTGAAATTTCTTTTCCAATCGCTGGCGTACCTGTTGGTGTACCGTCACCACTTCTTCAGCAGACAAAGTTTTAATTTCAGAACGATAGGTGAGGTGAAAAGCCAGACTCTTTTTATTTTCCCCTATTTTTGAACCGACATACACATCAAATAATTCCACGGCTTGCAACAACGGGCTGGTTTTAAGCATCTCCTGCACCAGAGCCTGCTGTTCAATCGTTTGCTCCACGACTACTGCCAAGTCCCGATTCACTGCCGGATACAAAGGCAGAGGACGATAATGCTTTTGTCCGGCCCAAACGGTCAATAATTCAGTTAAATCCAATTCCAAAAATGCGGTCCGGTTGAGTAGACCAAATTTTTCCTGAATCTCTGGATGAACCTCGGCGAGCACGCCGATGATTTTCCCTTTCACTGTAATTTCCGCAACCCGACCAGGATGGACAGCACTATTTTTTACAGCCACCACCTTCTTCAATTCCCAATTATCCGGGGCTTCTCCTAATAATCCACCCAAGGCCTCGGACAACAAGTAAAAGGGTTCAGCATATTTTCCACTCACCGCCAAACCCAAACGAATATTTTGACGTGGCAACAAACCATCGCTTTTTTCCATTTCCCGCTGACCAGCGAATTCTTTTTCAAAGACCCGGCCTACTTCAAAAAGTTTCAGCGTTTCGCCATAGGGCTGGTTATTCTCCAAATTCTCCAAAAGCCCCAACCACAGTTCCCGACGCAAGAATGGCCGATCTTTGGCAATGGGGTTATCCAATTCCAAATATTCGTTTGTTGTTAATCCTGCTTTTTCTATCAAGCGCGGAGATAAGAAAGAATAATTAGACACTTCGGTAAAACCAAACTCCCAAGCTAATTTTTCTTTGAACAACCTCTCCCATCTCCGCTCTTCGTTGACTAAAGGCGGAGTGATCGCAAACTTAGGCAAACTGACCGGAATATTGCCATATCCATAGATTCGAGATATTTCCTCCACTAAATCTTCGGGGCGAGTAATATCCTTAGTCGCTCGCCACGTCGGCACGGTCACCGCCAACTCCCCTCTTTTTTCTTTTAAACAGAAACCCAAACTAGTTAAAATATCTTTTACTTTGGCCCGAGGAATTTCCATTCCAATTTTCTTCCGCAAAAATTCATCAGTCAAAATGATGGGCGAGGTAAAGAGATGAAAATCTTTTTCGTCAACAACCACACTCACCACTTTCGCCCCTGGACAAAGCTCTTTGGTCATCGCCACGGCTTTTTCCAGAGCGGCTTTGGTTAGATGAGGGTCAAGGCTTTTTTCAAACCGAGCGGAAGAATCAGTCCGAATGCCTAATTTCTGTGTGGTCTGTCGAATGTTAGCAGCCTGAAAATTGGCTGATTCAAAAATCACCGTCTGAGTCTCAACATTTATTCCGCTGTTTAATCCCCCCATAACTCCGGCCACGGCCACAGCTTTCTCCTGATCCGCAATCACCAACATATCCTCAGTCAGTTTATGCTCTTTTTCATCTAAAGTCGTAAAGGTTTCCCCGGATTTGGCTCGCCGGGCCACAATCGTTTTTTCTTTTTCTGAACCAGACAAGAGACGGGCGTCAAAAGCATGGAGTGGCTGCCCTAAATCCATGAGGATATAATTGGTGATATCCACCAAATTGTTGATTGGCCGCAAGCCAACATTCAACAAACGCTGACGCAACCAAGCCGGCGACTCCTTAATTTTTATCCCCCCCACGGCCACAGCCATGTAACGAGGACAGAGTTCTTGATCTTTTACTTCCACCCGCAAACGTAGACCCTGACCTGAAGTTATTTTGGCAGTGCGATATTCTTTCAATTTTCTCTTAGTCAACGCCGCCACCTCTCGCGCTAATCCATAATGGCCCCACAGGTCTGGCCGATGATTCATGGACTTGTTATCAATATCAAAAATAGCATCATTCATTCCCAAGGCCTGAGCTAAAGGCGTGCCGACCGCTGCCTGGTAAGTGGATAAATCCAAAATTTCTTTTTCTTCACGAAGGGGAAACATCTCGCTCAAACCAATTTCGGAAGATGCACAAATCATACCCTGCGATTCTACCCCGCGAATTTTGGCTGGTTCCAAAGTAATGGTTTCTCCTTCCCCGTGCCATTTGATCCGCGCCCCCACTTGCGCTAGGGCCACCTTCATCCCTGCCCGGACATTTGATCCACCGCAAACCACTTGTTTTTCTCCGGTACCATCGGCCACCAGACAGACCTGCAAACGATCCGCCCCGGGATGGGGGCTGACTTTTTTCACCAAACCCACGACAATGTTAGCCAGACTTTTTTCTTGAGAAAACAGACCATCTACTTCCACGGTACTCATCGTCAAACGTTCGGCTAATTCTTCCGGTGTCAACGAATCAGGAAGTTTGACATGATCTTTCAGCCAATTATATGAGACAAACATATGATTAGAATTGGTTAAGGAAACGAACATCGCTTCCCTGCAAATGCCGAATATCTTCAATGCCATATTTTTGCATGACTAAACGAGTCATCCCCAGGCCAAAGGCAAAACCCGACCACTCTTTTGGATCCAAACCGCCAAATTCCAAAACTTTGGGATGAACCAAACCACAAGGCAGAGTCTCAATCCAGCCATTGTGCTTGCAAGCGCCACAACCCTGACCGCCGCAAACCAAGCATTTCATATCTAATTCAAACCCCGGTTCCACAAAAGGAAAATACCCGGGCCGGAGCCGGACTTCCACTTCCCTTTTCAAGACACCTTGCAATAATTCTTTCATCACCCCGACTAGATGGGCCACGGAAATCTCGTGATCCACTACCAAGCCCTCCAGTTGATAAAAAGTATGGTCATGACAAGCATCGGTTGCCTCATTGCGAAAACACCGGCCAGGGACAACAGCTCGCAACGGTGCCCCATATTTCAATAAAGCCCTTACTTGCATAGCCGAAGTCTGGGTGCGCATTACCCACTGTGGATGATCTTTAATGAAAAAAGTATCCTGAGAATCGCGCGCGGGATGTGTAGCCGAAATATTCAAAGCTTCAAAATTAAAAAACTCACTTTCCAATTCCGGACCATCCAAAACCATGAAACCCATAGAAGTAAACAAATCTTCCAAATCATTCTGAACCTGAGTATTGGGATGGAGATGGCCCGACTGGTGGCGAGGCAAACGCGGCTGGGTAACATCAATCCCTTCTCTGTCGGCTAATTGCCCCCCGACCGTAGTCGCTAACTCCCGTTTCTTTTTGGCCAGCACTTCAGTCATTTCTTCTTTCAGCTCATTGGCCAACCGACCCATTTCTACTCGGGCTTCCGCCGAAAGTTCTTTTAATTTTTTTAAAGTCTCGGTCAATTCACCGGAACGCCGAGAAAAAAATCTCTGTTCCAGCTCTTCCAACTGGAGAGTATCCTTAATATCCTCCACGCCCTGATAAAAATCTTTTTTTATTTGCGCCAATCTATCCTTCATATATTTATTTTATTCATTTGATAAGGCCAAGAATGTCCCGTCCAGTGACCACCACAATCAAAGCTAACAAAAGAATATAACCAATAGCATGTGCGGCCTGTTCATATTTAACCGGCACCGGCCGACGTAGAACTTTTTCTAAAAAAACAAAAACTAAACGACCGCCGTCCAAAGCCGGAATAGGAAGAATGTTAATCGCGGCCAAACTCAAAGAAATCATGGCAGTGACGTTAATCAAATAATTCAAACCAAGTCGAGCACTGTCCCCCACCATCACCGCAATACCAACTGGTCCGGAAACTTCAAAAGCTAATCCTTGCCCGAGGATGAGATTTTTAAGCAACAGGTAAAAAGCAATAAAAATATTAATCAAACCAATACCAGCAGCAGTGAAACCTTTGATAATTGCCCAATACCACGGATATTTAACCATGGCCGCATCTGCCAACATCACCCCCAGGCGCGGATAACTATCGCCCGGTTTGATTAAAGCCGGAGTAATGTCCACAGTTTGTTCTTTTTCATCTTTGCTTATGGTCACGGCCACGGCCTGTCCTCCCGCCGCCTTTACTAACTCCACCATTTCGGCGGAACCAACAATGTCTTGACCATTGATCTTAGTCACCCGGTCACCATAACGGATCCCTGCTTTTTCGGCTGGCGAACCTGCTTCCACATGCTGGACCATGACCTGAGGTTCACCAATTACTTGCGCTCGCGGATCCTGGCCCAAAGATAAATCCGTTGGCAAACCAATCATAAAACCAACACTCAACAAAATCCCGGCCAAAATAATATTCATCAAGACACCGGCAACCAAAACCAACATTCTCTTTCCCGGCTTTTGAAAAGCAAAACTATCTGCATCGGTTTGGCCGCCACCTTCTTCACCCTTGATACGCACAAAACCTCCTAAAGGCAGTAAATTTAGAGAATACACTGTGGCAGGCAATTCCGTTGCTTTTTTGTTTTTTCCCCACACCCAAACCATTTTCTTTTTTTCTGGATCCTGATATACGCCAAAAAGCCGGGGCGGAAACCCAAAACCAAACTCAAAAATTCGCATTTTTGCCCAGCGGGCCGTTAAAAAATGCCCAAATTCATGCGCCAAAACCAAAACGGCCAAAACGGCGATGAATAACAATACTGTTTCCATAATTGACCGGCCTTTCTCTTCAATGATACAATTAATAGGGAAATTATCTCATACCAAGAGATAAAATTCAACAGGAGGGAAAGACTCTTAACTTTTACCTATGCCGGTTCTCTATATCAGCCTAGCCGTAGTCGCAGCCATCGTCCTCTGGCTAGTCTTTGTCTATAACGGTCTGATCCGTTTGCGTAATCGCACCCAAGAAGCATGGAGTGATATTGATGTCCAGTTAAAACGCCGTCATGATTTGATCCCCAACCTGGTCAACAGTGTCCGGGGCTATATGGAGCATGAAAGAAATCTGTTAGAAAATATCACTCGCGCTCGTTCTCAGGCCCTTTCTGCCCAAGAAGCTGGAAACAAGGAAGAATTAGGTAAGATTGAAAGTCAACTAGGAACGATGTTGGGAAAATTGCAAATTGCGGTAGAAGCCTATCCTGATTTAAAGGCCAATCAAAACGTTTCCCAACTAATGGATGAACTTTCCGATACAGAAAATAAAATTCAAGCCGCTCGCCGTTTCTACAACACTCAGGTACGCGACTTCAATACCAAGATGGAAGTCTTCCCGACTAATCTAGTGGCCCAAAGTTTACATTTCACCAAATTTGCTTTCTTTGAGATCGCCGAAGCCAGTGAACGCGAAAACATAGAAGTAAAACTCTAAAAACATGTACAACCAGATTGATTCCAATAAACGCAAAACCGCGTTGTTAATCGCGGTCTTTCTTGTTTTTTTCCTGGCTCTAGGTTGGTTTTTAGGTGTCTATCTAGGCCATGGGTACGGTGTCTTTGCCCTTTGTCTCTTACTCTCTTTGGGTATGACCTTAGTCAGTTTTTTCCAAGGAGACAAAATCGCTCTATCTACCACCGGAGCCAAAGCTATAAACAAAGAAGACAACCCCTATGTCTATCGTCTGGTGGAAAATCTGGCCATCACCGCTGGTTTGCCTCTACCTAAAATTTACATCATTGACTCTCCGGCCATGAATGCTTTTGCCACTGGCCGCGATCCCCAACATGCTTCTCTGGCTCTGACCACCGGCCTGATCCAAAACTTGGAGAATGAAGAGTTAGAGGGAGTAATCGCCCATGAATTGTCCCATATCCAAAATTACGATATTCGACTGATGACCATTGTCGTTGTTTTAGTGGGGGCAATAACGCTTCTGGCCAATATCTTCTTCCGCACCCGCGGGCTGACCTCCCAACGCAATGACAACCGCCACAACGGTCAATTAGGAGCAATTATTGCTGTCATCGGCGTTCTCTTGATTGTCCTGTCCCCGATCATTGCTGAACTAATCAAGCTGGCCATTTCCCGCAAACGAGAATTCTTGGCCGATGCCTCCGGAGTAATGCTGACCCGATATCCCGAAGGTTTGGCCAAAGCCTTGGAAAAAATAAGTCAATCCACAATCCCTCTTAATACTGCCAACTCTGCCACCGCCCATCTCTTCATCAGCAATCCCTTTAAATCCCAATCTTGGCATCGCCTGTTTTCCACTCACCCTCCCATTCCAGAAAGAATCGCCAAACTCCGAGGACAATAATAAATAACGAAAAAACAGCCCAATTTGAGCTGTTTTTTGTGAGCCGTCTTTTTGAATGGTAGACGGCGAGAACCAGGAGGTTAGACAGTTAGACGGAAGGTGTAGGAACGGATCTACGAACAGCGGTGGATATACGGGTACCGGCGTTCGACGAACGCCAGTGCCGGTGCTCCCAGCAGGATGGGAATGGTCCCACTCCCTCCTTGAAAAATTGACGTGCAACTCCAAAGGAGGAAGACGAACATCAGGTAGCACCAGTAGAGACTTGGCGGGTCAAACGCCACTTCTGGTCTCCAAGAATTCCCCTGGTGCCAGCTTGTCATGGCCTTCCAGGCCAGGTACGGCAGCAGAACAGCCGCGGCCGCTGCGGCTGCGAAATGCCATGGCCCCCATGCCTGGCTGGCCGTCTGCTCCCAGAAGGCGGAAAGCAACGCCGCTGCCACCCCCACGACCAGGGACGGCTGGGTGACGATCCGGCCGTACGCTGCCGCCAGCATGCTTTCCCCATGCTGGGCCAACAGCACCAAGCCGAGAGGGAACGCGAAGATCAGCAGCAGAACAACGAAACCGGCAAGGACGACGTACATCATCACCTCCTGCCCGATGCCGGACAGAAGAAACGACCAGGTCGCCGCGATTGCTACCATCTTGAACGAATTACTGCTAATTTCCTTCATCATGATGCACCTCCGAAGTGGCCCACCAACGGGCTGTTTTTTTACCTTCCTTGTAAAGATCAACCTCAAATGAACGCCGTAGTATAGCACAAAAACCCCCTTTTGTCAAGTTGTCAAGATGGTGATAGAAGATACGAAAAAACAGCCCAATTTGAGCTGTTTTTTGTGGACCGTCTTTTTGAATGGTAGACGGCGAGAACCAGGGATGAAACGGAAGGCAGAAGTAGCAACCAGAAAGGTCGCTGAGGGGTCAGATGTCAAGGTATCGGTGATCGATGTTAAGGTCCTGATTTCTTTCGAGCCACCTCATCCCGAACATCCCCATGGCAGCCATCATGACTATCCATTGATCCGGGACAAGGTTGGCCGAAACTATGGTGCAATACAGGACTGCATACCACAGCATCGACGCCCAATTGAACCAGTCGTCGGCTGTCGGCCACTTGCTCTTGATAGCTACCCGGTTTGAGAACCAGGCGACCCAGACAGCGAGGGCACAGACAATGGGCGTAAGGTATCGCACCCATTCCCAGCCCATGGTCGAGAGGGTAAAGAGGAAGGCATAACTACGTACCAGACCCGGCGTTCCCTGCACCGGCTCACTGGGACACCTCATGGCAGACTTCAACGCCATCGACCCCACCCTCAGCAGGGGCAGACCAATGGCCAAGATGCCGGCGATGGCTGCCACGAGCCGGCAGTACTCGGTGTCTGACAACCCCCGAATCACGGCCTTAGCAATCGCAATCGCAAAAGCCGTATTGATGTACGTCATGACTTCGTCTTTCTCATAGTGCAACATCTTTCCCCCTTTGGCCCGCGGCCGATAGATAGTTTCATCCGTAAATTGAATTGAAAGGTACAAACCTCAAATGAACGCCGTAGTATAGCACGAAAAACCCCTTTTGTCAAGAGGTTTTCGTGATATTTCAGCTAATTCTAGCCGTTTTCTTTGATAATCTGGGATATTTCTTGAAGCTTTTTCTGCATTATTTCTCTGGTTTGGGCTTCAAGGTTGAGCCGGAGCAAAGGTTCGGTGTTGCTCAGACGGACATTAAACCAAAAATCAGGATAGGTAAAAAGCAGCCCATCCAAATCATTGATTACCGCATCGTGATATTTTTCCTTCAAAACTTGCAGAACTCTTTCCTTGTTTTCCACTTCAAAGTTTATTTCCCCGGGATTCGCATATTGATCAAGTTCTGACCAAAGCGCTGACAAAGGTTTGTCTGATTGAGACAATAATTCCAAAAAGAAAAGCAGAGAAAGTTCTGGTGATTCCAAATCATACATGTCATGATAGTAAAGGTGGAGGGAAAGTTCGGCAGCGAATTGCCCACCTTTTTCTTTCATGATCTTCTTTATATTCGCATGCCCGACCGGGGTCATACCAGTTTTCGCACCCATCGCTTCCCATTTTTCCACTACGGCCCGACTCAAACGCAAATCATACCAGAGCAAGGACCCGGGATTCTTTTTTAAAATTTCTAGACCTACCAGACCACCCACAAAAGAAGCGGGCACCACCTGCCCTTTTTCGTCAACCAACCCGATCCGATCCGCATCCCCGTCTAAAGCAAAACCAAAATCTGCCCCGGTTTCTACTACTTTCTTTTGGAGGGCTTGGAGAGTTTCCGTTTTCAAAGGATTAGCTTCATGATTGGGGAAGCGACCATCTGGTTCCAAAAAAAGATACTCCACTTCCAGCGGTAGATCCTTTATCAATTCTAAAAAAGTCACTTTAGCCATGCCATTGCCAGCATCAATAACAATCTTTTTGGGTTGAATCCTTTTCTTGTCCACCAAGCGAAAAACTCGGGTCAGATAGTCTGCCAAAGGAGAAAACTCCTCCACCACCGCGTTCTTTTTTTCTGACCACTCTTTTTTTTCCACCAAATCCCGCAATTCATTCATCCCCGTATCCTTGCCCACTGGCAGTCCAGTATTGTAGGTAAGCTTGAAACCATTAAATTGGGCTGGATTGTGACTGGCTGTCACCATGATACCGCCAGCATGTTCAGGATAGTGGGCACAAGTGAAATTGAAAAGAGGGGTAGAAGCCAGCCCAATCGTTACCACTGCCAAACCTTCATCTTGGATACCGCGAACTAGGGCTTGAGCGTAATCAATACTAGTTGGCCTCATGTCCCAACCCACGACAATTTTTTTGCCTTGCCGGTCCACACCTCGTCTTTGCAAAAGGACCACAAAAGCCCGCCCTAAATCATAGGCTAAATCAGTTGATAATTCTGTATCCGCCAAACCGCGGATGTCATAGGCTTTAAAAATGTGAGCAGGGAAGGACATAGGGATAATATTTACTTTGCTAATCAACAGAAAACAGTATATAATATAGAGGAAAAAGAGGCAATCTGCCGGTTTTTTCGGTTAAATAGGCATATGGAACCAAACAAACTTTTAGAAAGATTCTCCACTCACCTGCGTAATGTGGTTGCCCACAGTATTTCTTTAGCCGCCACCATGGGACAGGAACTAGTCACCCCCGCCCATCTGCTCTGGACTCTTGGCCGCGAACCTGGCTCAATTGGCGCAGAAATTTTGAAAAACCTAAATGTTGATCTGGAACCAGTAAAAAAGATTTTAGATAAACAAGGAACGCGACCGCAAAAGACTGTTGGGCCGTTGATCGCCACTGTGCCTGAACTTGACGCGAAAAGTAAAAAAAGTATTGAACTCGCGATTCTTTATGCTTTCCAACGCGCCCATGCCCATGTCGGTACTGAACATCTTTTGCTCAGTCTCCTGGAAGTGAACGACAAGGATCTAAATGCTTTTTTTTCAACCAAACCAGAACAGAGCCGGGAAATAAAAAAACAAATTGAAATTAGTTTTAAAAATACCAGTCACTTTCCAGAATTGGAGGAAGCAGCCGGCATTATGGAACATCTGGAAGCCATGCTTGATTCCGCCCCCCTGGTCACTCCTCCCCGACCCTCAAACCGGACCGCGTCAGCTCTGGAAATCTTTACTATTGATTTAACTGATCCGGACAAACAAAAAAATCTAGACCCCGTCATTGGTCGAGAAAAAGAAATTGAACGAATCATTAATATTCTGGCCCGCCGGACAAAGAACAATCCAGTCCTGGTTGGTGAACCTGGCGTGGGAAAAACCGCCATTGTCGAAGGCTTAGCAAAAAAAATCTTGAACAAAGAAGTACCGGATATTTTAAAAAACAAAAGGGTGTTAGCCTTAGACATGACTTTGTTAGTGGCCGGCACTATTTATCGTGGTGAATTTGAAGCTCGTCTGAAACAAGTCATCGATGAAATCAGTCGCCTGCCCGATGTGATTCTTTTCATTGACGAACTACACAATATCATTGGTGCCGGTTCTAGCCAGGGAGCCATGGACGCAGCCAATATCCTCAAACCCGCCCTGGCTCGCGGCCTTCTCCATTGTCTGGGAGCCACCACTTATGAAGAATACAAAAAATATATAGCCGCTGATCCGGCTTTAGAACGTCGGTTTCTTCTCGTCCATGTAGAAGAACCGAGCCACCAAGAAACCATTAATATCTTGACTGGCCTCCGTCCTTTTTATGAAGATTACCACGGGGTAAAAATCTCCCCCGAAGCCACCACCGCTGCGGTCAACTTGAGCGAACGCTATATTCATGACAATTTTCTTCCTGATAAAGCTTTAGATCTCATCGACGAAGCCTGTGCCGCGGCCAAGACAAAGAAAAAATTGACGTCAGCGGAAAAACAAAGAAATACGTTAAAAGAAAAAATTCTGTCTTTGAATCGGGCTAAAGAAAACGCCTTGAGCCAAGGGGATTTGGAACAAGCACTCGTCCAACGTCAACAAATCGCAACCGCTGAAAAAGAACTAACAAATTTTTTACGAACCAGAAAAAAAACTCCTGGACCGATCATCACCGCAGCCGACATCGCCGCCATTATTGCCCAGCGCTTCAATCTTGAACCTCAGACCGTCACTCTTGATGAATTGGAAAATTTAGAAAAACTGGAAAAACGGCTCAATGATCAAATCTTGGGACAAGAAAAAGCGATCGGAGAAATAATCCAAACCCTTAAAAAATCTGTCCTCGGACTGAAAGACCGTAGTAAACCCACCGGGGCAATGCTCTTTGTTGGTCCGAGCGGCGTTGGAAAAACTGAATTAGCAAAAATTCTGGCTCGAGAACTATATCAAGATGAAAAAGCTCTCATCCGCCTGGACATGAGCGAATTTTCTGAAGCCCATAGTACGAGCAAGCTTCTGGGCTCGCCCGCCGGATACATCGGCCACAAAGAAAGAAATCACTTTGTGGAGGAAATAAAAAAACGGCCATATTGTGTGATTTTGTTTGATGAAATAGACAAGGCGCATCCGGATGTTCTCAAGCTTCTCCTCCAAATCCTGGATGACGGCGTCCTCACCGACAGTACGGGTAAAAAAATCCATTTTCACCATGCTCTCATCATCCTGACCACCAACTTAGGAGCCGAATTATTCAAATCTGCCGGCATCGGCTTTGGCCACCAGGAGCACAATACGCGGACGGCCATTGTCAGTCGTCTCAAAGAAAACCTGTCCCCGGCCCTGCTCAGTCGCCTTAGCAATCTCATTATTTTTTCTCCCCTTTCTCCCGAGACAATCACCGCCATTGTCAAAAAAGAATTGATGACTTTGAATGAGAAGATCAAGGCCAACCTCCAGCTTTCTTTTCGGGCGACGACTGCGGCCGTTGACCAACTGGCCAAAGAGGCCTTCCACCCGGACTGGGGAGCACGCCAGGTCAGCACGACCATTGAAAACATTTTGGAAGATTTGCTGACTGCGGTACTCAAGAAAAAAAATCCTAAAAAAGAATTAATCTTCACGCGAACAGGTGATAAATTTTCTCTTCGTTGATATGGACAAAGAGCAGCAATGGGCTGAACAACTCCGCCGCCAACGCTCTCAACTGAAACTACAACAGCAGGTGCCATTGGCGCAAAAAGAAAAAAATCTCCAAGAAGAAACCTCCTATCTGAAAGAGAGAATCCAGCAAGCAGTCGCCGAACAAAACCAGGCTCAAATAATTTTCTTTTTGAAAAAACTGATCCGTCTCCGAGGCAAGCAATCCCGCCAACGTTTGGATAACTATGCGGAAAAATATACCACTCCTGACAAAGAAACGATCCTGGAAGAAATTACTGATTTCTTAAATTCCTGTCACCGCTTCCTTTCCCAGGTTAACCCCTCATCCCATGGCTAAACAACGAAAGGAAAAAATTTCTGCCCCGCCTTCATTACCGAACACTGAACTGGAAAACGAACTTTTGGCGCCGATTGACGAAGAAGTGCAAGAAATCTTGGATAGCCGAGGAATAGTTTTAGAGGATTCAGAAAAAAACAAACTGGAAGAAAAAATCGCGGAACTAGGGACAAAATTGGCTGGCCGGCCAGTTAATCCAGTCTCCTCTGTTGAATCAGCAGTAGACGAATTTACTCGTCAAGAAAATCTTCAACCCGAAAACTTAGTTCTCGGAGACATGGCCGAAACAACTGCAGAAGCGCCCAGAAAACAACCACCAAGACAACCAGAATTTTCAACCCCGGGCAATATTGCCACGGAAGACAGCGATCCAGAACCAGAAGAAAACGAACCAGTAGAAGAAACCGAAAAAAACAAAGAAACACAACCAGAAACTCCGACGCCCCTGACATCTCCTGCCCCAACCGGAACTATCCCCCAAGATTTAGATATTGAGAAAGGTTCGGCCCAACCATCTTCTGCCGAACCAAACCCAGATTCTGCTTCCCAACCTGAAGAAAGTGAACACGAGGACAATCCGAAATCTCCAGATCAAACCACTACGGATGAAGATGGTGATGGGGAAAGCAAAGATGAAAATGGAGAAAACGAAGAGGAGGGAGATAATGAAGAGAACGGAGAAGAAGAACGGCCTGATTCCCAATCCCCTGGCCGTGCCCAAAAACCAGATGAGATGGTTCCTACCAGCCAATGGGGGGACCAAGAATGGGCGCAAATGAACAACTACTTAGCGGCTCAGGAACAAGAAGAACAGCAACGCCGCCAGGCCAGCGGCCAACCCGGAGACGAATCCAATGCGGCCGATCTTCCGCCTGATCAGCGCAAGAAAAAACTTTTAAATGCACTCCCCAATCTGCGCAAAGGAAAACAGATAAAAAAAATCATGGAGCTGATCAAGAAACTGGAGAAAGAAAAAAAACTAATTACTAAAAAAAGGAAAAAACCTTTACAAGAAAAAAAACGGGCTGAACGGGCTAAAACTGGCTTAAACGTGGGGATCGCGATCCTGATTATTTTACAGGTAATCGTCATTGTAATTACTATCAGCACTTTCATCCCCTTCCTCATCGGTTTTTTCATCCCAATCATCCCCAATTTTCTTTGGGGAGTGGTTAAAACTTTGGGTTATGGAAAGAGAGCCTTGAGAGAAATGAAAGAACAATTTGAAAAAATAATCGAAGAAAAAGACAAAGACATAAGGAAATACGATCAACAAATAAAGAAAAAAAATCAGGATATCCAGCAGCTCAGTCGAGCCTTAAGAAATATCAATAAAAAATAAAATAACCAAGACCTTATGGATAAAAAAAGAATAATTTTTGCTAGCGGTTTTCTCCTTCTTACCGCCGTCTTTGGTTTCCTCATCTATAAAGTATTCTTCGCCAAAGAAAAAATCACGATCAAAAAGAAGGTTACCCCGACCGAACAGGTGGGCGGACAATTCCCCACGGCCCAGGAAGGAGGGTTGACCCCCACTATCGTCACTCCTGGAGCGGGGTTACCTCAGGCTGGCACAGTTTCTCCCGGTGCGGCAATTACTCCAGCTGGTGGTCCGGGCTTGGCTAAAGTCAAAAAAGAACTAGATGCGGAACTGTCCGGACTAAAAGTGG
>DATDUP010000011.1:0-10357 GCA_035290345.1 Patescibacteria group bacterium
TTATGCCAATGGCTGTCTGGCCCAAATCCAGGGTATTATCAGCGCTCACACCGGTCCTTGTCTTGCTTCTGAACCTGAACCGGCCTATTCAGCGCCAGAAAACCAAATCGCCGATGGAAACACTGGTACCATCAACCCTGCCAGCCCCAGCGAACCAACCTGGTTACAAACAGTAAAAGATTTCATCTTGGCTAGTCCCCCATCTTCTCCGACCGCTTTTCTAGAAAAATGCAATCTCAGCGGCCAAACTTTATACTATCAAGGCAGTTGCGCCGGATGTACTGACGTACTTTATAACAACGACGGCACAGTCAAGTGCTACCCCACCCATGACTTTAACGGAGCCTGCCCGCAGCAATTTGGCCTGGCTACCCGGACAAATTACTGCACCAAAATTTGGCAAGACAAACGCTAGCTGAATCTGCCCCGGAATCCGGGGCTTTTTTGACTTGACTTTTTTTTAGGTTTGCGGTATAACTGATTCACTTTATCGGTGGGACCCCTAACCACTTAGGGGGCTAAAACCACCTTAAAACCTAATTTATGTCCAAAAGAATGAAGGCCGCTAAAGACTTGATAGAGGCTAAACGTATCTATCCTTTAGCTGACGCCATCACCCTAGTGAAGAAAACT
The DNA here is from genome assembly GCA_035290345.1 of Patescibacteria group bacterium. Classification (GTDB taxonomy): domain Bacteria; phylum Patescibacteriota; class Patescibacteriia; order Magasanikbacterales; family UBA922; genus DATDUP01. The sequence continues at coordinate 634 of DATDUP010000011.1, forward strand.
AGCACCACAAAATTCGACGCCTCGGTAGAAGTGCATGTGCGCTTAGGAATCGACACCAAAAAAAGTGAACAGCAGATTCGTTCCACAGTAGTCCTCCCCAATGGCCTGGGCCAAAGCAAACGCATTGCTGCCTTTGTCGGAGCCAATGACGAAAAAATAGCCAAAGAAGCCGGAGCTGACCTCATCTTAGGAGAAGACGCCATCAAAAAAATCAAAGATACGGGTAAAATTGATTTCGACGTAGCCGTAGCCACTCCAGAGATGATGCCTAAATTAGCGGTGGCGGCTAAAGTGCTGGGCCCCAAAGGTTTGATGCCTAATCCTAAGACTGATACCGTCGGTCCAGACATCAAAAAAATCATAGAAGAACTAAAAAAAGGTAAAGCTGCTTTCAAAAACGATGATGGTGGCAATATTCATCAAATCATTGGTCGAGTTAGTTTTCCGGAAGAAAAATTGATAGGAAACTTCCAGGCCCTGATTGAAGCCATCAAAAAGGTCAAACCCAATTCTGCCAAAGGCATCTTCCTGAAAAACATCTACGTCTGCAGCAGTATGGGTCCAAGTATCAAAGTCCAAGTAGAATAAATTAAACCGCCCCCAAGAGGGCGGTTTTTTTACCCTTGTGCACTGTCAGTCTTTTTTGTTAAAATGGGTAGGACTTTAACCCCATCATTATGCATCCTCCAAGAACCAACCATATCTCCTGGGATGAATGCTTTATGCGCATCGCCCACATCATCGCCGAACGTTCCAAAGACCCTTCCACCCAAGCGGGAGCAGTTATTGCGGATGAAAACAACGTCGTTGTCGGTATTGGCTATAATGGCTGGCCGCGAGGGATAGCCAACGATGCTCTGCCCTGGGACAGACAGGGTGGATTTTTGGATTCTAAATATGCCTATGTCTGCCATGCTGAAGAAAACGCAATCTATAATTCCAACAATTCCACTAAGGGGTCTAAAATCTATTGTACGCTTTTCCCTTGCAATGAATGTGCCAAAACTATTATCCAAAACGGCATCAAAGAGGTGATCTTTGAAAGTGACAAATACCACGATGGGGAAGTCTGGGTGGCTTCGCGGCGGCTTTTTGAGGCGGCCGGGATAAAGTGCCGACAATATGTTTCCGAGTGGGTAACTTCTTCCTAACTATGAATGATAAAATAATCATTGGACTTATTGGAGAAATGGGCGCCGGAAAGTCGACCCTGACCCAATATCTCAAAGAAAAATATCAGGCTGATACCTATCGTTTCTCTACTGCTCTGCGTAATATATTACAACGCCTGTATTTAGAAGAAACTCGGGGGCACCTCCAACAACTCTCTCAAATACTCCGGGATACTTTCGGACAAGATATTCTCTCTCGCGTTGTGGCCGAAGATGCCAAAAATGCAGAAAAAAAATTCATCATTATTGAAGGCATCCGTCGACCAGCGGATATTGTCTGTCTCAAAGACAATCCTGGTTTTCATTTAGTTTCTTTAACCGCTGAACCGCGAATACGCTACGAACGACTGACCAAGAGGACGGAAAATCCGGATGACCAAAACAAAACTTGGGAACAATTCCAAGCCGAAGCTGAAGCCGAAGCTGAATTGCAAATCAAGGCGGTGGCGGATTTAGCCGAAGCTAGTTTAGACAACAGCCAGACCCCGGCTGATCTCTATCGACAAATTGATTTGTTAATCACAGAAAAATGGAAATAAAAATAAAAAAACTAAAGCCGGAAACCCGTCTCCCCTCTTATGCCCACCCCGGTGATGTTGGTCTAGATTTATATTCTCTAGAAGACTATACTTTGCAACCGGGAGAAAGAAAAATTTTTGATTTGGGCTTTGCTTTGGAGTTTCCTTCTGGCTATGCAGCAATCATCAAAGACAAAAGTAGTTTACCTAAAAAAGCGGGGCTCCACACCTTGGGCGGTGTCTTTGACGCTGGCTATCGTGGCGAATACAATGTACAGTTAATCAATCTCGGACAAGAATCCTATCAAATAAAAACCGGAGACAAACTCGCTCAATTAGTAATCATACCAGTGGTGATTGCCAGCCTGACAGAAACCGATACCCTAGCTGATTCTTCTCGAGGCAGTGGTAATTTTGGGAGCACCGGAAGGTAAAAAATATGCAACAATATTTGGACCTAGTGAACCAAGTGTTAACTGAAGGCGAATTAAAAACCACTCGACAAGGCACTGACGCTTATACGATCGCCGGAGCCATGTTTAAACACGACCTGCAAAACGGCTATCCTTTATTAACTACCAAAAAGATGCCTTTCAAAATCATAGCCGCAGAATTAGAATTTTTTCTGAAAGGTATTACTGACAAACAATGGTTACTTGATCGCAACTGTCATATCTGGGACGAATGGTGCAACCCTAAAAAAGTTCCCTATGCTCATGACGAACTAACCAAACAAAAAATGCTCCAAGAACGCGACTTGGGGGCCATCTATGGTTTTCAATGGCGACACTTCAATGCCCCTTATGAAAACTATAATACTGACTACTCCCACGCTGGTTTAGATCAATTAAAAACAGTCATTGAAACATTGAAAACCAACCCCCACGACAGACGTATGCTGGTTATGGCCTGGAATCCTCTCATGTCAGACCAGATGGCCATACCCCCTTGTCACTATTGTTGGCAAGTGACGGTCATTGACGGACGATTGAACCTCCTCTGGAACCAACGCTCAGTAGACCTGATGCTTGGTCTACCATTCAATATCGCCAGCTATGCTCTCCTTCTACACCTGTTGGCCAAAGAGGCCGGGTTAAAAGAAGGTAAACTGATCGGCTTTTTAGCTGACGTCCACTTGTTTACCAATCATCAGGAAGGTGCGAAAGAACAATTGACCAGAAATCCGCGCCAATATCCCCTACCCCGCTTGGAAACTTCAAACTTTACCTCTATTTTCGATTGGCAGTACACTGATTCCCAAGTCGTCGGCTACGAATCTCACCCCCGTATTTCTTTTCCTATCGCTATTTAAAATATGCTCGCCATTATCGCGGCCGTGGCTGCTAACAACTGTATCGGGATCAACAACACACTCCCTTGGCACCTGCCTGAAGATTTGGAACATTTTAAAAAACTGACCACAAAAAAAATCGTAATCATGGGGAGAAAAACTTGGGACTCTTTACCAGAAAAATTCCGGCCCCTACCCAACCGAAAAAACATCATCATCAGCCGACAAACGAATTTGCCTGTCCCGCCCGGAGTAGAGGTGTGGACTGGTCTGGAGGAGGTAATAAAAAAATACCAAGGACAAGAAGCCTTTATCATCGGCGGAGCGAGTCTCTACGCTCAAGCCCTACCCTTGGTCAGTCGCCTCTATATTACCCATGTAAAAAAATCTGTAGATGGAGATGTCTTTTTCCCTACCATTGAACCTAGCCTCTGGCAAGAGGTAGAACGAGAGGAACATCCGGATTTTTCTTTTGTCACCTATCAAAAGTATGTCTAAGGGTATTTTTATTGACTTAGAGGGGGTGGACGGTTCAGGAAAAGCCACTCAAACCACTCTCTTAACTGACTATTTACGCTCCCAGGGGATGTCTATAGAAAATATCAGCTTCCCTCGTTACGGAGAAACCAGCGCTGCCTTAGTGAAAGATTATTTAAACGGCAAATTCGGTCCAGCTGAAGCTGTCTCTCCTCAACAAGCGTCTATCTTCTATGCTATTGACCGTTTCGCAGCCAAAAAACAAATTCAAGAATGGCTAGAGGCAGGTAAAATTGTTATCAGCAATCGTTATGTAGCTTCCAATCTCGGCCATCAAGGCGGAAAGTTTACAGATGCCCAAGAAAGAGAAAAATTCTTTTCCTGGGCCCTTGATTTGGAGTATAATATCTTTGGTATCCCCCAACCTGACATTACGTTGATTCTCTGGATAACACCAACCATCTCTCAAGATTTAGTCGACCAAAAAGAAAAACGGGAATACCTAAATGGTGGAAAAAGGGATATTCATGAGGACAGTCTAACCCATCTTCGGGGCGCATCTGAGGCCTACACCCACATCAGTCAACTCTATCCAGGTTTTCAAATCATAAATTGTTTGGCGGAAACCGGCGAGATGTTGGATCGAGAAACAATCCAAAAAAAAATTCAAGCTGTTATTTCTAAATACTTAGCCATTAACCCACCGAATCTATGATTTCTATCATCCAATTAATCAAAGACAGCATCCAGCTCTATCGTGAACATTTTGTCACGATCATCAAATACCTTCTTCTCACTGCGATTCCCGGAGCCCTCTTTCTTGCCCTTATCGGTCCGGTCGCTTTTCTTGGACCGATCTTTTTTGCCTCCCTTTTAGCGAACAAGATTTTCCTGATAATCATCAGCGTCCTTTTCCTGGCCCTACTCGTTATTGCTATCTATCTAGCTATTTGGTTCAACCTTTCTCTAATCAAAACCATTGCCAGATTATACCAAAAAGAAACCTTGCCTAGTGTTAAGACGACCCTGATTGAGACCCGCCCTTTAATCGGTCGAGGATTCAAATCATCGCTCTTGGTCGCCATCCTCGTCATGTTTCCTCTCTTGATTTCCGGTATTTTGATCTCTCTCGCCAGCTACTTAGGGGGCGGGGTCATTACCACCTTCACCCGCCTCTTCGGCTTCGTGGTTATGATCTACGGTCTCGTCCATGTCGTATTTTTTTCTGTGCGCTTTCTCTTTGCTGCCTATGAGGTGGCTATAAACAAAGCTGAAGCCGTGGCTTCCCTCAAAAATAGTAGTGCCATCGTCAAGGGACAGTGGGGTAAAATCTTCTTACGACTAATTGTCATCTCCTTAATCATCTATGTCGCCATCATTCTTCTTACCCTAATTCTGCAATTGATTAACCAAATCGTTAATGTTGCAGGCGTAGCGATCATCACCAATGTAATCTTGCAAATTTGCAGTTTCTTTCTCTCTGCTTTCACTATTTGTGGAGTGACCATTCTCTACTTCAACGCCAAAAGTACTCTAAAAAACTAATCAATCTCGTTACCCAAGGCCTGGAGACAGGCCTTTTCTTTTTGCCAAACCAATGCTACAATGAAAGGGCAAAAATATGAAAAAAGATCTCCGATTTGTTCCCATTATTGGCATGGAAGTCCATGTTGAGCTCAAAACAAAAAGCAAGATGTTTTGCTCGTGCCCGACACCGACAGACATCCAGGAACCAAACACTAATATCTGCCCCATTTGTTTGGCCCACCCCGGTACCTTGCCGGTGCCCAATAAGAAAGCCATCGCCTGGGCCGCTAAAATTGCCCTAGCTTTGGGCTGCAAAATTACCGACTGGTCAAAATTTGATCGCAAGCATTATTTCTATCCTGATCTACCCAAAGGTTATCAAATATCTCAATATGATCAACCACTTGGGACCGGAGGGAGAATATCATTAGATTTTCCTCTCGGTGACAATTCGCGGGAGACAGCCATGATTGGCCTCACCCGTGTGCATTTGGAAGAGGACACGGCCAAACTGTTGCATGATGCCGCCGGTCACACTTTGGTTGATTTTAACCGAGCCGGGACACCACTGGTAGAAATCGTCACCAATCCTGATTTTCAAACCGCGACTGAAGCCAAAGCTTTTTGCCAAGAACTCCAGAATATTCTTCGCGCCCTGGATGTCAGCAACGCTGATATGGAAAAAGGGCAAATGCGTTGTGAAGCCAATGTTTCTTTACAGATTGCTGACAGTTTCGTTATTAAAGGCGGAGAAGTAAAGCCAATATCCGGGTATACTTTAAATAATAAAGTGGAGTTAAAAAATCTGAATTCTTTTAAAGCCGTAGAAAAGGCCATCGGTTTCGAACTCCAGAGACAGGCCGATCTTCTGGCCAAGGGCCAAACTTGGGAGCAGGAAACCCGGGGCTGGGATGAGGACAAGGGAGAAACTGTCCTACAACGGGTAAAAGAATCGGCCAAAGATTATCGTTATTTTCCTGAACCGGATATTCCACCTTTTTCTCCCCAAAAGATTGCCGGAAAAATTGTTTTGCCAGAGTTGCCCGCGCAACGTCGCCAACGCTTTCATGAAGAATACGGTCTTTCCTATAGCGACGCCAAAATTTTGGGTAATGATACGAGCTGGGGAAACTTTACTGATGCCGTCATGTCAGAACTAGTTGATTGGGTCCATAATCTTCCCAGTCCAGACCAGAAAAAAGAAATCACTGGTAAAATTTCCCGCCTAGCTGGTAGCTGGTTAACTACCAAACTAGCTGGTGTGCTTACTCAAACCAAAAAAAACTTGTCAGAAATCAAATTCACTCCGGAAAATTTTGCAGAATTAATTGCCCTTATTTATGACAATCGCATTAGCGCTGCTAACGGACAAAAAATCCTAGAGCTAATGGTCAAAGCCGATACCGATTTGGATCCAACTCATATTTTAGAAGAGCAGGGGCTGGGTCAAGTATCAGATGAATCAATGATTGGGCGAGTAGCTGAAGATATAATCCGTAGTTATCCTCAACAAGTTAAAGAATACCAACAAGGGAAAGAGGTAGTCATAAAATTCCTCCTCGGGATGATGATGCGAGCCACCGAAGGCACGGTCAAGCCCCAATTAGCAGAAAAAATCCTTAAAGAAAAACTCAAAACCGGCTAAGGCCGGTTTTATTCTAGTTGATCGACCACCTTTTTAAAATCACCCTCGTCTTCTCTACTTATTTTTCCCTGGAGTCTGGCTTCAAAAAGCTCACTCTTCATTTTCCGTCGTTGGCTAAAACCATAGCGGCCACCGGTTGGTTTTTTAGCCGCATGTTTAATCAAAAAATTGCTTAAAAATTTTCGATCCTCAGGAGAAACATTGCTATAAACCGAACGATGTTTCAAAACTCGCTGTCTGATTTGTTTATCCAAAAGTACTTTACGAGTAGCCTGGGCACCTGCCCCCACTTTAAATTTATAAGGTGATTCTGTTTTTTCCTTAGCCGCTTCCTCTTTCTCTTTTAAAAGCCTCTGCTTGACCAATTTTCGAACATAGACATAGCGCTGTTGATCACGTACCTCTTGCTCCTGACGTGTCTCGGAAATAGCCGCTGCTCCTGCCTGACGACGAAAAACTGAAGTCGCCGCCCCCTGTCTTTGTCTCCCTAATTGACTAGCTGAAGTCTGACGAGATTTCGGAGTCCAAGATGAAGACGGGGAAGGATTGGATCGTGGGGTAGAAAGGGGTAGATTAGGAAAACGCATATCCTCCATAAAATCAGTGGTTAAGAAAATCATTGACTACTTTCTCTGCTGTTTCGTAATCCTGACACCATTGGATACTCTGATCGCGTTTAAACCAAGTCAATTGGCGTTTAGCGTAACGACGAGTGTCTCTTTTCAATTCTTCAATCACCTGATCCAAACTATTTTCTTTAGAAAAATATTTCTGGAACTGTCGATAGCCAATCCCGCTCATGCTAGGCAAAGACCAGTCATATTTTTGTTTCGTCAAATCTTCCACCTCTTTTAATAGCCCCCGCTTCATCATTTCGTCCACCCGTTTGTTAATCCTCTCGTACAATATCTCCCGAGGCACATCAATCCCGATTTGGAGAAAGGAAAAAATCGGCTCACCTTTTTTCTGTTGGGAAGAAAAAGGTACCCCACTCAAAATACAAACTTCCAGAGCGCGGATGATGCGTCGTTTATTGGCTGAATCTACCGAGGCCGCGGTGGTCGCGTCCAAACTTTGTAATAATTTCATTAACTCTTCATTGGATTTAGCTTCCAAACTGCGACGCAATTTACGATTGGGTGAAACTCGAGGAATCTGTAAATTATTTACCAGGGCATAAATATATAATCCCGTACCACCAGCGACAATGGGCAAATGTCCAGCCTTATCCGCGGCTCGAATTATATGGCCCGCTTGATCACAAAATTCAGCAACAGTAAAAAATTTTCCGGGATCCAAAAAATCCACTAAATGGTGCGGAATGTCAGAAATATAATATGTCCGCCGCAGTCCTTTCCGTCGCCACTCTCCCAATTCTTTAGCAGTGCCAATATCCATTTTCCGGTATATTTGCCGAGAATCGGCGGAGATGATCTCACCATTAAATTTCTTAGCCAAACGCAAACTCCAATCCGTTTTGCCACTGGCGGTCGGACCCAACAAAATCACTACCTTTGGCTTTGTCTTTTCTGCTACCATATATTTTGTCCCCACCATTAAAATTATACCACAGTACCGCGCAAAATCCATTCGGCGGCTTCTTTAATTCGCACTCTCACCATTTTCCCGACCAAACTCTGATCACTGACAAAACTGACTAATTTTTGTTCTTCTGATTGCCCCAAATTCTGACCATTCTGATATTTATCTACCAAGACTGTCTTTATCTGACCCACATACTGCTGATTTTTTTGATAGGTAGTCTTCTCCATAAGATCTTGCAAAAGACGCCAACGTCTCTTTTTTTCGTCCCAAGAAACATCATCCGCCCAAGCTCGGGCAGCGGCTGTACCCGGACGAGGAGAATATTTGGCCAGGTAGGCAATATCAAAATCACATTGTTGATATAAAGAAACAGTATCTTCAAACTGCTGCTCGGTTTCTCCGCTAAAACCGACAATAATATCCGTGCCCAAGGCAAGGCCAGGGCGTGTCTGTTTAATCTTAAGAACCAACTGCAAATATTCCTCCCGAGTATAACCACGATTCATACGCCGCAGAACCTCATTATTGCCCGCCTGTACTGGTAAATGAAGATAATTGACCTGTTTAGGCAAGGTCAGGGCCACAATCGTTTCATCTGTTAAATAGCGGGGATGAGGGGCGGTCCAATGAACGCGCTCAATGCTCTTCAACTGATTAACCTCCCACAACAACCGGGCAAAATCATCTTGTTGAAATGGGTTATACACAGAAAAATTTTCCGGATCCGGGGCCTGATATTGATTTACTATCTGTCCCAACAGCACAATTTCTTTATAACCACGATTATCCAAATCCCTTATCTCGGTCAGTATATCAATCAAAGGACGCTGTTTGGTCAATCCTCGAGCCTGAGGAACGACACAGTAAGTGCAAAATTGACTACACCCAGTCTGGATAGTAACAAAAGCCCGATATTCAGAATCATATCGGGGCTGAATCTTTAAATAATCAGAAAAAGAAAATGTATTTGTCTTCAAACCTGGAAAGAATTCAGCCAGCATCCCAGGCAAACGACCCATCTCGCTACTGGAAAAAAACAAATTAGCCTGGGGCATCTTTCGCCGCAACAAGCCTTGTTTGTCACGGCCGGGCAAACAGCCTGTCACACCGATGATGAGGCGGGGACGCTGTAAACGCAGCCTAGTCAAACTATTGACCAACCCCCCCACTCGACTTTCCGCTGACTCCCGCACTGAACAACTGTTGATAATCACCAGATCAGCCTCTTTTTCTGTTTTTGCCTCTTCCATACCCAAACTCAATAACAGAGCGGCTAAGCGCTCTGAATCATTCTTATTCATCTGACATCCGAGGGTAATTATAAAAAATTTGAACCGTTCCATACAGTCAGCCCATTGTAAAACAAAGCTATAAAAATGACAAGCGCAACCGTATGGCTGCGCTCATCCTCCCTGGTTGTGGTGACCCATTTCCTGGCTGATGATTCTCTCATCAACCCGGAATGAAATCCCCGTTGGTTCCATCTTGGTCCGCCCATTGCGGACCGTGTGCGGCGTTACTGTCCCAACCTTGAACTTGGCTAGGAACA
>DATDUP010000012.1:0-27081 GCA_035290345.1 Patescibacteria group bacterium
GAGGGATATTGGAATAAAGAATTGTCTGGAAGCGGTGGTTTTGTCGAGGGGGCCCAGGCCGCAGTTGGCGGTTGGATACCACTGGCCAGTTGGTCATTTCAGCCGGCGACGCCCGGGGCAGATATTCTCTTGACCATTGATCGGACCTTGGAATACAAGGCCTGTGAAATTTTAGAACAAGCAAGGCAGGAATACGGAGCAGAGAGCGCTTCTTTGGTTTTGATGGATCCAAATACTGGCGCCATTCGCGCCATGTGTAGCCAACCAGATTTTGACCCCAATGATTATGCGGCAGTAAAAGATGCTAATGTTTATAATAATTCGGCCATTTTTACGGCCTATGAACCAGGTTCTGTGTTTAAGCCGTTGATTATGAGCGCGGCTTTGAACGAAGGAGTGGTTACTCCCGACACTTGGTTTACTGATCCAGGCGAGAGAAATGACATTTGTTCCAGTCGGATTCGAAATGCCGAAGGAAAGACTTATGGAGCTCAGACCATGAGTGGTATTTTGGAGAATTCTATCAATACGGGCATGGTTTTTGTTGCGGAAAAACTAGGCAAGCCAAAGATGCAGGAGTATATAGGCAATTTTGGTTTCGGGTTGAAAACCGGTTTGGAATTGGATACTGAAGTAGCGGGCAATATCTCATCTTTATTTGTAAACAAGAGTGATAAATTGGATTGTTACACAGCCACCGCTTCTTTTGGTCAGGGTCTAACTGTCACCCCCTTACAAATGGCGGTAGCGATTAGTAGTATTGCTAATGGCGGCAAATTATTACGACCATATATCGTGGCCGAGGTCCGTTATCCCGATGGTCGGCAGGAAAAGACAAAAGCCAAAGAAGTAAAAAGAGTTTTGGATAGTCGTCAGGCTTTGTTGGCAGCAGGGATGATGGTCAATGTCATTGACCGGGGTCAATCCAAAGGAGCAGCCTTAGCCGGTTATTATCTGGGTGGAAAAACCGGGACCGCTCAAATTCCCGGGCCCGGTGGTTATATAGAGGACACTAATCATACTTTTGTCGGTTTAGGGCCCATAGATTCACCCCAGTTCGTGCTGGTGATTAAATTTAGTCGGCCCCAACGAAAATATGCGGATTCTACGGCTGTGCCAACTTTTAGGAAAATTGCCCAGTTTGTGCTACAGTATTACCACATTCCGCCGACGCGGTAATCTATGCGAGAAATGTTGAACAGAAAAATTTTACGTTTTTTTACCCGGGCCATTATCAAGAAATATAATCCGGAGATTGTGGGTATCGCTGGTTCGGTCGGTAAGACCAGTACCAAAGAGATGGCGTTGGAGATTTTGCGTTCTAATTTTCGCGTCCGTGGCTCAGAGAAGAACATTTGTCTGAAAATTGGCCTCCCCCTGGCTATTATCGGTGTTTCTGATCCCGGTTCTTCTTGTTTAGGTTGGTTAAAGGTCTGGGGCCGAGCTTTGCGAATTATTTTTTGTCATCAGCCAGATTATCCAGAAATTTTGGTTTTAGAAATGGGAGCGGCTAAACGTGGAGATATGGAATATCTGACCGATTTGGTGAATTGTGATATCGCGGTGGTTACCGCTTCTCAGCCCGTGCATTTGGATTCTTTCAAAACTACGAAAAAGATGATTCAGGAAGAGCGGCAATTGATATCTAGTTTGGGAAAAACGGCTTGGGCAATTTTAAACCATGATGAGGGCGAAGTGATCTCAATGAGCAAAAAGACAGCCGCTGATATTTTAACCTATGGCTTTCATCCCCAGGCTAGTGTCCGGGCATCTGATGTGAAAACTAAATTGGACCGAGAGGGGAGATGGCCAGAAGGTATGATGTTCAAGATTTCTTACGAGGGGAGTTTGGTACCAATTTATATCCCAGGAGTGATTGGCGAACATGTGGTATATCCGGCTTTGGCCGCTATCACTGTTGGTTTAGCTTTAGGTTTGAATCTTGTGGATATTTCCGCTTCTTTAAAAGATTTTAAGTGGCCTAATGGCCGGATGCGGTTATTGGCTGGGATAAAGAACACTTTGTTGATAGATGATTCGTATAATGCTTCTCCTGGCCCGATGCGCGCTGCTTTGCGAGCCTTGAGCGGGATTCTTTTAGCAGATTCGCAAACAAAAAAATATGCGGTAATCGGGGATATGGCCGAATTGGGGCAGCAGACAGTAGCCAGTCATCGAGAAGTAGGTTTGCGAGTGGTAGAAGCTGGGGTTGATTATCTGATTACTGTCGGAGAAGCAATGAAAATCGCGGCTCAGGCGGCTCGAGAAGCGGGATTACCTGAAGATCAAATTTATTCTTTTTCTTTAGCGGCTGAGGCTGGGCGTTTTCTACAGGAACGTTTGAAAACTGGTGATGTGGTTTTGATTAAAGGATCGCGGATCATGCATATGGAGAAAATTGTCAAAGAAGTGATGGCTGAACCATTGATTTTGGCGGAAATAGCCTCCAATCAGATTGACAAGAGAGAATAAAAAGCGTACAATGTCTCCACTTGGGATGGTCCGTTCGTCTAGTGGCTAGGACGCCAGATTCTCACTCTGGCAACAGGGGTTCGATTCCCCTACGGACTACTTTGCTTGTTTTATATTAATTAGACGTATATGGATAGCGAAACCTTTCAACCTGACCAGATTATTGATGAGGAATATCGCCGAAAGATGAAGGAAGAACAAAGAGGTATGGCTCAGGGCATGCAAGAGGAATTGGAACAAGCCTTGGTTACATTGGCTCAGGCTAAAACCGAGATAGATCAAGAAGATTGGGAAGCGGCCTGGAGAACTTTAGCCAAAGTAAAATCACAGACCAGAGGTGTAGAAATAGCCGCAGGGAGACTGGAGACAGCCTTACATTTGGAAGCAGATGAAGACAAAAGAAAAGAAAGGGGGGTTTAACTTTTAGAGGACAGGAGTATATTTTGAAAATTATTTTTTTGTCAGGGTAGCTCAGACGGTAAGAGCGTAGGATTCATAACCCTAAGGTCGGGAGTTCGATTCTCCCCCCTGACACAAAAACACCCCTTGCGGGGCGTTTTTTATTTCTTTAAAGCATCCTTGAGTCCTTTGCCAGCCTTGAATTTTGGTACAACTACTGGCGGGATTTGAATTTTTTCATTTGGATTTTGAGGATTTACACCCACTCGTCCCGCTCTTTGTCGAGCTGAGAAAGCTCCAAAACCAGCAATCGTCACCTCACCTCCACCTTTGATAGTGGTAGTCACAATATCAACGAACGCCGCGACCATTCCTTCTGCCTCCTTTTTAGAAACACTGACCTTATCCGCAATTGCTTGCGCAAGTTCGGCTTTATTCATAAGTAATCTCCCCGAATCTTTTCTCTGCAAGAGAGAATAAAGATTCAAATTATTGGCTTATTTTACACAACAATTATAACTTTTTAGGTTTTTTATGTCAATAGAGCCATTTTTTTTATCCACAGCATCTCCTTGTAGTTTATTTGATTACCTGGTATTTGATTATTAGCCATGACCACCAATAAGGAGGAGACATGCCGACAGTGAAACAGGAAAAAATAAGGATTCTGTGTCGGGACATGACCAGGGAACAATTGGAAATCTTGTGTCCTGAGGTGTTGGGTTGCTGCCTCAGGCGTAAATTCACGTTGGAGACCGTGATTCAGGTGCCATGTGAAGCAGCAGAAGCGGCTTACTTGCTTTCCGCCATTCTCGGCGACTTCAGTGTATCTACCCCCTTCACCATCCGGGAGGTCCTGGATCGCGTCTTCAACACCCCCTCATGATCATTCCTTTCGTCTAAACCCCTCCTGCCGTACCCTTCCCTTGAGCAGATTTCTGCTTGAAGGAAGTTTACGACCAGAGGGTAAAATAAAACAACCGGCAAATTGCCGGTTGTTTTTGTGCTTTCCGATTAACGAGCGTATTCAATGACCCGAGTTTCTCGAATGACGTTGACTTTGATTTCTCCGGGATATTGTAATTCGTTTTCAATTTTGCGGGCGATGTCTTTGGCCAGGTTGTAGGCTTTGTAATCATCAATTTCCTCTGGCTGGACAAAGACGCGAATTTCGCGACCCGCCTGGATGGCATAGACTTTTTCTACGCCTGGGAAACTTTTAGCTGTGTTTTCCAATTCTTCCAATCTGGCTACATATTGTTCATAAGTATCGCGACGGGCACCGACCCGGGCCCCAGAAATGGCATCAGCTGCCTTCACAATCTGAGTGATTAGTTTTTCTGGTTTGTCATCGTGGTGATGGGCGGCGGCGTCTTGCGCATCCTCGTCTAGACCGAATTTCTTTAAGATTGTCGCTCCAATTTCCGGGTGGCCACCCTGGGTTTCTTGATCAACGGATTTGCCGATGTCATGGAAAAAACCAACCTTTTTAGCTTTGGCCGCATCTAAGTCGAGTTCTTCCGCAATGGTACCGGAAAGGTAGGCCACTTCCATACAGTGGTTAAGGACATTTTGTCCATAGCTGGTTCGGTATTTCAACCGGCCGACAATGGAGACCAGCTTGGGATCGATGCCTGTAATCCCGAGTTTGTATAAGGCTTCTTCACCCGCCTTTTTAATATCAACAGCTAATTCCTTTTTAGCTTCTTCGATGAAAGATTCTACTCGGGCCGGTTGAATGCGTCCATCTTTAATTAATTTTTCTAGAGCCAAGAAACAGACACGGCGGCGGATTGGTGAAAAGCTGGAGATGAGAAGCACTCCTGGAGTTTCGTCAATAATAAGTTCACAGCCAGTAAGTTTTTCAATAGTCTTGATGTTACGTCCATCTTTACCAATGATTCTACCTTTCATTTCGTCGTTGGGCAGGGTGATGGCGGTAGAGGTTGTTTCTGAAGAATGATCAGCGGCACAGCGTTGGATGGAATCTAAGATGATTTCTCGCGCTTTTTCTTCGTAAGTTTCACTGTTGGTTTTTTCTATTTTCATGATACGGACCATCAAATCATCCCGGCTTTTTTCTTCAATGTTTTTCATCAGTTCTTCTTTGGCTTGATCTTTAGTCAGGCCAGAGATTTGTTCCAATTTAGCCATGGCCTGGGCCTGGGCAGTGTCAATTTTTTGTTTGATATTCTGGATTTCCTCGACTTTGTGTTGGAGTTTGGTTTTTCGATCTTCAAATTCCAATAATTGTTTGTCGAACAAAGATTCGCGCTGTTCCAGACGGGCTTGGACCTTGCGTAGTTCATTGCGACGCTGTTGTTCTTCTAACTTGCTTTCGTCTATGATCTTGATCGCTTTTTCTTTGGCTTTGAGCAGGACTTCTTGTTCGCGGTTTTTAGCTTCGGCGACCAGTTTTTCGGCCCGAACTTCAGCCGAATTGGCCTGGGCTTGAGCCAAGAGTTTGCGCAACAGATAACCCAAAAACAAGCCAATACCCGCGGCCAGGAGAGGAATACCAATATAGAGTAGATAGGGCATAAATAAAAATGCTAACCAAATGAAAGCCAGCTTTTTGTCACGAAGACGACAAGATAGCGAGGGCTATCTTAGAAATGGCTAATTTGTTTAGCCAAAGGTAATTGGGATGATCGGCCATGGAAGGCCGTTATAAGACACAGAGAAGAAAAAATCACACTTTTTACCTAATCTTAGCAACAAAATTAACTGGAAAAATCTGGATTTGTTAATTTTCGTGGTTAGTATAACAAAAATATTAGAGGCTGTCAATTGGCTTTTGGCTGTGCTACAATAGCAGTCTATGGAGCCAAAAACACAGGGTTGGGGGGTGGTAGGGTCAGATGGGGCCGAACTTTGGGATTCTACCCCGGTATTTTTACAGGACAAGGTGACAATGAAAGATTGGGGGAAGCTGATTTTTTACCCCAAGAAATTTTTGTTATACCGGTATGTGAGAAAAGCGGCTAAAGAATATTGGCAACAGAATACAGATTTGGCCGCTCCGTTTCGGGTTTTGGATCTGGGCTGCGGTACTGGCGCGACTTTGGTCGATTTAAAGAAAATGTTGGGTCGTCGGGCTGATGTGGTAGGGGCAGAAGTGGTGAATCTGCAGGTCAATCTGGCTAGAGAAAAGACAAAAAAGAGTGGTGTAAACACAGAAGTGGTCTGGTATGATGGACAGAATCTTCCTTTTGCGGATGAAAGTTTTCATGTTGTTTATACTAGTGATGTTCTTGGACATGTGAAAGAAGTCAGACCATGGTTGAAGGAAATAAACCGGGTATTGAAGGATGGCGGGTACTTAACTATGTTTGCGGAGTCTACTTTGGGCCGACACGCCTATATCCGTCGCTATCTGGAGAAGCGGGGACTGAATGTTGATCCTCATGCCCGTTTTCATATTTCCCTTTACCCTAAAGCTGTCTTAGTTGAATTTTTAGAAGCGGCCGGGTTCCGGATTTTAAATTTATACACTACGGTTTGGGCAAAGTTTTTTGTCCATCCTGATGAGATCGGGCCAGCCCTGCAAGCCCAAAAGAGGTTTTTTTTCTTACGTCAGCTTAATCAACTATTGTGTTGGCTGAAACAAAAGACCCGGCCATTGTCTTTGGCGATTTGTGAGCTTTATTCTTTGTTGGAAATGCTTGTCTTGGGGCGATGGTTGGAGAGTCAGGGCTATGTTTTGTTAGCGCGCAAAGAGACTCGTTTGAAACATTGACTTTATTCCCCGAAATCAGTGAATGGGCGTCTTGCCTTTTTTTTCTGGTGTTATATAATATCACTCATAAAATAATTTCATACGATATCATATGGCCTATAATCTCCTTAAAGAAAAAGACTGGCAAAGCTTGCGGGACAAAGAGCCAGAAAGATTTAATCATAATATCGCTGGTGGCTCCTATCTCCGTCTTTGGGGTGCGGATTTGGCTGATTTTCCCGGCCTGGAACTTGATAAATTAGAACAAGCCGCACGATTGATGCGAGGTCTAATGTTTGCGGCTTTGGAAGCTTCTCGTTCGGGACATCCGGGTGGAGCGAGCAGTAAAACTGAACAATTTCTGTCCTTGGTTTTAGGCGGAGCCATGGTTTTTGATTATCAAGATCCTAAACATCCTGGACGGGATCGAATGGTTTGGTCAGCTGGTCATTGTTCCGCTGGTTTGTATGGTGGGATGTCTTTGTTTTACGAATGTCTGCAGCGGGCCGGAAAGAAAGTGGATTACAAAAAATATAATATAGTGAAGCCAGCGGATTTACCGTTTTTTCGCAAATGGGACGGTCCGCAGGGTCATATTGAGAACTATTATCCTTTTAGCGATTTAGCGACTGGTCCGTCTGGACATGGGTTTCCGGGAGCTGGCGGCATGGGGATTGTCCATCGGAGTTGTGGTTTAGACACTAAGATCTGGGTACTGATGGGTGATGCCGAAAGCGAGGAGGGAATGACTTATGAAGCGCGTAATATTTTGAACACAGTCGGGGCGGACAATGTCATCGTCAGTTTAGATTACAATAATTATGGAATTGACGGTGATATCAAAGAAGTCATTCTGACACCCTATATCAACCATTGGCTGGGGTTGGGTTGGAATGTGATTGAGATTGACGGGCACAATTTTAAAGAATGCACTTATGCCTATCATCTGGCCGCGAAAAAAGTTTTTGCCAATGGTAGTCCGACTGTAATTTTGGCGCGAACGATTAAAGGAAAAAAGTATGGATCAATGGAAAATACGGCCACCTCGCATGGCACGCCAGCTAAGCACGAAGAGTATCTGTCTTTGATGAAAGAATTAGGTTTTGATATTCCCGGCCAAGAAGGCAAGGTGGGTGAAGATGTTAAGGCGATTCTTACCCAACTTACTCCGGATTTGGTGGAATATATTGCGGATCGGTTGGAAACAGTGCGAAAGGGAATGAAAACAGAGGAGTCTTTGGTAGAACAAATGCGCCAAGCTCTGCCTGGGCGGCCGCTAGTTAATCCTTTGTCCATCAGACGACCAGAAGTGCTTCCGGAAGAACTGTCATTTACGGCGGGAAACAAAGTAGCTACTCGGAAAGCAACGCAAGCCTTTTTTGAATGGCTGATGAAGCAGACAGCTTTTTTCTGGGCTGGCACTGGTGATTTAAGCAAGTCAATTCTAGTGGACAAAGCAGAAAAAGTTTATGGGTTGATTGATCGGAACAATCCCTTGGGTCGAGGTTTGCGTTTTGGTATTGCCGAACAAAATATGGCCATGATGAGTACGGCCTTGACCGCTGATCGTTTGCCAGGTGGTTTTGCTCCAGTTTCCGTATTTAGTTCTTACGCTGTTTTCACTTCCATGATGAGTAATGCGGTGCGTCTGGCCTTGATCGGCAATCATTTGAATCCGGCGAACAAAGGTTTTTTCATTATGTTGGCGGCTCATGACGGTCCGGAGACGGGCGAGGATGGTCCCACTCACCAAGGTCTATACTGGTTGAGTTTGTTTACCGCCTATCCTGGGATAAAAGTCTTTAAGCCGATGGATGCTAATGAAACTATAGAAATGTTGTTTTATGCCCTGGAAAAGGGAGAACCGATCGCCCTTTCCGTGTCTCGACCGGATACACCCGTTTTTGAACGGGGTAATGGCGTACCAGAGGCCAGAGAGGCAATTAACGGTGCTTATGTGTATCGGGCGCATGAAGATAATGGGAAGAAAAAGGTGGTGTTGGCGATTTCCGGCGGCACTTTGTTAGCTAATACTCTGGCTGTCCTACCTGACTTGTTGGTCAATCTGGATGTAAAAATCGTGGCCGTCACTTCACCACAGTTATTCGAGGATTTACGTCGTCAAGATCCGAAAAAAGCCCAGGCGATTTTTGCTGACGAAGAAAGGGAAAGAACAATTATCTTGCATGCGGGTTGGAAGGGCTTTCTCTATCCTTTCCTGTTGCCGGCCAAATATGAGGATCGTAACATTGCTATTGAAACCTATCTCAAATCAGATACGGCCGATGGCGTCTATGTCCACGCTGGCTTGGTCGGAGAGAAATTACTGGACAAAGTAATCAAAGCGAGTAAAAACGTATGAGTGACTTACCAAAGTTTTTAAAAGAAAAAGGCTGGCAGCCCAATGTCAGTCTCAATCCAGCTCTTAACCACTTGGGCACAGAAACGGCTTTTGGTTTTGGGGCGAAAGTAATGGAAGTGGAGCGTTCTGGAAAATTCCCCCAGGTTTATAAATTCCATATTGGCGATACTGGTCCGACCACTCCGGAACCCATTATTGAAGTGGCCCGGGCGGCTTTGGCAGACAAGCAGACAAAATATAGTCATTTTGCCGGCTTTCCTCAAGTGCGCGAAAATATTGCCCGTTATTGGACAGAAACCCGAGGAATACCGATCACCAAAGACAATATTATGTTCATGCCCGGTGGTAAGCCTGGAATTGAGTTAACTATCCAAGCTTTATTAGCTGAGGGGGATAGAATAATTATCCAGAATCCAGGCTATCCAATCTATCAATCCTTAGCTAGTTTTTATACGCATGGTCAAGAAATCAGCTGGCCAGCCCGGCATAATGAAAAGACCCAATGCTTGGAATTTGTGGTGGCGGATTTAGAAAAAATCTTGGCCCAAAATTCTGGAATAAAGATTCTGTGTTTGAACACCCCTCAGAATCCGACTGGTATGATGTTGACGCAAGCGCAGTTGGAACAAATTGCGGTTTTGGCCCAGAAGTATAATTTTTTTGTTTTGTTCGATGATATCTATGACCAAATAGTTTTTGGGGGAAGAAAGCATTTCAGTTTTTTGTCAATTCCCGGGATGTTGGAACGGACCGTGAATCTCAATGGCCTGTCTAAAAACTATGCCATGACCGGCTGGCGAGTGGGCTTTGTTGTTGCTCCGGCTTGGCTGATCGAGGTTTTTGGCCGCTTAGCGATCAATAAATGGAGCTGTGTTTGTCGCGAGCATCAGATCGCCACGGGCGCAATTTTTGGGGAAGTGGAAATTGATGGTCATAAATACGCCTCAGTTCAGGAAAAAATCGCTCCTATTCTCCGAGCGGATTATCAGGAGTATGAACGCAAAGGTAATTTTCTTTATGATTGTTTGAATTTACTAGCACCGTATGTCGTTCCCAATCCCGTAGAAGGCGCTTTCTATATCTTCCCTAATTTTACCCAGATTCTATCTTTGCCTTATGTGCGTGATACTCTTCAAATCAAAACTGACAAGGATTTGAGCGAATGGTTATTGCGAGAAAAAGGGATCGCGGTTTTGGCTGGGAGTGATTTTGGTTCAGCCGGCGCCGGCCATATTCGTTTCTCCTATGCTGAGGATCGAAACAAGCATGTTATTCCAGGGATGAAATACCTATTATCCATAATTATTGATTGGTTGGAAAAATCAGGAGAAAAGTCTCCTTTGGCTAAGGAAGAAGTGGAAGAAAGGGTCAACCAATTGGTGAATAAGTTTTTTTCTTCTTGATCTGATCGGATAGAAAATGACCGGCTAGCAACCGGTTATTTTGTTTTAAAAATTGGTTACAGTTACCCTTTGTAACCTTTAATCTAGTAAAGTGTTGCCCCCCATAAAGGTAACCTTGCACGAGTTTGACTTTTAGGAGCAATGTCCGTATAATGGCTGGGCATACCTTTATGAATGTCACTGAACTAGCGAGACAATTACGGATAAACACCAAAGACATGCTGGAGATCCTTCCTCAGTATGGTTTTGATATTGGCCAGAAGGCGATAAAGGTGGATAACAAAGTAGCCACTCAGATTTTGAAACGTTGGCGGTACATAAAAAAGGATCAAGAAGACAAGAAAAGGAAAGAACAGGAGGAAAAGAAAAAATTGGAAAAAGAAATGCGTCTACAGAGCGGGGAAAAAATCTTGTTGCCGAATTTAATTACAGTGAAGGATTTCGCCGGTCGGTTGAATATGTCAGTGGTGCAGGTGATTACGGAGTTGATGAAGAACGGGATCTTGGCTAATCAGAATCAGAATATTGATTATGAGACAGCGGCCATTATCGCGGCGGAATTAGGGTTTGTGGCTGAAAAAGAGATTGAGGATCAAGGTACTATCCAACGAGAACAAGAAAAAGAAGATGCTTTAGAAAAGGCTTTGGCCAAACACAGCGATGCGGAACAGCGTCCGCCCGTTATCGTAGTCATGGGCCATGTTGATCATGGTAAAACTAAATTATTGGATGCCATTCGACAAACTAATGTTATTGACACCGAGGCAGGAGGCATTACTCAGCACATTGGCGCCTACCAAACCATTTGGCGCGATCCCAAGACGCAAAAAGAAAGGGCGATTACTTTTATTGATACTCCCGGACATGAGGCTTTTACTGTTATGCGGAGTCGGGGAGCAAAAGTAGCGGATATCGCCATCCTGATCGTAGCGGCTGACGATGGAGTCAAACCTCAGACCGAAGAAGTGATTCGGATCATCCGAGCTGCTCGTCTGCCATTCGTGGTCGCTATCAACAAGGTAGACAAAGAAGGTGCTGATCCTCAACGAGTGCGTACAGAATTGTCACAAAGAGGGGTATTGTGTGAAGAGTGGGGTGGAGATGTGCCCATGGTAGAAATTTCCGCTAAACAGAAGCAAAATATTGATAAACTTCTCGATGTCTTGCTTTTGGTAGCGGAAATGCACCAGGACAAAATTCGCGCTCAAGCTGATGGTCCGGCCGTAGGTACGGTCATTGAATCGCATGTGGACAAGGGAATGGGTCCAGTAGCCACAATTTTAGTCCAGGCTGGCACGTTGCATCGAGGTGATCCTTTAGTTGTTAATAATGAGATTTACGGGAAAGTTCGGGCGATGCGGAATTATAATAGCCAAGAAATAGATGCGGCAGGTCCTTCTAATCCTGCCCAGATCATTGGTTTTAAAGTGGCGCCAGAAGTTGGCGATATCATGAATTTGGGCGTGGCTGCTTCCGCGACAAAAATTGATGTGAAAGAGAAAAAGATGCAACAGACCGGAGCCGAAAAGACCAGCCTGTTTTCCGCGGACAATCGGCAAGAGACGGGACAGACCAAGTCCATAGATTTGTTGATTAAGGCCGATGTGTTGGGATCATTAGAAGCGATTATTGGTTCTTTGGAAAAATTACATAACGAGGAAGTGGGAGTGCGTATTGTAGGTAAGGGGTTGGGCAATGTGACTGAAGATGATGTGCATAAGGCAGAAGCCGGGAATGCGATTGTCATCGGTTTTCATGTCAATGCTACGCCTAGCGCGGAATTGTTGATGCGAGACAAGAGTATTACCTTTTTGAAATATTTGGTTATCTATGATTTGATTAACTGGGTCAGGAGTGAATTAGAAAAAATGTTGGACAAAGAACAAGTGATTACTGAATTGGGGCGAGTGAAGGTTTTGGCGATTTTCCGTACAGATAAACGGGCCATGACCATTGGTGGTCAAGTGTTGGATGGGAGCATTAAACCAAATAGCTTAGTAAGGATAAAACGTCAAGGTGATCAAGTGGGTGAAGGCAAATTATTGCAATGCAAAGTCGGTCAAGTTGATATGAAAGAGGTAGCTAAAGGCACAGAATGCGGTTTGCGTTTTGAAGGAAAGGACAAGATAGAAGTGGGCGATATTTTAGAGGTTTATACAGAAGAAATAAAAGTTAAAAAATTAATTATTCCCTAATTTTATATGGCGGAAATTATTTTGAATGACCAAAATTTTGAGTCCGAAGTCCTCAAAGCCGATAAACCGGTATTGGTGGATTTTTGGGCTCCTTGGTGTGGACCTTGCCAAATGATGGGTCCGATTGTGGCCGAATTGGCTGAGGAATATGCGGGTAAGCCAGTGAAAATCGCTAAATTGAATGTTGATGAAAGCCAGACCACAGCTGGTCAATTCCGGGTCATGAGCATCCCCACCTTTTTGCTGTTTAAGAATGGTGAAGTGGTGGACCAGATCGTGGGCGGGGTGACTAAGGAAAAAATAAAAGAGATGCTAGACAAACACCTTAACTAACAAATACCAGGGCTAACACCCTGGTTTTGGTTATCCCCAGCTTGCTGGTTTTTTGTTTTCTTTCTAAAATACCATTCATTATAAAAATTACTTATGACCAATGATCCCTTCCTCAATGCTTTGGCCCAGCTGGATAAGGCTGGCCAGATAATGAACCTAGAAAAAAAGTACTGGGAGATCCTTAAATTTCCTGATCGGGTGATGAAAGTATCTATCCCGGTGACGATGGATAATGGAGAGACAAAAGTCTTTGTCGGTTATCGGGCGCAATATAATAATGCTCTCGGACCTTATAAGGGCGGTATTCGTTATCATTGGCAAGTGACTGAAGAAGAAGTCAAAGCTCTGTCTTTTTGGATGATGATAAAATGCGCGACAGTGAATATTCCCATGGGGGGCGGCAAAGGGGGGATAATTGTCAATTCCAAAGAGTTGTCTAGTGGAGAATTGGAAAGACTGTCCCGCGGCTATGTCCAAAAAATTTGGCGGTACCTTGGTTCGGACAAGGATGTGCCGGCCCCGGATATGTATACTACTCCGGAAATTATGGGCTGGATGCGTGATGAATATGAAAAATTGATTGGTCAGGCTGATCCTGGGGTGATCACTGGCAAGGCCGTGGCCCAGGGCGGTTCAGAAGGCCGGGAAACGGCCACTGCCCAGGGTGGTGTCTATGTTGTCCGCGAATTAGCCAAAAAACTTGGTTTGATTCCGGAAAAAACCACGGTCGCTGTCCAGGGTATGGGGAATGTCGGTGGCTATATGGCCAAATTATTAGCCCAGGATGGTTACCGGATTGTGGCTTTGAGCGATTCCAAAGGTGGGGTATATAATCCCGAGCGTATTGAGATCAGTAAGGCAGAGGATATCAAACGCGCGGGCGGCTTGCTTGGCTGTTATTGTCTGGGTATGGTTTGCGATCTAAAACAAATACCGATTGACGGTCCTTGTCAGCATGTTACCAATGAACAGTTGTTGGAATTACCTGTAGATATTTTAGTGCCCGCGGCGATGGAGAACCAAATCACCCAAGAAAATGCCGGGCGAATAAAAGCCAAAGTGATTGTGGAAATGGCCAATGGCCCGACCACACCAGAAGCGGATGAGATTCTCAAGAATCAAGGAAAAGTGTTGGTACCAGATGTTCTCGCTAATGCCGGTGGGGTGACAGTTAGTTATTTTGAATGGGAACAAAATGTGAAAAATGAAAGATGGAGTGAAGCTAAAGTTTTTGCCAAGCTAGAACCTATAATGCAGAAGGCGTTTAATGAAGTTTGGGAAACTAAAGAAAAATATCAAATTGATTTGCGGACCGCGGCCTTTGTCAAAGCCATTGAAAGAGTGGTTCTCAAGATGAAAGAAAAAACATAATAAAAAAGACCTGGTAGGTCTAAGGTGGGTAGCAGGGACGGTCGCACGGAGCGGCCGTCCCTGCTTGTTGGCGGACGTCAGCAGTCGGATAGATGGGTGGGGCCGTAAGGTGTGGTGTCACACCAATCGCCATACCCATCTCGGTCCTGATCCTTCTGGCTGGGGTTGTAGCTTTGCGGGCAATTATCTTTCTCGTCCGGGACGCCGTCGCTGTCATCATCATCATCACAGACATCCCCGTCTCCATCGTGGTCAGTGTCCAACTGATCCAGGTTGTGCAGAAAGACACAGTTGTCCTTGCCGTTCCTACTTCCGTCCCTGTCCATGTCCAGAAAGGACCAAACTAGGAACAGGCTTCCGATGGCAATCACCAGAACAGCGATTGTCTTGAAGATCAGGAACCAGGAGAACCCATTCTCCAGCCTCTGCTTGTCGATTTCCCGCATTGCTCCCTCCGATGTTATGGTTGTGTGCCCTTACTTTCGTCCGAAAAGAACAATTCAATATATCAAGGGATGATCATTTTGTCAAGATTTGCCATTTTACCTCAGATTGGTTAAAATATCTCCATCTTGTTATGGACAATTATAACCCCAAGGATCTTGAATTGAAGTGGCAAAAACACTGGGAAAAAAGCGGTGTTTTTAAAGCTAAGGATTTTTCTGATCAGCCGAAATTTTATGGTTTGATTGAGTTTCCCTATCCCAGCGGCGCTGGTTTGCATGTGGGGCATCCACGGCCGTTTACAGCCATGGATGTGATTTGCCGGAAAAAGCGGATGGAAGGGATGAATGTTTTGTTCCCCATCGGATTTGACGCTTTCGGTTTACCAACGGAAAATTACGCGATCAAGACCGGACGTCCGCCAGCAGAAGTGACAGCAGAAAATATTGCCACCTTTACCCGACAATTGAAAATGTTGGGATTTAGTTTTGATTGGTCACGAGTTGTCGACACCACTGATCCGGAATATTATCACTGGACACAGTGGATCTTTCTGCAATTGTTCAAAAAAGGATTGGCTTACAAAAAGGCCATGCCGATCAATTGGTGTGTGTCTTGTAAAATTGGTTTAGCCAACGAGGAAGTGGTTGATGGTAAATGCGAACGTTGTGGCGGCACAGTGGAAAAACGAGAAAAAGAACAATGGATGTTGGCTATTACAAAATATGCTGATCAGCTTTTGGCTGGTTTGGATACGGTTGATTATATTCCTCAAGCCAAGATTCAACAGACTAATTGGATTGGCCGGAGTGAAGGCGTGAATTTTAAACATAAGGTCAAGGACCTAGATTTAGAGTTTCAGGTCTATGATTCCATTCCCCAGACTTTCATGGCCCAGACGTTTGTGATTATTGCTCCCGAACATCCTTTTGTGTACGAAATGGTTAAGGGGACTGACCAAGAAACGGCAGTTATGGAATTTGTGGATCGAATAAAGAAGAAAAAAATGGGTGGGAGGTTTGATATTAATGAAGACATGGAGGGAATTTTTACCGGCCGGTATGTCGATAATTACCTGGGTACTGGAAGAGATCTGCCAATTTGGGTGGCTAGTTTTGCTCTAGTCGATTATGGTACGGGGATAGTTGGTTGCTCAGCTCATGATGAACGGGATTGGACTTTTGCGAAGAAGTACAATCTGCCATTGAAACCAGTACTCTTCCCGGTTGACAAAAATTTGGCCCAAAAGGTGAGGAATTTGGAGGTTTTTTACCGAGAACCGGACGGAATTTTGGAGGAGCCCAAGGAATTTTCGGGCCAACGTTGGGATGAGGTCCGTGAACCAATCATTTCCTTTATAGAGAAAAACGACCTGGGTCAGCGGGCAGTAAACTATAAATTGCGCGACTGGGTATTTTCCCGCCAACGATATTGGGGTGAGCCCATTCCTTTGGTGTGGTGTGATAATTGTGGGGGGTGGGAGCCTTTATCAGAAAAGGAATTACCTTTGAAACTACCGGTAGTGAAGAAATACGAGCCGACTGATACTGGTGAATCACCATTGGCAGCCATGGAAGATTGGGTGAACACCAAGTGTCCGCGTTGTGGGGGTCCAGCCCGGCGGGAAACGGACACCATGCCAAATTGGGCGGGAAGCTCATGGTATTTCTTGCGGTATTGCGATCCGCGGAACAAGAAAAAATTAGCGGATGAAAGGTTGTTGAAATATTGGTTGCCCGTGGATTGGTATAATGGGGGAATGGAACACACGGTTCTGCATTTGCTGTATTCTCGTTTCTGGCATCATTTTCTTTATGATTTGGGTGTAGTACCTTGTCCGGAGCCATACAAAAAACGTACTTCTCACGGGATGATTTTGGCTAAAGGCGGAGAGAAGATGAGTAAGAGCCGGGGCAATGTGGTCAATCCGGATGAAATGGTAGAAAAATATGGAGCTGATGCTTTACGTACCTATATAATGTTCATGGGGCCGTTTGACCAGGCAGTGGAATGGGATACCAATGGTTTGGTTGGTGTGCGTCGTTTTTTGGAAAAAGTCTGGAATCTTCAGACGCGGGTCGGAAAGAAAGAAAACGAGGAAGTGGAGGCTGTGTTACATCAAACAATTAAACGAGTGAGTGAAGATATCGAGAAGATGCACTTCAACACAGCTGTGGCCCGATTAATGGAATTGACTAATGAACTGACCAAGCAAAATACTTTTGGTCGCTCTCAGTACCGCATCTTGTTGCAATTGCTTTCACCGTTTGCTCCTCATTTGGCAGAAGAATTGTGGGCGGCGCAAGGAGAGAAAAAATCTATTTCTCAATCTACCTGGCCTCAATATTCACCAGAAAAGATAATCGCGAATACCATGACGGTGGTGGTGCAGATAAATGGGAAGGTACGGGCCAATGTGGATTTATCGGCGACCGCTGGAGAAGAAGAAGTAAAAGCAGCCGCTTTAGCTGACCCGGCGATAGAGAAATGGTTGACTGACAAGGAAATCAAAAAGATAGTTTATATCAAGGGCCGTTTGATTAATATCGTAATCTAGACGGAAAAAAGGAGGGGATTATGGAGGGAGAAAATTTTGCGGAAAGCAAAATCCTGATTGGGTTTTGTTTTTGTTTTTTAGCCGGTGTCTGGCTGGCTACCGCGGATTTAGTCGTGGCCGGGGTAAATTTTTTGCTGCCTGGTTTGTTTGTTTCACTGGCCATAGTTTCCCCATTTTTTCTTCCCGCCCGTATCCAGAAAATTTTTTTAGCTTCAGTTATTTTTAGTAGTGCGATCTTTTGGACCGCCACTTGGCTAGGGGATAACATAGGGCAGTTGCCGACAGGAGAATTTCAAGGATCAGTTCGGCTGATAGACGAACCCGTGTCGGATTTACATCAACAAAAGGTCAGAGTGGAATCAGCTGATGGCCTTAGGCTTATTTTATATCTGCCTCTCTTTCCCCAATATCACTATGGCGATCAATTGCTGATTCATTGTCAGATTCAGCCGGCCGATCCCGGGTACCTTTGGTCGCAGCGGGTTTTTTTTCAATGCCGTTGGCCACAGGTTGTCGAGGTTGGCAGACAACAACGAGTCAGTTTTCTTTTTTCTAGGTTGTATCAACTCCGTTTTTGGCTGTTGAACCGGATTCAGCAACTTTGGCCAGAACCAGACGCTTCCCTCCTTTCTGGTTTGTTGGTGGGTTATACGGGTGGTTTAGGAGAAGAAGAAAAATATTTTCAACAAACCGGCACAGCTCACATCCTGGCTGTTTCTGGTTACAATGTTACTTTGGTGGTGAACGCTGTTTTGTTGGCTTTACGTCGGATTCCTTTGCCTCAGATTAGAAAAACAATTGGGATGTTGGTGGTTTTGGGATTTATTCTGTTGACCGGGGCGAGTGCGTCAGTCGTCCGAGCGGGATTAATGGCCACTGCCAATTTGTTTTTTGCCGGGGATAATCGCGCCTACGTTTTTCTTTTCAGTGTGGCGGTTTTGATGGTTGGGTATTGTCCGTTTTCTCTGCGCTATGACTTGGGTTTCCAACTTTCTTTTTTGGCTACTTTTGGTCTGCTGTTTTTGACCAATTTTTGGGAAAGGTGGTGTCGATTCCTCCCTAATTATTTTCAATTGCGCACTAATTTGAGTGCCACGATGAGCGCTTGGTTGTTTACTTTGCCCCTGACCTTAAAATCTTTTTCTCAGCTGACTGTCATCGCTCCAGTGGCTAATCTGGCTTTGCTCTGGGCCATACCTTTGGCCATGGTGAGCGGATTGGCAGCAGTTTTGTCTTCTGTTCTGTCATTTTCTTTAGCTAAATTGCTGGCCGTGTTTCCTTATGCTCTTTTACGTTATCTGGTTAGCGCGGCCACCTTGTTTTCTTTTTTAGGCGAAAAGGTCAACAAAGAAGTATTCTTGTCTGGATACTTAGCCGGTGGGTTTTATCTCTTCTTCTTTTTTTACTGGTGGAAAAAATATGCGTAGGTTAATCATACTAGTGATTATTTTTTGTCTGGTTTGGGTGGGCTATCAACAAGAAATGAATAGACAGGGGGTGGTTTTCTTGGCTGTCGGCCAAGGGGATTCCACTCTGATTCTTTTGCCTCAAGGTCTGGAGATTTTAGTGGATTGTGGCCCGGATGCGACCGTGATCAGCCGGCTCGGTCGCTACCTGCCTTTTTTTGTTCAAGAGATCGACTATCTTTTCATCACTCATGCTGATCTTGATCACTATGGAGGTTGCGAGGAAGTCCTTCGCCGGTTTGAAGTCAAAAATATTGTTCTTGATCCTCGTCAAACCAGCCTGGCTCCGGCTTGGCAATCGTTACAGCGGGCCCTGACCGCCGAGGGAGTACGGGTAATTACTGACACCAAAGAAGCTCAATGGGTTTTTTCAGCCGGGCGTTTGCAATTTTTTTTCATCACGCCTGACAAAATTGACGCCAATACCACGTCTTTGGTTTTTCAATTAATCTTTCCTCGTTTTCGTATTCTGTTCATGGCGGATTTGGGGCAGGCAGAGGAGAAAAAACTGCAAGAGAAATATGGAGAAATTTTGCGATCAGATATTCTCAAGGTGGGTCATCATGGTAGTGCGTATTCCAGTGAAGAAGGATTTTTAAAAACGGTGGGTCCGGCTCAGGCGGTGATCATGGTTGGAAAAAATAATTTTGGTCATCCCTCTGTGCGGGTGTTGAAGAGATTGGAACGACAAGGAGCAGAAATCTGGCAGACCGATGAAGAAGGTGATATAATAGTGACTATTAAGAGGGACAGATATGAAATACAAAAAAAATAAATTAGGTCTCGGTTTATTAGCCGTCGTTGTTTTGTCTTTGTTTGGCGTGACTCAGGCTTGGGCCAATTATTCTTTTGTGGTTAATCAAAGTCTCTACCTTTCTTCTCCCAATGCTTTTGCTGGAGATAAGGTCAAACTATATACCGTAGTGGTAAATAATGATTTTGCTTCTCTGTCGGCAGATGTGGAGTTCTACAATAATGATAAACTGATTGGGGCCACCCAAGTGGTGGATTTGGGTAAAGAAGGGGCGAGACAGGCCTGGATTGAGTATGTCTTACCAGAAGGGGAAAATAAATTGCGGGCGGTTTTAACCAATTTTTCTGCTAAAAATGAAGCGGGTAAAGTAGTACCAATCAAAAGTGAAGAGGTAGCTGGTTATGAGGCGAATGGCCAGTACAGTATTGATTTAGATACGGATGGAGATGATGTTGGCAACAAAGAGGATGCAGATGATGACAACGATTCTTTGACTGATGCAGACGAAAGTACGCGAGGCACGGATCCTCTCAAAGTAGATACCGATGGTGATACTTTGTCTGATGGCGAGGAAGTAAACAAGGGTCTTGACCCAACCAAAAAAGATACAGATGGTGATGGTCATGATGACCAAAAGGATTTGTTTCCCGTAGACAAAGCTGAATGGGCTGATGGAGACAAAGATGGAATTGGAGACAATAGCGACCCGGATGATGATAATGATGGTTTGACTGACACAGAAGAAAATGAACTTGGTTCTGACCCGCTTAAGGCGGACACTGATGAGGATGGTTTGACTGATAAAGAGGAAAAAGACAAGGGTACAGATCCGACGAAAGCAGATACGGATGGGGATGGGTTTTCTGATAAAGAAGAGCTAGCGGCTGGTATTGACCCGCTTAAGGCGGACACTGATGAGGATGGTTTGACTGATAAAGAGGAAAAAGACAAGGGTACAGATCCGACGAAAGCAGATACGGATGGGGATGGTCTGAATGATGGGGAGGAAAACAAAGTCGGCTCTGATCCACTTTTAGTAGACACGGATTTGGACGGAGTGAATGACTTGCTTGATGCTTTTCCCCTTGATAAAAACGAATCAGTAGACACTGATTTGGACGGAGTGGGGAACAATGCCGATGCCGACGACGACGGAGACGGGATTTTAGACACGGAAGAAAAAATTAAGGGCACAGATCCGATTAAAGCAGATACAGATAGCGACGGACTGTCTGATAATTATGAAAATGAAAATGGGATCAATCCTTTAGTCGCGGATACGGATGGAGATGGCAAGATGGATGGTTATGACAAAGAGCCTTTGGTGGCTAATCAGGATTGGATTAAATTAGCTGT
Source organism: Patescibacteria group bacterium (assembly GCA_035290345.1). GTDB lineage: Bacteria > Patescibacteriota > Patescibacteriia > Magasanikbacterales > UBA922 > DATDUP01. Next base: position 20,831 of record DATDUP010000012.1, read on the forward strand.
CCAATTTGGTGCCCTTGGTTCTTTTTTCTTGTTTCTTTTTTTCTTTAGTTTGGCTAAATATAAAAAAAGAAAAATATGAAACTAATTTTGCGTCTTCTAGCTTCTGCAGCCACCCTGTTGCTTTTGACCTACTTTCTGCCCGGGGTAATCGTGTCTGGTTGGTATGCGGCCATTATTACCGCCCTGGTTCTCGGTTTGTTGAATGCGGTCTTACGCCCGGTCCTGATTCTTTTGACTTTGCCAGTCAATATTTTGACCTTAGGTCTGTTCACTTTGGTGATTAATGCCTTGATCTTTTGGTTTGCCAGTACTTTTCTCGAAGGTTTTGTCGTGGTGGGATTTTGGTCAGCCTTTTTAGGGGCGTTAATCCTTTCGCTTGAGAACACTCTTGTCAGCTTGGTTTTGAAGCGATAAGATATGCGTAATTACTCTTCGGCCCGTGCCAGTCGGGGTCGGACAGCCTATCGTACTCCTTCGGGTTTTAAAGTTCGAAAGGCCCAAATAGAAAAACAGCGATTATGCTCACAAAAAAGAAATATCAAATTATCTCCCTCGGTGGTTCCCTGTTGTTCAATTCCGAAGGGATAGATGTCGGGTTCTTGCGTCGGTTTCGTCAGTGGTTGAAAAAGGAAATAGCCACCGGACAAAAATTTGTCATTGTGGTCGGGGGCGGCCGGATTTGTCGCCAGTATTATTCAGCTGCCCGTCAATTGACTAAGGTAAAAAATGAAGAAATAGAATGGATGGGAATCAGGGCCTTGTTGTTGAATGCTCATTTGGTTCAACTCGTCTTGCGAGACTGGGCTGATCCGACCATTGTTCAGGATCCGAGAAAGAAATTGAAGACTAGGAAACCGGTCATCATTGCTTCGGGCTGGAAGCCGGGTTTTTCCACTGATTATGATGCGGTCCAGCAAGCAATTACTTATCAGGCCGATTTGGTGGTGAATCTTTCCAACATCGAGTATGTTTATACGGCTGATCCGCGCACTAATCCGCAGGCCAAGAAAATTGTCCATATTTCCTGGTCAGAATTCCGACGAGAGATCGTGGGCAATGAGTGGACTCCGGGTTTGAATTTACCTTTTGATCCAGTCGCTAGCCGTCTGGCCCAGAAAAAAAAGATTAAAGTGGCAATCATCAGCGGTAAAAATTTATCCCAGATTAGCCGGGCCCTGACTGGAAAAAAGTTTAAAGGGACATTGATTGTTTAAATATTGGCGGCGGCCTCCCTTGTCGGGGAGGCTTTTTTGTAATATATTGGAATCAATATGTCCAATTCTGATTTTCAAGTATACCAGACTTCAACTTCGGCCTGGGAAGCAATGTTTCAGGCGGTAGAGGCAGCTAGGAAAAATATATATTGGGAACTGTATATATTTTTAGATGATGATGCCGGACGGCCATTTTTTGAATTGTTGGAGAGAAAGGCAAGAGAAGGAGTAGAAGTAAAAGTCATCGTCGATGCCCTGGGGAGTTTTTGGCTTTCCCGCCGACGAATAAATTCTCTCCGAGAGGCGGGAGTGGACATCAGATTTTTTCATGAACGACAGCATCGCTATCGTGGTTTGTGGCGACGGTTGGTGAGTCGGACTCATCGCAAGATTCTCATTATTGATGAACAAATTGGTTTCATCGGGGGGGTGAATATCGGTCGTCATATGGCGGATTGGCACGATATCCATTTGCGTCTTTCTGGTTTTGTTGTCCGTTCCTTGTTACGGGCTTTTGCCAAGTCATATATCATGTGCGGTGGTCCGCGTTCAGCTGTGCGTCATCTTTTGAAATACCGGCTGGGCACGCATGATAAAGAAATTGATTTTGTTTTTGATGATGCGGGTAAACGGTCGCGGGTACGAAAAAAATATACCGAAGCGGTTCGTCAGGCGACCAAAAGAGTTATTTTATTCACCCCCTATTATTTTCCTGATCGTAAATTTCTTTTCGCTTTGTGGCAAGCGCGCAAACGAGGCGTGAGGATCGATTTATTGATTCCTTTCCGTTCGGATGTGCGTTTAGCCCAATATGCGGCCTTTGCCTGGTTTGCCCTGATGAGAAAATTAGGGGTGCGGGTATTTTTGTCGGAAACGATGTTCCATGGCAAGGGAATGATTATCGATCGGAAACAGGCCTTGGTAGGTAGCAGCAATCTAGATCAAACTAGCTTTTATGACAATTACGAGGCCAATGTAGACATCCATGATCCGCGTTTAGTGAAAATTTTACATGATACTGTAAATCGCTGGTTACGTCTGGCTAGGCCTCTGGATCAGAAAAAATGGGAACGACGGGGTTGGGTCCATAAATTAAAGGAAAAAATTGCCTGGCGGATACTCCATCTTTGGCACAAGCGGGAGAAAATTGATTTTTGAGTATGGAGAAGCTGCTTTTACATGTGTGTTGTGCGCCTTGCTCGATAGCGATTCTGTCAGAATTAGCAGAGCAGTTTATCTTGCAAGTGTTTTTTTATAACCCCAACATTTATCCAGACACGGAATATGAGAAGCGGAAAAAAGAAGTGATTCGAGTTTGTCAAGAAATGAATATTCCATATACTGATGGGGTCTATCGGCCGCAGGATTGGGAAACAGTGGCTGGGGGAGGTGGAGAAGAACCAGAAGGTGGGGACCGCTGTCTAGCATGTTTTCGTTTACGTTTACAAGCAGCGGCCAGACAAGCGCAGGATATGGGTTGTCACATTTTTACCACTAGTCTGACTATGGGTCGAAACAAAGACGCCCGGAAGATCAATCCTTTGGGTCAAACGATTGCTCAAGAAAATGGCTTAGAATACCTGTCCGAAGATTGGAAAAAAAACGGCCGTCAGGAGAAGGCGGTTCGTTTGGTTAGAGAAAAGAATATCTACCGTCAGGATTATTGTGGTTGTCGTTTTTCCTTAGAAGAGAGTAGACGGATTAAGCGATCAAAGACATAGAGACGGAGGGAAATGAAAACAATCTGGCTATTCATTTGCCAACGAGCCAGGAAACCACGGCAAAAGCCGCGTTTTTTTTCTTTAGTAAGATGTCGGATGCCGGCTAAGAGAGTGCGGCTCATGCGGTGGTGATTGATTTTGGCAAAATAGTTGAGAGCGATTTCGATTTGAAATCCTTTTTTATATTTTTCTGGTACCGATTCCCAAAGAGTGCGGGTGATTACTCTTTCGCCGGCGATCAAAGGAAGAATGTGAAGGATGCGATTGAGCCAATATACGCGCCGTCGGCGGATGCCGATGTACATATCGTATCTTCCTTTGAGCACGGGAGAGATTATTCTTTCCAGATGACGGTTGGTCAAACCAGTAATATCAGCATCAACAAAAAGAAAGATGTTATTGGTGGTGGCATTGATGCCCGTCTTCATCGCTTCTGCCTTGCCTTGGTTTTGGGAATGCTTGATAACTAGTAAACCTTTGGCCCGGGCAATATCAGCAGTTTGATCTTGCGAACCATCATCCACGACAATGATTTCCGCTACCAAAGGGCAGGTAATGAGCACGTCTAATATCGGGCCGATGGTCGTGGCTTCGTTAAAGGCCGGGACAATAGCAGTGACGAATTGGGGACGTATCTCATTCATATTCTATTTCTCTTTCTTGGCCAACGGTGTGCAATTTTATGGTGATAGGGTGCTCAAGGACCGTGAGCAAGGTTTGTAGTTTTTCTGGCCATTCAATGACTACCACTGTGTCAGGTTGGTTCAAGTAGTCTTCTAGGCCGATTTCTCGCAATTGGGACTCCTGGTCCAGACGATAGGTGTCAACATGAACGAGTCGGTGGATGGGGACTTGGGTAGTTTCGTACACCTGTAGCAGGGTGAAAGTGGGGCTAACTATTTCTTGAACTATACCTAGGGCCCGGCCCAAACCTTTGACAAAAGTAGTTTTGCCTGCCCCTAATTCTCCAACCAGTAAAATAGTTTCGCCGCCTTTCAAACCAGTCGCAAAATTCGCTGCGATTTTTTTTGTTTGTTCCTCATTCGCCGCGCCTTGTTTCATACCAGTTCAGGATAGAGGGGAAAACGGTCGGCCAGGGTCCGGACTTGGTTTTGCACTTCTTGCAATTCCTTTTTGTCCTGGTTGTTTTTTAGAGCTCGGAAGATGAGTGTGCCGATCAATTCCATTTCTGCTTCTCCCATGCCACGGGTAGTAAGGGCCGGAGTGCCAAGACGGATGCCGCTGGGTCGGTATGGAGGCAGAGGATCATCAGGGATCACTTGTTTGTTGACTGTAATGTTGACACTATCTAAGATTTTTTCTGCGGTTGCGCCATCTAGGTCAAAACTATTTTGCGTGTCTGCAACCAAGAGATGATTGTCTGTCCCGCCCGTAATTAGTTGTACGCCCTGAGAAGTAAGTTTGGCAGCCAAAGTTTTGGCGTTTCTTATCACCTGAGCGGCGTAGATTTTGAATTCTGGTTCCTGGGCTTCTTTCAGAGCCACAGCAATGGCCGCGATGTTGTTCATATGCGGCCCGCCTTGCAGTCCGGGGAAAACCGAACGGTCAAGAATGGTCGGAATGTTTTCTTTGGTCATTTCCGGTTCTTTGAACGGATTACCCACTTTGCCTCGGGAGAGAATCAAGCCACCGCGTGGACCGCGCAAGGTTTTGTGTGTCGTGGTGGTTACAATGTCAAAGCCGTAGTCAAAAGGATTGCGCATGGCTTGGCCGGCAATCAAGCCACCAATGTGGGCCACATCGGCCATGGTAATGGCTCCGACTTCATCAGCCACGCGTTTGAAATCTGCGTAATCATAATCGCGAGGATAACTAGTATAACCACAGAGAACGATTTTAGGCCGGGTCTCTTTGGCTAATTTCATTAATTCTTCAAAATCAATCCGACCTTGATTTTCCGGATGAGTCTTGTAGCGAACGAAGTTGAAAAGTTTGCCCATATGGCTGACCGGAGCGCCATGAGTAAGATGGCCGCCATGACTCAAATCCATGCCCAAAACCGTATCACCGGGCTTGAGAAAAGCTAAATATACTGCCTGGTTCATGGGGCTACCAGACAAGGGCTGAACATTGGCATGGTCGCATTTGAATAGTTGTTTAGCCCGATCAATGGCCAAACTTTCAATAATATCTGTATACTGGTTGCCACCATAATACCGGCGGCCGGGAAAACCTTCTGCGTATTTATTAGTAAAAACCGAACCTAGGGCTTCCAAAACTGCCAAAGAAACAAAGTTTTCCGATGGGATCATTTCCAGTCCATGTTCCTGACGCTGGCGTTCATTGGTGATTGCCTCTTTTATTGCCGGATCAAAAGCCGCGAGACTTTGGTGGTTCATAGTTTTTGTGATTTTAGTTCTTCAATGACAGTATAAACATTTTCTGCACAATCAGGAGGCAGATTATTTATATCCTGCCAACCCCATTCAATTGTTTCTGGACCAGGCTTGACTTCGCTTACCCGTTTGGCCAGGAAATGGACGAGGATGGCCAGGTCATCTTTTTTTTCCGGGCATTGACTGATGATTATTTTGAACAGCCGTAAATCCGCCAATTCAATTCCCAATTCCTCCCGGGCTTCCCGGCGGCAGGATTCTTCCAATGGTAAAGAAAAATCTTCTACCTTCCCGCCTGGGAACATCCATAGTGAAGGACCGGATGGTTTTTTCTCTTTGTTGAGAAGGACTTTTCCGTTTTCCACGATTACTGGCCCAGCGACAATAAGGGAATTAGGGGGGAGGAAAGACATATTGTGGATCAAAGATAAAGGTTATTTCAGCTGCTATAGTATCATAATCAATATCGGGTTTCAATCCACCATACAGATTGACAAAAGTCCTTTGAGTATGTTAAGTTAACGCGTCAGATTGTTCTTTTATATTGGGTTTGTCTCGGTTTTCTTTTTGCTTAATTCACCAAAAATAAGTGAAAAGAAGGCTGGGACAACCCCGGCTAATGATGGGCACAATTTGCCGCAAACAAGGGGGTAAAAATGGCAACTGGATTTCCGTCTCAGAAGAATGTTCCCCACCTCATACCGGGGTGGTTGAGAGTCATTAAAGATGTTGAGCCAACTAAGCTCGACCTGACCAAGCTCCGGTTCGTTGGTTTTCTCCTGGACAAGGAGAGATCCATCAACATTGAGGAAGTGCAGAAAAGGGCAGTTGAGCTCATGGCTAACTGCGGACTTTCTGATGTTCCGGCCATTTTGGGTGTTATCCCGGACGGGCTCCGCAAGAAGGTCTACATCGTCCTTCCAGGCACTGTCCTGGAGGACTCAGGTGGCAGACAGTGG
>DATDUP010000013.1:0-18866 GCA_035290345.1 Patescibacteria group bacterium
TACCTGCTTCTGTCGGCTCAACAAAACGCAGATCAACTTGTGGGTGATGATCGCCAAACACTCTTTTCTTTATTTCCTGTTTTTGGTGACCCAACACCAAATAAATCTCTTGAACCCCAGCCCCGGACAACTGTCCGATATTCCTGTCTATCAATGTTTGGTCGCCTACTAAAACCAAAGGCTTGGGTACACCAAGGGCATTGAGACGATTCCCCTGTCCGGCCGCTAAAATAACACCGGTGTTGATTTTATAGTTCATAGTCTTCCCTTTGTTAAGTCATAAATCTGCTTTCCAAACAACAGAATGGAAAACAATGTATAACCGACACAGAAAAAATACAAAAACAACTCCATTCTCCCGAGTAGAGCGGCAATCAATAAAACTGGGAAAAGTGCGGTTGAACTGAATAAGTTTTTGTTAACCCAATAATATATCCGACGAACCAAAAATTGATCCTGAAAATTCACCAAGTGATTGAGAGATTCCTGACGCAATTCTTCCACTGTCTGACGAGCTGTCTTTAAAGCCCAGGCTCTAGCATCAAGCAGACGATAAATCAGTTTGGCAATACTCGCTCCTGCACCGGCAACAATCAAAGTACTTTCTCCGGTTTGTTTAAACAAAATCAGACCAACCAAGAAAAAAGCCAGACCATACTGAATATCATGACTCATTGGTTCCACATAAAGAGTACCTGTGATGCCACCACTTTTTCTATACCTGGCCACTTCGCCATCGCAGCCATCCAAAATAATTGAGAAAAAAATTATTATTGCCGCTACTATATTCCATATTTGACTATCAAATAAAAGAAGTAGTAAACCGCCGAAAAATACGATCACACTCAAACCAGTGATCTGGTTAGGGGTCAGCGATGTAAAGATAAAAAAACGGGTGAAATAGATAGAAAACACACGAGAAAAACGCCCCACCAAACTTTCCCCCTGTGGATTTGGCGAACTAGCTTGACATCTTTGTCTTAGCTCAAAGATCGACAATTTATGTTCACCAGAGATCATATGATTAATGTATGATAAAATTATGTATCTTAGACATCCGAGCATCCCATGAAAAAGCCTTTACTTGTTCGCCCGCTCTTTTTACTACTTGGTCTACCCAATCCCCGCCTCCTAGCAAGCGATTGATCGCCGCCGCTAGGGCCTCACGATTATCCGGTGGGACCAAGAGACAATTATTTTCGTTTCGAAGATAATTAGAAAAACTTGGCAAATCGCTAGCCACCAAAGGAACGCCCGCTGCTAGATACTCAAATAATTTCAAAGGTGTGGTGTAGCGTGCCGATCTTTCTTCATAGCCAATATTTGGCAACACCAATACATCCGCCGACTTCAAATATTGAATCACCTCATGGTGGGGTAGAAATTCGCCCAAACTAACATTATGAATATTATGGTCATCCATATATTTTCTGACGGCAGTCGAATCTTCTTTAGTTCCACCTATCATTACCACCCACCCCTGGATAAGAGAGGCAGCATCTAGAAGGGTGTAAACGCCTTTCCATTTATAAAAATGTCCAACATATAAAACCACCCTTTCACCCGCTCGAAGGTTAAAATGATTTGACCAAATTCTAGTATCCCGTCCTACCTGTGAGAATTCTTCTAGATCCACACCATTAGGTGCGACCTGGTAACTATTTCTATCAATACCCAATTGTTCATAATAAAAACGGAGATTTTCAGCAACCAAAATTTTACGTTTTATTAATTTCAAAAAAAATCCATAAAGCCAACGCCAGCTATTACGAGGCTCGTGATCTTCATAGACCGCCATTTTTCCCAACAGACTCAACGCCGTACATATTCCCAATTGCCGGGAATAAACTGCCTCAGAAGGATGAGACAGGCTGTACAGAATTGCGCAAATTCCAAATTCTAGCCGTTGCCAACGAAAATATAATCGATGACTAAACTTTTCCAAAAAACGCAAGTGACCACCAACGCGGATCATTTCAATTGGCCATGGCAAACTGTAGTAATCTTCAATCTTTTCCGCAATCTCATTGCAGCGTCTGGGGACAAGCAATTTAACATCCACCCCTAACTTTTTCCAAGCGATCACGGATTTAACAATCTGTAGACCATGAGCCTTTTCGGTTGGCATGCGGGCATTAGCGATGTATAAAATGCGCATATACTTAATTCGGCCACCGGTTAATAACATCCACTACTTTTTTCTTTGCTCGTAAGTAGATCTGTGCGGATTCGTTTTCCAACTCAGGTGAAATCAAACTGAGGATTTCTTTTCCTAAAATACGATACTGACGTCCCACTTTATTGGCCTTCAAAAGCCCCCGTTTCAAAAGTCGCTTCATAGTGCTGTTACTTACCCTAAGCAGGCTCTGGGCTTCAGCTGTGGTATAAATGGCGTTTGGTTTTATTTCTTCTGGCATAAAAAGACACTTCTCTAGTGTATCTCGAAGTGTCATAAGGTGTCAATAGAGTTCAAAAGGTCGACCTGTGGACTATTTTTTGGCTTATTTTAGCAAAAATACGTAATAGCCACTCACCTGCTTACTCTGCGGCTTTTTAAACAACCAGTCAACTCCATCCCCAAGCCATTTTATCCACCCTAAACGCCCAAACGGGCTGAGATGCAACCAGGTGGCCACAGGACCTCGCACTGGACAAATCTCGATTTGAGAAAACTGCCCGCATAATCGCCTGATACCATCTTCAGAAAAACGCCAATAATCGTGATAATACCCAGGTTCGGCATGATAGTAAAACAGAAAAGGTACATATACCAGACAGCTCCCACCCGGACGGAGCGTTCGATAAATCTCCGACATGGCCAGGAATGGATTGGGTACATGTTCCAGCACAGCCAGGCAGAAAAAACCACCCACTTCTCCGTCACGAAAAGGCAAAGACTGGATATCACCAATAATGTCCGGACCGTAATCAGGTACTGGATCCATTATTTGGTAATCTACACCAGCCAACAGCGGCCCTAAAATGGCCGCTCGCTGGTCATCATAACGGTTCCCCTTACCCGACAATATCCTCAGACCACTGCCCACATCAATTATTCTGCCCCCCATGCCTAATATTTTTTTTGCTTTCTCAAAGAAAAAATCATCCCAGGTTTTCTGCATATAATCAAGCGTTTAAAAACTGTTTTATTCGCAATTTGGCAATTTTAAGATGATAACGGACATAACGCCAAACCTGCAAAGGTGGCATCGTTCTTTTAAATCCATGCCATCCATACATGCACAGACTATTAATGACAATTAGTACAGCCCGAGCTAAATTCAACAATATAGATTTCAAAGTTCGCCACCGTTCTTGTCCGCCCCCCCGTCGTAGTCCACTCCCCATCTTTTCTTCAACTAAGGAGAGGTAAAAATCGTCTTTCCGCCGGCAGGTTTGATAATCAGGAATGTGATTGTAAAAACCATTTTTCAACTCCACAATCTTAATATCTTTAGGGATCATCAATTTCTCATGTACGCTCTTAGCCGGGTTCCATTTAATACCCCCGGTCCGATTGTATAATCGGACATAAACATTGCGATTAAACGAATAATGGATTTTTTTACCATCAATAATTTGCCAACAAGGAAAGGCGTACGCCGTTTTTTTATCTGGACTACCGGCTATCACTTCTCTAATTTCCTCCACTAATCCCGAGGTGAGAAATTCATCCGAGTCTAGAAAAAGTACCCATTCGTGCCTAGCTTTCATTGTTGATCGCTCACGAACAACAGCAAAATTACTGATTCTGACATTGAGCTCATCTGTTTCTGTCTGTCTATAAATAGGCACTCCATAATTTTCCGCTATCCCCCTAGTTCGATCCGTACTATTGCCGTCAAATAAAAAAACATCTGCAAATTCCCTTACACTTTCGAGGCAGGCCTCAAGATGCTTTTCAGCATTTAAGGTGAGAATCGGGACTGAACAGGGTATTTTGTTCTCACACATATTTTGACGTTGCCGGGGCATTATAATATAATCATTCTAATATGAAAAACCCTTCCCTGTCTAATGCTCTAGAGACTGCCTATAGAGTTTTAGGTCCGTTTTCAGCCCGCTTCCAGGTTGACCGCCGCCGCTATCTTCATACCCTGGACATCATTACTTCGCAAGGCGACTGGCAAGGAAAAAATATTCTGGATATTGGCACTGGCATCGGCCTCACCCCCTTGGCCTTAAAACAACTGGGTATAGCATGCCATGGTCTTGATTATTATGTCTTTCCAGAAAATGATAACACGATGTTTGGTATAGACGAAATCAATGAACTCGAAACTATCTGGGCTAAAGAAGAGCTTACCATTCACAACCTTGACTTTCTTAACTGCTCTCCATCTGATCTACCACAAAAGTTCGATATGATCATCGCGGAAGCAATCATTGAACACCTTCCTGACCCCCGACTATTTCTGGAACGCTGTGCAACCCTTCTGAATAAAGAAGGCTTGCTTTTAATCTCTACTCCCAATCTGGCTACTCTGCTAAAACGATTGCGCTTTGTGATTGGTCGCTCCCCGCTTTGGCCCCTTCCTGACTTTTTTCGTGCCGGAAAAAATTTTACCGGCCATTGGCGGGAATACACTCTTCCGGAATTAGTTTATATGTGCGAAGCATCCGGTTTTACTGTCATTCTCAAACAGAACATTAATCTTCTGGCACGGTTCAAATTTTGGTCGGCCTGGCGAAAAAATCTCCGTGCCCTGATCACCAAACTTTCCTTTTTCTTACCCGGTTCTCGAGAGATGAACTATGTCCTCTGTCGTCTCCTTCCTTCAGCCTCTATTTCACCGCCTCAATCCACAATGTCTGTCCCACCTTTCCCACTAACCACTGTTTCCACTTCCGCGGCAACAACGAACCCAAGGGAAGATGCCGATGCGGAAAATGATTCAAACAAGTGAAATCGTCTACTACCTCTACTGATACTGAAGAAAAATCCTTAAACATCTCTTTTACTTCACGGGTGGTGTAGAATTTGGTTAACTCATTTCCTCCTTCATACACGCCGTCCGTATAACGATTCGCCAACCCCTGTTTTCCTAGCTTCCATAGCTTACCCTGTAAAATCCCTTTGCTGAGGTAAATGTAATACCACCAATGCAAAGAATTTTTGTTATACATCATAGCCCCCATTTTTCCGCCCTTTTTTAAAACGCGCAAAATTTCACTGATCGCCCGGGGAGTATCCGGCATATGCATCAAACAACCAAAAGCCAACACATAATCAAAGGTCCCCTCGGCAAAGGGAAGGCTCTGAGCATCAGCAACCAAAACTTCCGCTCCATCCAAAGAATTCAACCCTAAGCGGGTCTTAGTCAGCTCAACTGCTCGCGGAGTTAAATCGATGGCCGTAACTTCGGCCCCTGCTCGCACAAATTGTTCCGTACTCCAGCCCGTCCCGATCGCGATATCCAAAACTTTTTTGCCAGACAACGCCGCATAATCTACGACTGACGAAAGTAGAGGGTAACCAATCTGAGCCCAAGGCATCCATTTGATTATTTTCCGGTCAATATTGCGAAAAAACGCCCAATCCGCTTTTATCTCCTGATTGTTCATGAGATAGGTGAAGGGGTGGCTGTTCCACCAATCCTTTGTTTTTTGAGTTAGATCCCCATTTTGTCCATTGTCCATAATTATTTTCTTAAGTAATTTTTAAGCCACAACTGGAAAGTCATTAACGACCAGATTGTGTTCAAACCATAACGGTGTTTAGTCTGATGATCACCCAGAATATCCTGAATAGCCCGAAAATCAAAATATTCATTGGTTTCGTGACAATAGCCAGGTGAAAGCACCTCGGCTGCGAATCCCTTCAACGGCCCTCGCAGCCATTTAGCCGCCGGTGAAAACCAACCCCATTTGGGCTGATTCAAAACTGCCTCTGGCAAATAGGATCGTAGAGCCTCCCGCATTATTACCTTGCCTTGATATCCGACTCCCCGTCTCCTCATCATCGGCCAGGATTTTTTACCAACTTTTTCTTCCACTGGAATCTGGAAAGCTAAATCAATCAATTCGTTATCTAGAAAAGGCACCCGTTGTTCCAGACCAGCGGCCATAGACATCTTGTCAGAACGTACCAGTGATTCGTCCGGAAGCCAACTTTGCAAATCGGTAGCCATGAATTGCTGGGTAAAATTATCCGTGGCCACAGAGGGAAAAAATCTTTTTTCAAACCAGGAAACAGCCTGACCAGGTCGGTTGATTTCTGGACGTAAAAAACGCGCCACCTGGTCTTCTTTCTGGGCGAAAAAAGCAAAATACCGCTCCACTCCGGGAGGAAGATTGATTTTTTCCAACCAAGAATCCATCCCCATGCTCGTGAATATTTTTCGACTCAAAAAATTATTCCGCAGCCCAGCCGGCATCTTATGCAAACGATCAGCCCATAAATTGTAATAATATCGCTCATAGCCTCCGAACAACTCATCACCGCCATCCCCACCCAAGACCACCTTCACCTGTTCGGTAGTATGTTGCGCTAGCAACAAATTCACCGCTTGAATATGATTAGAGATCGGTTCGTCAAGATGATAACTAGCTTTTTCTAGATTGGACTGCACTTCAGCAGCAGTAATGACAAACTCATGATGACAGGTGTGAAAATGCTCAGCGGTTTTCCTCGCTAAGAGAAAATCAAGATTATATTTCTCTGACTCTTCCGAACTCTCAAACCCGACAGAAAAAGTGTTCACTTTGTCAGACATCTCGCTGACTACACCCGTGATCGCTGTGGAATCAATGCCCCCGCTCAAAAACACTCCCAAGGGCCGATCTGAAACCAGATTCCTGTTAACCGCCTGTCTAAATACCTGACGAATTTTTTCCTGGTGTTCTTGTCGGCTACCTGTTTCCGTTCCCAGATTCAATCGCCAATATGGTGCGATTGACATCTTACCATTGGCACTCACCCGCAAATAATGAGCAGGCGGAAGTTTATAAATATTCTGCCAGGCCGTCAATGGCGACGGAATATATAGCAAACGAAAATAGATATTTAACGCCTCCCAGTTTAAAGGTGTGTCTAAACCGTCATGAACCAAAATCGCTTTTACTTCCGAAGCGAAGATAAAATGACCTTGATGCTGATAATAATAAAACGGCTTGATACCCACTCGGTCCCGGGCAGCGAACAATTCCTGAGTTTGCGTATCCAGAATGGCAAAAGAGAACATCCCGTTGAATCTCCGTAAGCAGTCCTCTCCCCATTCTTGATAACTATAAATAATTACTTCGGTATCTGTCTGTGACCGAAACTGATAACCGCGTTCTTTTAAATCCTGGCGAAGCTCCTGAAAATTATAGAGCTCGCCATTATACACAATAACAAAACGCTGATCAGCACTGAACATCGGTTGGTGACCAGCCGAACTCAAATCAATGATCGACAAACGGTTGTGCCCCAAACTCCAATTAGGTGTGCAAAAAAAACCACTATCATCCGGTCCGCGGTGCTTCTGCCGTTCCATCATTTTTTGAATCTTCCCTGAGTCAGAAAAATTAAAACCGCTTATACCACACATACTCTATTGGGATAAAAGAAAATCTATAATCCGTTGCGCGGCCCGACCATCCCACAAAGGAATCCTCTTTCCAGTCTTTGGTTTTTGTAAATATTGTCGATAAGCTCGAAGAATGGACTGTTTAGTGACTCCAGCCACCACACTTGTCCCCTGTCTCACCGTAATCGGCCGTTCCGTCTCAGTCCGCAAAGTCAAACATGGTACACCTAAATAGCTGGTCTCTTCTTGGACGCCGCCGGAATCAGTCAAAATTAAGGCAGCGTTCTTCTCCCAAGCCAATGATTCGCGGTAGCTAGCTGGTGGTCTGACCTCGCAGATGGATTTCAATCTTGCCAGCAGGCCAAACTTTTGAGCCATCTTCTTGGTACGTGGATGCAATGGTAAATATATTTTGGCATCTTGGGCAATAACTGCCAGAGCTGCCAAAATTTCGCTAAATATCTTTTTATCGTCCACGTTTTCGCCCCGATGCAGGGTGCAGTAATAATAACGGCCAGAAACCGGACTGTTCTTTGGTAAATGCTGAACTAGACTATCAATCATTAAATTACCTACACAGACCACGTTTTGCACCAGTCCTTCTTTTTTTAAATTAGCTCTCCCCTCTTCTGTTGTGACTAACAGATAGTCTGCTAAATGATCAGTGACCACGCGATTGAATTCCTCAGGCATCAATCGATTATGAGAACGCAATCCCGCTTCCACATGAACCAACTTTATTCCCATCTTATTTGCTACCAAGGCACCAGCCAAAGTGGAATTAACATCTCCTACCACTAACACTAAATCCGGCTTTTCTCGGATAAAAATCATTTCCAGACCTCGCATAATGTCAGCCATTTGTCTGATCACCGGTCGCCGGGCCGGACGCAAAGTGTAATCAGCTTGAATTTTCAATTCGCGACAAATATCAGCAGCCAGACTTTTGGTAAAATGTTGACCAGTATTGACGACAAAAAAATCCAGGCGGCGACGCTTTAACTCGCGACAGAGCGGCGCAATCTTCATGAAATTGGGACGAGCGCCGGCAATAATAGCAATCTTTTTTTGTGTTTTCATAAGTTATTCGCCTTTGGTTATATACCCCAACATTTTAGTAATCAAGGCCGGCAGACTATGTTTCTCTTTGACAATGGCCTGTAAATATTGGCGATCATAAGCACGCCACTTCCCTTCCCGGATAAAATCCGCTAAATCTTCTGCCGTCTCTCCGGCTGGCCAAACTGGTAAGCCGATCGCTTGAGAATTACCCGGGGTCGTGACTGGATATAATCCAAAAAGCATGGCTTCCAACATAGTTTTATCAATGGTCTCCATGGCCATATTTAACAACAGACGATGACGTGGATATACTTGACCCAATTCAGCCATAGGGACTGGTCCAGTAAAATGCACCTGCCCAGCCAAATCTTCTTTGGTTATTAAATCCTTGATCTCTGCTACATAATCTTTTTCCACTTCCCGTCCATAGACTATCAAATTATAAAGCGAACCAAGCTTTTTTAAAGCCAACAAAGGTATTTCCAGTCTTTTTGAACGACACAGACGATGCACAGTCAGTAACTTGAATTCCTGGGGTTCTTCTGCTGTTTCTTCCGTCTTTTTCAGCCAGAAATCCACATCAATTCCATGACCAGTCACCACCTTTTTGGGGGTGTGATTGTATTGAGGCAAACTCTGGACTGTGGCCGCAAACATCCGACGGCACAAAATCCCAGACAGCCAAAGATGAAAATGCCTAGTGTAGTGAGTATACCAGAGATAAATTGGTCGACGGGTCAACCACCACCACCAGCCGCCCAAAGTCACATACTCGGGATTCATATGCACGAACACCCGATTATAATCCAAAGTAAAAATGTATTTATAGAAATTGATTATTCGTCGCCACTTCCCAGCGCCCTTTTCCTTACCCAGAGAATAAACCGGGAAAGAATCGTCAAATTTCCCTTTTTCCAAACAAATGACCTGAACCTCGGCGCCTTGTCTGATAAATTCCTTAATCCACAAAATGACAAAGGCTAAATCATCATCGTCTTGATGAATTTTTTGCGTGAGAAATAAAATCTTTGTTGAATTGTCATCCGGCATATTGTTTGATTAATTCCACCCACTTTTGCTTTTGCCAGGGCAGAATATGCACATCTGGACTTGGTAAAACTTCATAGCCGGACACTCCGACATCAGCCATGATCACTGGACAGCCAATCGCGCGAGCTTCCATTACCACTCGTCCATATCCTTCACTCAAACTTGGAAAAAGCAGGGCCGTCGCTTTCTGGAGATAATCCTGCGGATTTTGTACCCAGCCGAGCAATTGTACATTATTTTCTAGCCTCTTCTGGACAATCAACTTTTCTAATTTATTTTTTTCCGGACCAGAACCAACAAGCCACAACCGACAACCTGGATCAACGGTAACTACATCCGCAAAGACCTCAATCAACCAACAAAGATTCTTGACCGGATCCAAACGCCCCAAAAATACGAAAGTCTTTTTTTCTCTTACTAACGCATTGGTTTCTTGGCTGACCGGGATCGATACCGGTCTGGTCACCAATCGTCCCTCCTGCACTCCTCGTTTTTTTACTGATTCGGCCACTCTTTGGCCCACCACCCGCACGCGATCGGCCCGCAGCAGGAGAAAGCTAAGTAAAAGATAACGCCATCGGTGGTGATCGCGATAGTAAGAGGAAGAAAAATAATCACCATGTAATTGTATTTCCCAAACCTGACCAGACTGGCGAACTAACCAGCTCAACAAACTCAGAAAAAAAGGATCCTGGCTAGTAATTTCCGTAATCTGATTTTCCGCAGATAATCTTCTTGCGATCCGAAATAGGTTCTGCCACTGACGGAATTTATTCCTGCCTCCAGACGATATCAACCAGACGCCGGGCTCAATTTCTTCTTTGATCACTCGCTTATCCGGTATCAAAATCCAGAGCTTGTCTTTGCCCACCTTCCACTCTTGCACTCTGGCGCGCGCTTCTGTGCCGACAATAAATAAATTTTTATCCAAGCTAAACATTATCACCTGCATATATTTTGTAAAGCGGCCTGAGTCCGAGACAACATCGTGTCCAAGCTGAACCGGCGCAAATGACCTTTACAATCCCCACTTTTTTCTACTTCTTCCACTAGCGTCATCTGGATTAACTTCTTAATGGCCGAACGGTCGTCATAAGGGAAAAGGCGACCGAAATCTCCCACGGCCTCCGCGTTCCCTCCTACGGCGCTGGCCAAAACCGGCACTTGCAAGGCCAGAGCTTCTAAGATCACATGCGACAGACCTTCATATCCACTGTTAAGCACAAAAACATCAGCGGAGGCCAAATATGATAAGGTTTGGGCGTGGGATAGAGCGCCGGTCAATTGAATATAATTCCCTAGGTTCTTTTCCTGTACCAATGTTTTTACTGCTTCCCATTCTGGCCCTGATCCGATGGCAATCAATTTTAAGCCCGAAATATCTTTGGCTAAAACACCCACCACTTCCACTAACGTGTTTATGCCTTTCCAGGGAGTAAACCGACCAATAGTCACCACCCATTTTTCATTCTCCGGTTTGCTCGCGGCCGGTACTTGATCAGTAATCCGCGCCGCGTTATATATCACCTGAATATTTTCCGATTTCACACCCCAACCCTGAACAATTTTTTTCAAATACCCACTAGGAACTATCACTAAATCCGCCCGTTGGGAGACTTGGCGCTGAATCCAACGCAGAAAACGAACATAAGGGGAAAGACCATTCTTCACATTTTGAAATTCATCCAAACTCTGAGTCACTTTAAACCTTCCCTGTCCTTGCTCCCAGGCATAATCTCCAACAATTTTTACCACTAATTTTCGGCCACGCAAACGAGCGACTAACCAAGCCGGACCGCCGGCATTCACCGGCCCCATGGCATACAGACAATCAACCTCTTTCGCCTGTTGCCAAAGTTGAATCAAATACCAAAAATACCTTTGCCAACGTTTTCGACCTCTGGTTGCTTTTACTGGGCAAGGTACTGTTGTGGTATCTGCTTCTGGATTAAGGCAAACTATTTTTAAATCTACTCCCCGAGCCATTAAACCGTGCGCTAAGTCTACCACATAGGTGGCCGGACCGCCGATATCAGGGGGAAAAATGTCCGCCGCAATCAACACCTTCATAGGCTCACTAACTGTTGAAAAATATTATTCATTTTTTCTGCCACTAAATCCCAATTATATTCCTTTCGCGCCAATTCCTGTCCTTGAGAAGCCACCTGCCGACTGACCGCTTCCTCAATCAGTATCATCTCAATCTTGTTCGCAATATCTGAGGGATTTCTTTTTTGACAGAACCAACCCGTTTTTCCAGGATGGAGAAAATCCGGAATGCCCCCCACAGGTGTGGCTAAGACGGGTAAACCAATCACCATGGCCTCCAGAAAAGCGTTCCCTAATCCTTCGGACAAGCTCGGACGGCTAAAAATATCGGCTGCGGCCAAATGCCGAGGTAAATCAACGTGAGATATTTCGCCCAGAAAGTGTACGCGTTCTTCTACGCGTAACTTACGTGCTAATTCTTTTAATTCCTTTTCCAATTCCCCTTTTCCCGCTACTACCAAATGTACAGAACCCCGGGTTAGAGGGATGGCCCGAATCAAATCCCCTACCCCGTTTTTTCTGACTAAACGAGAAGCGGTAATCACCACCTTATCAGTACTGGTCAAACCCCATTGATTGCGAATTTTTTCTTTTTCTTCTGAAGACAAAGAAACAGAAAAACGAGAAAGGTCAACGCCATTTGGTACTACCGTAATCGGGCTAATAACTCCCATTCGCTTGGCCCAGGCAGCAAGATAATTGCTGATGGAGTGAATATGATTAGCACTGGTGAAAATCTGCTTGAAAAAAGGCCAAAACCACCAAACCCGAGCATAAATATGAGGCAAAGAATCCCCTTCTTGCAGAGTTAAAAGAAAAGGTACTTTAGGATTCTGTTTTTTATAGACTCGAGCAGCCAATCCACCAAAACTGGCCATAATTGCCCAGACTAGATCAAATTCACCCAAGGATCTAGCCAAGCGTGGTCCGACGAAAACCAACCGCCACTTATCCCAATAGTTTCCTCGTCCTACTCTTTTTACCAAAATGTTGCCAATCTTTTCTTCTGCTGGAAGTCGGGAATCCATTTTAGCCGTCACTAAGACAAACTCCAGTTGAGGCAAACGATCCGTCACTTCTTTGACAGCCAACTCGGCGCCGCCAACAAAAGGGAGATAAGCAGTAGAGAAGATTAACAAGCGCATAAGCGTTTACGGAAATCAACAATTGTCTTATTTAAACCAACGGTCAAGGCCACTCGAGGTTCCCAATGTAAAAGTTTTTTAGCCTGAGAAATATCCGGTCGGCGTCGTTGCGGATCATCTTCGGGTAATGAACGGTAGACGATCTTACTTTTTGAACCGGTCAATTTGATGACAGCTTCGGCCAATTCTTTTATCTGATACTCACTCGGATTTCCCAAGTTCACTGGTCCGGCAACTTTTTTATTGGTTTTCATCATTGCTACCAAACCATTGACTAAATCATCAACGTAACAAAAACTACGGGACTGATTCCCTTTACCAAAAATCGTTAAACCCTGGCCATGAAGAGCTTGGATAATAAAATTAGAGACCACCCGGCCATCGGCAAAAGCCATGCGCGGGCCATAGGTATTGAAGATCCGAACCACTTTAGTATCTAAACCATACCGACGGCGATAATCAAAACACAGGGTTTCCGCACATCGTTTACCTTCATCGTAGCAAGCGCGGGGGCCAATCGGATTTACATGGCCGCGATATGATTCCACTTGAGGATGGACCTCCGGATCTCCATAAACTTCAGAGGTGGAGGCTTGTAAAACCCGCGCTCCATGCTTTAAGGCAAATTCCAGTACATTTATCATGCCCAAAGTGTTGGTCTTGATGGTACTGATCGGATCTTTCTGATATTGTATGGGTGAAGCTGGACAAGCCAGGTTATAGATTTGATCAATTTTTTGAGCCAAATGTAAGGGGCGGTTAATATCCCTTTGATAAAACTTAAAGCGTTTATTAGATAGTAAATGCTCTATATTCTCTCGCGCTCCAGTCACCAGGTTATCCAAACCAACCACGCTGTGCCCGGAATTAAGCAATTTTTCACAAAGATGGGATCCGATGAACCCGGCGCCGCCGGTGACGAGGATATGCATAGAAAATATTACAAAAAATAGCCTAATTCTTGCCAAAAAAAGGCAGGTGTATTATTCTACATCTACCTCCAAAAGTCAATAACTATGGCCGAAAATAAGCCAAAAATCCTTTATATCATCACCCAGGGAGAATTGGGTGGAGCTCAAAAATACGTGCTCGACCTTTGCCATACCCTAAAAGATACCTGGGAAATTACGATCGCTTCTGGCGAACCGCAAGGTGAACAAATGCTGAGAGCGGCGGCGAAAGATAGCCATCTCCCCCATCTCGGTCTGAAGCACCTCCGCCGTTCTATCTCTCCTTGGCATGATCTATTAGCCCTAAGGGAGTTAAATCAGGTGTTGGAAAAGATTCGGCCAGACATCATCCATTTGAACAGTAGCAAAGCCAGCATTCTTGGTTCTTGGGCGGCCGCGCGATACCAGCGTCGTTTCCCTTGCCGAGTTGTGTACACAGTTCATGGCTGGGTATTTAACGAACCTGGCTCAACCTTGAAAAAAAATATTTTCCGCTGGGCAGAAAAGTGGGCGGCCAAACGCAAGGACAAAATCATCACCCTATCTCAAAAAGAACGGCTCCAAGGTCAACATCTGATCGACGGCCCGGACAAACTTCAGTTCATTCCTCTGGGTATAGATTCACAAAATTTTTCTGACAAACAAAAAATCCACGCTCAACTTTCTGTCCTCTGTCCCCTAGTTGACACAGAAACAATTCTGGGAACTATCGCCAACTTCTATCAACCAAAGGGCCTGGACATTTTGCTCGCAGCTGTCGCTGATATCCAAAATGAACTGCGGGACAAAAAAACCAAACTACTAATCATCGGCGATGGCCACCAACGTTATAAACTGGAGAAAATAATCCGACAAAACAATTTGTCAGATTTAGTCCATTTGCTCGGCCGTTTGCCTGACGCGCGACAATATCTACCCGGTTTCGACCTATTCATTCTCCCCTCTCGCAAAGAAGGTCTGCCCTACACCTTACTGGAAGCCCTTTCTGCAAGAATACCGATCCTGGCCACTGATGTCGGGGGAATATCTGAATATGTGGCTGAGGGGAAGAATGGGTGGCTTTGCCCGCCAAACAACATAACATGTCTGCAGAACAAAATTTTAGCATTTCTAGAAAACAAAAAAAACGGTTTTTCACCCGTCCCCGTTCCTATTTCTTCTATGCAAAAAATGGTAGAAGCGACACAAAAACTATATCTTTCCTTGTTGGACCATTAACACCGCAACTCCCCAATCATTTACTTTTTGCCAATTAGAATCAGTCAAAGCTGATTCTTTTTTTGTCGCTAACCACCAAACCCTATCTTGAGGGTGGATCACCCGATATCTGTCCAAGTGATCCTGTTTATAAACCGGGATAGATAAATACCAACGCGCTTCAAAACCAAGGTCATTACTGACAAAGACTGGCTCGCCAGCCAGATCAATCGCAATTTGCTCCAGATCGACCCGGACGGTCTGCCAAGCGCAAAAATCCTTTTGTTGACAATTAATCCTGGCCAAAGAAAAACTAGACCAGATGAACAGTAAAAAAATTAAACCGCTAATGGCCAACGAACCGGTCCAGACCCGTGTCCATTGTTTTTTTCCCGAAAGAACGGACAAGGGATAGACTGCAAAAAATAAAATCGGAATATCCAACATCACCAGGTAATAATAGCTAAAACCACCTCCAACTAACACGGCAAAAATAACAAAAAAGAAGATCCCCAACAATCCCGCTGGTCCGGACCAATCTGTCTTTCTTCTGATCAAAAAAACCAAACCCATGACTGATAAGGGTAATAACAAGGAAAAATGCTTCACTACGGTTAATAGAAATAAACCACTAGAGCTAGTCCCAGCTTGGGTTCCCAAATAATGTCCCAAGTCTGCCAGCTGTTGGGGTTGAGAAAGAAAATAAAATAAAAATGGTAGGCCAGCTAACAGCATCAGCCAAAACTCATGACCTTTCCAGAATCTACCCCTCTGTCGCCACAACAAATGGATGAAAAGAGCAATAAACAAAAAGACTGCTTGAATTTTAAACCAGGGGGCTAAAGCGAGGAAAAAAAACAACAGACTAAGATTAAGTTTAGTTGGCTGTTTTTCGATCTTTACCCAAAACAGGACAATCAATGACCAAGACAAAACTAACGGGACATCAAGAAAAGCCAACCGGCTCAACAAGACATTGCTGGGTAAAATCGCAGCCAGACCCGCTAACCACAGACCCATTCTGCGATCAGCAATATTTTTCCCCAAAAAATACATGACCACGACAAACATCACTCCGGCTAAAGCATAGGGTAGACGCACGGCCCATTCATTCACCCCCAAAACCATCTGACTGGCCACTGTCAGCCAGGGAAGGAGATGAGAATGGGGAAAAGCAATTCCCAGAGCAGTCTTAGCCTCATCATTATTGAGATTGCCCAAACCAAGATCAAAAAAACGCCCAAAAATTGCCACAACTAAAATACTGGCGAAAACTATTTGATTTTTTGACTTTTCAACCCACCACTTGGCAAATATCCTTCTGACATTGGACCACATAATCAGCAATTAATTTAAAACCTTTGGGGTGATGATGATAATAATGGAAATAAAAACTAACTCTGTCTGATTTACGATCAATCTTATACAAATTTAAATCAGTCCCTGCAATCCCCTTCTCAACCCGTAGTAATTGTACCGCCTGCCCGACTTGGTCCCGGACGGCCACAGAAAAATATAATGGCCGAAGCTGGACTAACCGCCACCAGCTAGGTAAAGAAAAAACAATTGTGATGATAACCAAGGCCAGCCAGAATTTTCTTTCGCTACCCATATTATTTTTCTTCATGATATTCCTGTTCAGTATTCACAGCCCAGATATTATCTTTTCTGATTTCCCCAGAGATCACGTTCTGTACGGCGGTAATAGCGGTCAACATGGAATGATCCTGATTATTATACCGATGCTGACCATTGCGGCCAATGAGAAAAAGGTTCTCAAAACTGTCCAAGTATTCCCGAACCACAGAGAAACGATCATAGGCGCCAAAATAGGCAGGATAGGTCTTGGGTACTTTAATCACTACACTGTCCCGGACAGCAGTGGGATTGATAAAACCAACGCGGGCCAATTCGGCTATCGCCAAATTTTTCATTTCAGATTCTGCCAAATTCCAGATTTCATCGCCCTCATTAGCAAAATACTCCAGCCCCAACCAAACTTTCTGAGGATCCGCGACCAAATATGGGCTCCAGTTGTTAAAAACCTGAATACGCCCCACCCTGACATCAGGCTCTTGCATGTAAATCCAGTTATCCGGAATTAAACCGCCACTTTCTCCTTTGACCAAAAGTTTGTCCACCAACAAACCCACGGTAATAAAATCACGATACAATAACCCCTGGGCCACTTCCTGCACGGCTTCAGGTACAGATGTTGATAAAGCCGGCACTAACTCTTTGATCGGCATGGTGGAAAAAATAAAATCCGCCCCATATTCTTTTTCTTCTCCATTGATGGTGCGGGTTCGAACGCCAATCACTCGTTTACCTTCCACCTCGATCCTCACCACTTTTTCACCTAAATGCAATTCTCCGCCCTTAGCTTGCACTTGCCCGGCCACTTCTTCCCAAAGTTGCCCGGGTCCATATTTAGGATATAAGAACCGTTCAATCAAGCTGGTCTCCGTGTCCTTTTGGGCTACATCTTTTTTCTGTCTGCGAATTAATGACTTGAAAGCATGCAAAATAGCTTTGGTTATGGACAGACCCTTGATCCGCTGCGCCCCCCATGCCGCGCTGATTTGATTACACGGTACACCCCAGACTTTTTCCGTATAATCCTTAAAAAAAGTGAGGTAAAGACGATGGCCAAAACGATTGATGAAAAAGTCCTCTAAATTACTTTCCGGACGACGAGGAAAAAGACGGCAATAAATATAACTCCAACCGACCTGCCAAACCCGCCCCAATCCTAGCTTCGCCAAAGTATCCACTGACAAAGAAATCGGATAAGAAAAAAAACGGCGAAGATAAAAAATACGAGAAACCCGCTGACGCACTAACATAGTTTTTTCAACCGACTCATCTTTGACCGGCAGAATCTCCTGCCACCATTTCATCACTGTTTCAGATTTGGAAAAAAAACGATGCCCGCCGATATCCATCCGGTTTCCATGATAATTAACGGTCCGAGAAATCCCGCCCACACTTTCTTCTTGTTCCAGAATGATTGGTTGCACCTCGGTGTGACGCAACAATTCTAGAGCGGCGGTCAAGCCGGCCGGACCCGCCCCAATGATTATCGCTCGTCGCGACATAATTAAAAACTAAAAGCCGTTAATTCCTCTCCGGTAAACACTACTCCCGCCGCCTGAGCAGTCTGAAAAGCCTCCAGGGCTTTGTTTTTCTGATTGGTCGCCTTATAAACTGATAACAAACGCAACCAGCCCTCCTTTATCTTCGGATCATCAGCCACGGTTTTTTCCAACAACATCGTCGCCTCCCCAGTTCGACCGGTCAAAGCTTTTATCGCGGATAGGGTATAAATAATCTGCTGTCTTTCGGGAGACAAGGCCAAAGCCGAAACCAGATATTGTTCCGCTTCCATCGCCAGATTCGGATCTTGCATTGACTTGCTCCCTAACAAAGCCAATTGCGCCAATTGAATATTCAGCCGGATATCCAAGGGATGTAATTCTAAATTTTCTTTTAAACCAGCGTAGGCGACTGGAAATAATTTATTGGCTTCACTGTATTTCTCGGCATTTATCAATGACTGAATCCGATTCAGAGATACCCGACCGAAATCATTACGAATATCATCAATATGCGGAGTCGGATTTTGTCTGGCTTTTTCATACAGACTAATAAAAGTTTCCGAACTACTCCCGGGATAAGACAAGGCTTGGTAAGTAGCCTTATTAGCCCGAGCCGGATTAACATCCGTAGAATAAATCAGTAAAACAACTAACAAACCAACCACTATGGCAAAAGGCCAAGATAATTGTCCTTGCTCTTTTTCCTTTTTTTCCAGGGCATTCTGCTCAAATTTGAACAAGCCAGCGATCATCGCTAAAAAAAAGAAAAAATATAAATAAGAGGTGGGGTTTTCAAACACAGTC
>DATDUP010000014.1:0-13098 GCA_035290345.1 Patescibacteria group bacterium
ATCTGCCCCACAATCTCCGGAAGAAGTACAGAGTTTATCTGTGCCCTGGCACTGACCGATTCCGGTCTTGAACCAGCCCTTTTGCTTGGCTCCACCCACATCTACATTTTCCTTATACTCACAAAAACTATTACCCGTAAGCAAGGGATCCTTAAAATAACTGACCTGACCACCAGACACAAACTCACGACAACCAATCAAATCATGCCGGCAGAGTATCTCGTCGTATAATTTCGGGTTGTTCAACAAGGTTACTTCCAATTCAAATTTATAAGAACTGGAGACGGTATTCGGCAATACCTGTTCTTCCAAGGCAATTTTCTGGCAACCAACTTTATCCGATGTACAGGACATTTCGGTAGTCCGGGTCAAGAAAATCGTCTGTTTGTCATCGCCATCCGCTGGGATAATCACGGTTGCCGGGGTTATTTCGGCCTTATCAATATCAGCGATCTCTACACCCTCAGGCAAAACCACGGCCTGGTCAACATAACAACCATCCTTTCCCTGTTCCACCACACATTCACCCAAATTCTCACCACTAGCGGTCATTAACTGGCAAGTACCAACAACAGCTGAATCGCACCAAAGATTATACACCCAGGAGAGATGTTCTTCTTTTGATTGATAGGTATTATAGGTATCATAAACTGCCTGGCAACCCACGGCTTCTTCCCGGCAAAGTTTTTCAAAACCAGTCAAATATTCCATCTGATTATTACTCCTCCGCAGATATTCCTTACAACCCAAGGCATCGCCAGGGAACAAATCATTGGGATTGGCATCACAAACCGAAGGCACTGGCTCTTTCTTCCCATCATTGTTATAATCTTTTTTCCAAGAGTCTTTAACCACCGCTACCGTGTCAGAAATCCGTTTGAGTTTCAAATTATCAATATAATATTCGGTCTTTGTGACCCCCTGATCACTGCGGGCAAAGACCAAAGTCGAAGACGCAGTCCCATCTCCCTCATACCGGACCGGACCCAAGATATATTGTTGCCAATCCGAACCCACTGTTATTTGGTACTCCTTATTTTTAGCTGTATCAAAGGTAAACTGGCCCAAACTATTATTCGCCCCACCTTCGCTCAAATAGATATCCAAGTTCTGAGTATTACCTCGCACCCAAAAACTCAATAAATACCAATCATCCTTTTTTAAATTTTCTGATAAGGTGTAATAAACAACATTACTATCTACCTGCAAAGAATAAAGGCCGACCTGAATGGCTTCCGGGGCCACTTTTAATGGTTTTCCGCCCGTCGTTTCCCAACCCTTGATCGCGGTCAATAATGGTTCGGGTGCGGTTTTATCTGGCTCAAAATCTAACGACACGATTTCAATCGGATTATTACTTAAATTACCTTTGTACTGACGGCAACCGTTGGCAGAAGCCGGACAGGAGTCGGATTCACCCGGAGCTGAAATCGTCCAATACACACAGGATTCATTTTCATAGAAACCACCATTATAACAAAGCTCACAAGAATTTTCTTCCCAGCGCCCCCCCTTTTTTTCACAGAAATTTTTCTCTCCAGGGGGTAGAGTTGGTAGCTGAGTCAAGGTCGTCTGAGTAATCTCCTCGTCGTAATAAAAGTTGGCGACTGTCTTTCGCAGAGGATGACAGGCACTATTTACCGTAATCGTGTTAGCCAACAGCCGATAAAAAACATTCCCGGATTTATCATACAAGGCCCGACATTCCACTGACACTTGACCGCCCTTAGCCTTGCCGTTTACTAGATCATTATAATCCGCGGCGTTGCACAAATCATACAGATTCTCCAGTTCACTCTTTTTGTCACTATAATAAGCTGGGGAACCGATTGGAAATACTTGATTTGCTGTTTCCTCACCCAGATCCAAATCAACCAAAGAATTAATGTAATTAAAATCATCAGTCAAAACCGGGCGCAGAGTGTGGGTCTTCAAGATATAGCCTTCTGCCGCCGACCCCTCCCAGGAATAATAAACTTTCTGATTTTGTTCATTAGGCACCTCGCAATATTTCAAATCCGTATAGTACTCCAAACCTTCGCCTCCCTTAGTTAATTTATCAATATTAGTAAATTCATCACAGCCCGCATACCGATCCTCACAAACCGTACCATTATTAGGATTGAAATAAAGTGGGAATTCAGCGGGAGAAAAGTTTGTCTCAACCTGTTTATAAGCATCATAACCCACGCACTCCTTGGCACAAATATTTTCCGGGCCAACCACCCCCGGCACTTCAGTCTGTTCTCCGGTTCCCTGATTACCGCTCTGGGGCACGAACAAATCACAACCCACCTCTTCCGGAATACAAACATTGGAATAAAGCGAACATTCCTCATTTGGTTTTACTTGGGCCAGCTCGGTCTTGGTCTTTGGCCAATCAGTTTCTGGTGTGTTCGGTTTGAAATCATAACAGCCAAGATAGGCCGGAGCTTTTTTCAAATAAACCAAATCATTAGCTAAACGATAATTTTGATAAGTGCCGTTAGCATTAGTCCGGGCCAGATAAAGAGCCTGGCAACCGACATCTGATTCAGCGCAAAAATAATTCGCAGCCCGACTATTAAAATACAGAGTCTGATTCCGCCCCACTAATTGATAATCTTCACCTTCGGCTTGGGAACTAGCCACCCACTCTCCCTTGTTCTTTTCTGTGCTATAAGCCAGACAACCGATGTTGTCCACGCTACAATCACCATAATCTAAAGTTTTGTTGAGATAAGAAGATGTTTTTCCTGTATCCTTGGTGACATAAGTACTACAAGTATTGTACTGCTCCGGGCAACCGTCACCGGCCAGACGCCAGACATTTTGTTCGCGGGTGCAGTAACCAAAGCTGGCGCAACTACCATCCAAATTGGTTTTCAGGCAAGAATGGAAATCAACGCATTCCTGGGCCCGCACACCACTGGTATCATCTAATAAATTGGTGGCATATACCAGCGAATTACAGCGAGTTTCTGGTAATTTCAAAATCCAATTCGGATCGATCAAACGACAATGAGGATGCCCCACCTGATCTGGAATAACATTACCCTGGGCATCATATTTGCAATCATCATAACCAGCTACCACTTTCGCTAAAGTCCATTCTTTTTCCGGGTGGTCAGGATCAGCTAACAAAGCAGCAATCTCAAATCCCAGAGGCAAAATACGATTCCGCCGTAATTTCTGGATATTGGAATAACAATATTTATTTAAATAACATTTTGGATCCTGATTATCAGAAACGCGCAAAGGAGAGACCAATGTCCAATCACCATACAGCAAACCTTCTTGTAAGGCCCGCTCAATCGTCAAGGGATCATCCATGATGTCCCGAGTCAGAGCCGTGCGTAATTTGTCATCAATAACGCAATTATTCAATCCCGGACGCATAGGTGGAACAGGACAAGTGTTGAACTCTAAAACCAAATCATAATTATCTTTAGAACCAATATTGGCGGTCATGATGTCAGAAAAAACCTCTTCCGCAATCCTCCGGCTGGAAGAGAAGGAGTCGGCATCAAAACTCAAAACCCCCTGCATCGCTTCGTCTGAATCTTCACCCAATTCTAACAACTTCTCCTGGGCGGTTTTAATACCTTGAGAAACTAGAGTATTTAAAAACACAGAAAGAGCCGACATGACGGCTGATTTCATGCCGCTGGCAAAAGCGCCAGTCGTGGCCTGAGCATTGAGTCGGGCCTGTTCTTTGTTGGTCACTGCCCCTGCCTCTTCTCTTATATTTTGAGCCGGCGTCTTTATCTTACCACTTATTAAGCTGGTTAATGATTTGAAACCTTGGCCTTCTAAACGTTCGGCCTGAGCACCGGTCTCAGCCCCGGCTTTTATCCGATCCACACTGGACATTGCCCCCAGGGTTACCCCAAAATCAGTTTGATTGAATTTGATTGAATCAGCAAAAAATTTAGAGGAATTAAAAAATTGACCATCGTTTATTCCCAGCTGCTGCTTGTACTTTTCTTCGATTGCTTCTGGACTCCAGGCATCAGTCATTTGGCTCCAGGTACAAGAAGGTTTGGGCCCACTACCTGGATCAGCATAAATAGAACGCAGGCCTATCTGCAATTGTATTTGGAAACGGATATCCGGAGGCGTACACAGGCCAAGGCCGAACGGCTCACCCAAAGTATCAATGGCCGAAGCGCTCGCATCTAAGGCCGTTTGCTTTAAATAACTACCAAACCCATCTTTAAAAGCCAAAGCCCCCTGGCCGCTGCCACCAGTGGCAATGTACATGGCGGAATCGTAGGCCAGACGCCGTAAAAAATATGATACGCCGTTTACCAAAGAACTCATCGCCGCACTCAAAATCATGGAACCAACTGTAGACTTGACCTCGGAAACACTACGAGGGGCGTCCGCTGTCACGGAGACTGGCATCTGGGCATGAGCGGGGCGGATAAAAAATAACAGACCAAACAAATCCACAAAAACAAACAAACTCAATAAAATCATTATTACACTCTTATTTGTTCGACGGTTAAAAAACATAACTACTGGCTGTTAAGATTACCACTTTCTTCTTCAGCAATAATCTGCTCAATCAGAGCCACCAAAGTCTCGTCATCTATCTGGTTCAACTCTTCCTGGGAAATCTCGCCAGAAGCAATAAGAGCTTCGCGAATCAAGGCCGGGTCCTTTAATAACTCCTCCACGCTTGCTAAATCCGTCAAATCCCCCAAACCACTGGCCCCCATCAGACCGCCGGACTTTAATTGTTCCTGGGCAGGTAGGGTGATTATTTCTTCCGGACTTTCTTCAACTTCTGGTTCAGCTTCGGCGATTGCGCAAATCTCACCCTTCGGACAGAGCGGGTCAGAACCTTTATCCACTTCTTCCTTGTCTGTCAAACCATCAGAATCTGTATCCGGAAGATAAGCACTGGTGTTATAGAAATTCAATTCTTCATAATCATTCAAACCATCCTGATCCGTATCAATACTTTGTAGACGCGCCTCTTCGTTCACCAAAATACTCATTTCCTGAGGATTGGCCCCTTCCAAAGAAATAGCAAAGGGATTATAGATATTATTACGAATCTGCAGCACCCCCAAAACCACAATCAAAAACGCAAAAACCAACAATAAGACAAAACTCGCCTTTTGTTCTCTGGTAAGACTTTCTTTTCTGGACTCCCAGTCCATAATCAACCTAAAATTATGGACTTATTATACCAAAACTCTACCCAGTCCACAAATACCTATAAAAAAATGGGGATAAACTCCCCATAACTTTAAAACAAAAGCTTGGAAAGGGCACGCCAGTCAGTCACCGACAGCGTTTCGGCTCTTACTTTCTCGTCTAAACCACACTGATTCAACGCTGTCCGCAAAACTGCAACCGGTAAAGGTAGTCCCCCTTTCAAATTATTCAACAGCATCTTGCGTGGTTGAGAAAAACCCGCTCGTAATAAACGAAAAAAATTCTTTTCTTCTTCCTGTTCCGGACCATGGATATTAAAAATCCCCAACACTGCCGAATCCACCTTGGGCTTGGGCCAAAAATTTTCCTTACTGACGCGAGTGATAATCCGAGGCTGGCCATAATATTGTACAGAAGCTGATAACAAACTCATTTTCCCAGGTTGGGCACAAATTCTCTCGGCCACTTCCCGTTGAACCATAATAATAATCAGCTCCGGCTTTCGTTCATTGGCCAAAACGGTCCGGAGTAAACGAGCAGTGATCTGATAAGGAATATTGGCTATCAATTTGAATTGCCCCCAATCTTGACTTTGCTTGCTCCAATTAGTTAAAGCATTACCCCAAATAATTTTCACATTTTCCGGCCGTTTCTCTTCCCAATAAGGAAGTAGCTTCTTTTCAATTTCAAAGGCCACCACCTGCTGGCTGACTTCGGCCAAGGCAAAGGTCAAAACTCCAAAGCCCGGGCCCACTTCCACGATCGTATCAGAGGGGGTAATTTTCGCTGCGGCCAACATCGATCGGATCGGCTGGGCCGACAAAAGAAAATTCTGGCCATACTCCCGTGTCGGTCGAAGATGGAAACGCTCAGACAATGATTTCAGTAACCCTAATGAAAAAACTTCTTCCATATTTTATTTCTCTCTTCTTAAACCGGCCTCGGTATAAATATTAGCCGCATTCCACAACAACCAACCAGCAGTGTGGTACTTTTCGGTCATGGCAATTTGTGCCCTAATTTTTTCTCCATCATACACTGCGCCCAAATTGAACGCCTGTAACCAAGGACGGAGACGAGCCCGTTTATTCACAAAATAGCCCTGGCCCTTTTGTAAACCGTTTTCAATCACCGGCGCCGGATCAGCAGCTGGATTTTCCAAACCTAAATGCCCGGCTGGATAATGAGAGGGGTACATCATGGGACAAATATAATCCACTTGATCGACCGCATCAACCAGCCTCTGACCAATAGACAGACCATCATGCCGTTCCATTACGAAACCAAAAAAATCAACCGAAATTGGAATACTTGTACTTTTAAACTGCCCACTTAAATAGACAAAAAAATCTCGCATCACTTCTGGCTTGGCCACCGACCCTAAATCTGCGACTGACAAATCACCATCAGAAGGAAAACGCACGTAATCAAAATTGATTTCATCAAATCCAAGACTAGCAGCCTCTTTGGCAATATCCAGGTTATAATCCCAAACTTCTTTTTGACGGGGATCCACCCAAGCCAATCCATTCTTATCTCGCCAAAGCCCGCCGCGAATGTCAGCGATCGCCCATTCTGGTTTTTTTTCTGCCAAAATCGGATCCTGAAATACGGTCTGGCGAGCAATCACATAGATCTGATTTTTGTGTAAGCGGGCGATTGTCCCTCGAATATTCCCCAACCGATCTTCTTCTGTCCCCCAATCATTCACGGCTGATAAATCACTATCATACAAAATTAAACCACTATAATCTTTAATATCAATTACCACCGCGTTTAACTCGGTGCGATCAAGCAGGTTGATAATTTCAGTAATTTTTTTTTGACTACCCGCCGAATATGCGGTCAGATAAACACCCTTCACATTTTTAGGGGTATAGCCTACTTTTTGTTGATACTGTTTGAGTAGCAAATCCTGCTGAACCGGCTGGATGAAATTGGCTAGGCTCATTTCTTCAATGACCTGGGCAGTCAAACTCCAGGTCCAAGTCAAAACTCCCACCCCAATGAGACTAGTGAGAACCAAGAGACCGGTTGACCAGTGTTTTTTCATTTTATTCCACTATTATTTCTCCCTGCCTCAACACTCGTACTCTTCCCGACTCAATCCTAATAATTGTTGACGGGCTACGATGCGGCAAATCGCCGCCATCAATGAGGAAATCCGGTTGAGCGGCCCGATCCTGAAACATTTGCTGAACACTGACTGGATCATAACAATTTCCAGCGGCAGTAATATTGGCCGAAGTGGAAATCAGTGGCCGATTCAAGGCTTTGGCCAGACCAGCGGAAAAGGGGTGATTTGTCACCCGAAAAGCCACGGTATTATCAACAGAAACTACTCCTTGAGCCAAAACCGTGCCTGGTTTGACTGAAGCCACCACGGTCAAAGGTCCGGGCCAATATTTTTTAGCAATCTCATCCATCTTCTGATCCCACTCTACCAATTCTTGAATCATGGCCAGATTAGGCACAATCACCAATAAGGCCTTCTCTCTTTGTCTTTCTTTAATGGTAAAAATCCGATCCACCACCATTTGATTAGTCGCATCCCCGCCCAGACCATAGCACGTTTCCGTTGGATAGACCAAGGTTTTGCCAGCGCGTAATTCTTCGGCCAATCGTGATAAATCCACATCCAATTGTTTGATGATTTCCATATAAACTATCCTCCTGTTTGCTGCCACTTCAAATAAGCTTCGATCAATGGCTGCAGGTCGCCATCCAAAACAGCCTGATCATCCGTGGTCTCATAGCGACTGCGCAAATCTTTTACTAAATGATAAGGGTGAAGGACATAGGAACGAATCTGGCTCCCCCATTCCGGACTCTTATATTCTCCACGAAGTTTCTGCTTTTCTTCTTCTTCCTGCTCTTCTTTTAATTTCTGCAACTTGGACAATAAAACTCGCATGGCGGTTTCTCTATTTTGTAATTGTGACCGTTCATTCTGACAAGAGGCTGTCAAACCAGTTGGCAAATGGACTATCCGCACCGCCGAATAAGTGGTATTGACGCTTTGACCGCCGTGGCCACCAGACATGAAAGTGTCAATACGTAAATCCTTAGGATCAATTTTAACTGCTTCACTTTCATCCATTTCTGGTATTACTTCAACTAGAGCAAAAGAAGTGTGCCGCATCTTTTCGGCATCAAAAGGAGAAATCCGAACTAGACGATGAGTGCCGTGCTCTGATTTTAGATGACCATACGCAAAATCACCCGCCACCCGAAAGCAAATTGATTTCAGTCCTGCCTCTTGCCCACGGGATTCGTCCAACACCGTCACTCGCCATTTCTTGCTTTCGCAATACCTGAAGATCATCCGCATCAGCATCTCTGCCCAATCCTGAGCTTCGGTGCCGCCCGATCCGGCATGAATGGAAATTACTGCGTTGCGACTATCATATCGACCACCCAATAATGTCTGAAACTCCAAACCATTAATCTCTTTTATTAGTCCCTGATAGTGCTGTTCAATTTCTTCCCGCAAATTTACTCCCTGGTCCGCCTCGTCTAAACGGGCCATCTCTAACAAATCAGTCACCGCTTGTTTTAATTGTTCCCAATGGGTTATTTCCGCTTGCAAGTTTCCCAATCTCCGACTCTGGCGGCTGGCGTTTTCCTGATCTTTCCAAAAATCAGCCGTTGAAGACTCAATCTGTAACTTTTTTATCTCCTCTTCTTTTTCACTCAGATGCAACCAAACCTGCAGATCTAACAATTTTCTGTGCAACTCCTCCAGGGATTTTACCAAATCATGCATTTCCATATAAGTAGGTCAACAACTTTTTCTGTGCTTATCACAACTTTACTTCTCTAACCAAAAAATTACAAATTAAGATTTTTGGCATATTGACCAATGAAAGGCAGTTCTTTTCCTTCCCCATTGGCCGCGTGCAACATTCCGACAATCATTAATAAAAGACATAGGATATTGCCCAATACCGCAATCATCCAACCCAACACTGGGATTATCCCTACGGCATTGATTATCACCCAAAAAATACATAGAACCAACCCCTGGATACCGTGATACTTGGCATACGGGCTGTCCTTTTTTAATAACAGGGGTAAGAGACAAAGCAAGCCCAGATAGCCAATAATAGCCAAGGCTTTATTTTCTTCGATGTCTTTAGCTTCAAACGTTTTTTCGGTCAACGGGGGGATGGCCGAGTTTTCCATATGATTAATTAAGATGAATAATAAGTATTAACTACGAGCCGCTTCTATTAATTTTTTATAGATTTTGTAGTAGCTCAACAATTCCTGACGACATTCAGGCAAAGAAAGAATCGCTTTTTTCTCATCTATCTTATACTCCAATTGACGAAGAATTTCCTCTTCAGTCACTCCCCGACCGGCCAATAACGGAATATAAGCAAAAAACCCGCGGGGGTGAAGAAAACGATAACAATCAGCATTGGCACAGATTTCCGCTTCCGGGCAGAGATAGGGAACCTGCCCATGATGGGCCTCGACACAATTGAGGATTTTCTGTTCTCTATCAATTGGTAGGTCAAATGATTGGAGAAACTCCGCTGCGGCAGTCCGACTCATTTCCACATGTTCCGCAAGACGCTGTTCAGCCAAAGCTTGACCCAATTTTAAATCCATCAAATACACTCCCACTTTCACGATTTCTAAATCTGCTCCCAAAGATTGGGCTAAGACAATTGCTTTTTCTTCCGATAAAGTAAAATGAACCGGCAAGGGGGTGCCAAATTTAGCGATTTCTTCCTGAGCATAAGTTTTAGCCGCTGAAACAAGATCCATATGAGACAGGGGGTATTGTAATATAACTTTAACAACAAAACAACCGGGATTAACCGGCTGTTTCAGATACAAACAAAACTATATCACCATCTAAATCATTTATGATATAGACAAGGCCACACCACCACTATATTAATACATCCCGGGCATACCGCCACCCATACCAGCACCACCATGTTCAGGTTCGTCTTTTTTTGGCAAATCAGTGACCACTGCTTCTGTGGTCAAAATCATGCCAGCGACTGATAC
Source organism: Patescibacteria group bacterium (assembly GCA_035290345.1). GTDB lineage: Bacteria > Patescibacteriota > Patescibacteriia > Magasanikbacterales > UBA922 > DATDUP01. Next base: position 10,174 of record DATDUP010000014.1, read on the forward strand.
AGCATTCTGTAAAGCACTGCGGGTGACTTTCGTGGGGTCAATAATACCGGCCACCACCATGTCCTCATACTGAGCGGTGATGGCATTAAAACCAAAACCACCGCTGTGTTTTTTAACCTCAGCCACAACCACAGCCCCTTCATGACCAGCATTATCAGCAATGGTGCGAATTGGCTCTTCCAAAGCCTGACGCAAGATATCTATGGCGATCATTTCATCATCGGCCAAGTTTAATTTATCCAAAACACTAGCCGCTCGTAACAAAGCCACACCGCCACCCGGGACCACACCTTCTTCAATGGCAGCCTTAGTCGCTCCGACCGCATCTTCAATGCGATGCTTTACTTCCTTCATTTCGGTTTCAGTCGCAGCACCCACCTTGATCACTGCCACCCCTCCAGCCAATTTGGCCAAACGTTCTTGTAATTTTTCCTTGTCAAAATCAGAATCAGTTTGGCTGATCATTTTCTTGATTTGTGCTACCCGATCCTTGATTGCCGACTCTTCCCCGGCTCCACCCACAATCGTGGTATATTCCTTAGTCGCACCAACTTTACGAGCGCGGCCCAAATCAGCAATCTCAGTATTTTCTAACTTCAAACCCATTTCTTCAGTAATGACCCGCCCACCGGTCAAGACGGCGATATCTTGCAACATTTCCTTACGACGATCACCAAAACCAGGAGCCTTCACTGCCAAAACATTAAAAGTGCCGCGTAACTTGTTAACCACCAAGGTGGCTAAAGCCTGGCCTTCTACTTCCTCGGCAATGATCACCAACTCTTTTTTACCACTTTGCGCCACCTTTTCCAGGGTTGGTAAAATATCTTCTACTGAAGAAATCTTTTTGTCAGTAATCAAGATCAGAGCATCTTCATACTCCGCTTCCATTCGCTCGGGATTAGTCACCATATAAGGAGAGACATAGCCCTTGTCAAAGCGCATGCCTTTGACCACTTCTATCTCCAAACCAAAAGATTGTGACTCTTCCACCGTAATCACCCCATCATTGCCTACTTCTTTAATTGCTTCGGCAATCTTGTTACCAATCTCTTTATCATTGGCAGAAATCGCCGCCACTGCTGCAATTTCATCATCTTCCACTTTCTTTGAGATATTATTCTTCAGTTCAGCTACCAAAGCATCCGCGGCTTTGTGCAGACCCCGATTCAAAGCAACTGGATTTACACCCACGGTTACGCTCTTTAAACCCTGACGGACGATGGCTTGGGCCAAAACTGTTGCCGTGGTCGTGCCATCACCAACATCATCATTGGTTTTAGAAGCTACTTCTTTTACTAATTCCACCCCGACGTTCTCAAACTTGTCTTCCAACTCAATCTCCTTGGCTACTGATACACCATCCTTGGTGATCACCGGGGAACCATAGCCCTTGTCTAACACCACATTACGTCCCTTGGGGCCAAGGGTCACTTTCACCGTATTCGCCAAAATATCGACACCGCGAATCAAGGCCTCGCGAGCATCCGAATTAAATTTGATTTGTTTCGCCATATAAAAATTTCAATTATTTCTCCACAATGGCCAGGATTTTTTCCTGATCCAAAATTTTGTATTCTACGCCGTCTTTTTCCACTTCTTCCCCGCCCCATTTTTCAAATAGGACGACCATCCCTGGCTTCAAACCGAGCTTGGCTAATTTCTCGCCATTACCCAAAGCAATAACTTCACCTTCTGCTTTTTTTTCTTTTTCCACAGTATCCGGTAGGACAATTCCGGATGCGGTCACTTCTTCCTCCTTGATGGGTTTGATTAAAACCCGTTCACCCAATGGTTGGATATTCATAAATAAATAAATTAAATATCTTTTTTATCACTCCAATCACCGGAGTGATAACAGAAACATTCTACCGCACTGGCAGATAATGTCAAGATGGGGATTGTGGAAAAAACCACAATTTCTTTCAGTATGCAAAAAGCCCAGGGCAGGTGACAAGCTCAAGATACCGTGCATATGTCGTACTGTGTATGCCTGTCGATGACACAGCACTGATGCCGAGTACCCCGTGCCTGTCGCCAGCCTTGGGCTCTCGTAATTGACCCTTTCATTATCCCATACCCAACCCCACCTGTCAAAACTCTCATCCCCTTATTTTTTGGCTAAAATATCACTAATTATATCAAGGAGGTGGATGAACTGTGGAGAAGCTGAACCACCCTCTTTAATACCAGGCCCCAATACACACCCGAAACCATTAAACCGGTGTATGAGGTCCAGAAATAATGATCAAAAAACGCCAAAATTACATAAGGAAGCAAACAATACAAAAGGATCATGGCCGCGTGTCGGCGTTGTCCGCCTTTTACTGAAAACAAAGAACCCAGGAAAACTATTATGGCCGCTGCTAAGATAGAGACCCCAATCCACCCCAACTCCGTAGTCATTAACACAAAAATATTGTGCACCGGTTGAATTTGTTCGTTGGGTAAGGGTCCGGGTAATAAAGCGGCCAGAGCTAACGTGTAATTACCTGCCCCTACTCCCCGTTCTGGAGACAAAGAATGGACTGAGACCGCTTCAATATAGCCAGTCTTTCGTTCGGTTAAAGATCGCACTTCATTAATCGAATTGCCCAAAATCCGAATTTGCCAAACCGGGAACACAGCTAAAGAAACTGCGGCCACAAAAATAAAGACAAAAAATAAATGCTTCCCCAGTCCTTCTTTTTCCCTCTTCAACTTCAAACCAGTCAAATATACTAAACCGGTCAAAAACAACAAACCGATGGCCAAAAGGCCGGCCCGACTAAAAGTAATTATTACCCCGGCGATTAATAAAAAATATTTGGTTAAATCGCTGGCTCCCAAACGTTTATCTAACGAACTAATCTTCCCTAAAAGCAGAGTAGCAATCACCAACACCAGATATCCAGAAAAAGTATTCGGGGAACCGAAAGAGCCATA
>DATDUP010000015.1:0-17554 GCA_035290345.1 Patescibacteria group bacterium
AAATTTTCTTTTATACCAGCATAAGCAACTGGAAATAATTTATTGGCTTCACTGTATTTCTCGGCATTTACCAATGACTGCATCCGATTCAGAGATACCCGACCAAAATCATTGCGGATATCATCAATGTGTGGGGTCGGATTTTGTCTGGCTTTTTCATACAGACTAATAAAGACTTCCGAACTACTCCCGGAATAAGACAAGGCTTGATAAGTAGCCTTATTAGCCCGAGCCGGGTTAACATCAGTAGAATAAATAAGTAAAACAATTAATAAGCCAACCACTATGGCAAAAGGCCAAGATAATTGTCCTTGCTCTTTTTCCTTTTTTTCCAGGGCATTCTGCTCAAATCTGAATAAGCCAGCAATCATCGCTAAAAAAAAGAAAAAATATAAATAAGAAGTGGGGTTTTCAAACACAGTCAAAAGACCGACCAGGTGCGCCACTAAAAAAGCAGTAACCACAAAGACCAGCGGCTTCCCCAACTCGACTTGGCGTCCATATTTCCAAGCGCTGGCGATGGCTAAACCGAACAGGGCTAGATAGGCTAGAATCCCAACTGCTCCTTGAGTCGCCAAAGTGTTCACTAAAATATTATGCGCGTTGTCAAACCAAGTTTCCTGCCAACCGTTTTCTAAAAATTCCGCTTGATAATACTTGTTGAACGCATAATAATAATTATTCAAACCCCAACCAAATATCGGTCGTTCCTGCCAAGCCTGGACCCCGATTTTCCAAGCCAAAAAACGCGTGCTCACCGAATCACTGGTCAAGCTGGAATTAAGCAACCGACCAATGGCTGGCAAACTGCTAACAAATGGGGTCTGACGATAGATAAACAGCAAACCGGAGATGATCAAACCCGCCCCTAATACCGAAAGCAAGAACCAACGAATTTTTGTTTTAGACCAACAATAGATGAGAAAACAGACAAATAAAATCCCCAGACCAACCAAAAGGCCCACCAACATCCCACGAGTGCCACCCAAAAAAACAGCCAGGATACCCAAAACACCAGCTGATCCATAAGCCGCCTGCCAAAACCGATTAGCCACCCGGTCCAACCCTAACAACAGACAAAGAGACAAAAAACAGGTAAACAAACCGTAACCACTGAAATAAATCGGATTGCCCAAGGTCGCCGCTACCCGCGGGCTGCCGTTATTTAGCAAATAATCAGGAGTAAGCCAACGTTGGGATACTCCAATTAATAACACCAAACTAGCCCCACCGAGAAAAAATCTGGCCAAATATTGCCAATCTGTCTTCTCTCGAAATACCGAGACTAGAATGAAATAGTAGATAACGTAATGCGTTAGCGTGAATAATCCTAACATCCGTTCATGGTTATCCCAGAGACTTCGGTACCAATCTACGCCAACGAAAGTGGAAACGAATAGACTCAAATAAAAAACTAAGACTCCCCAGTTCAGCCAAGAAGATTGGGGACGATAACGCGACCAGTTAATTTTCAAAAGCCACAAATACAAACCCAAAGCCAAAAGGGTGAGGGTCCGAAAGAGTAAAATCTTGGGGACGATGAAGGGGAAAATGAAACCTTTAATCTGAACAACCAAAGGGACGAAGAAGGTCAGAACGAGAATGTAAAACAGGACATTTTTTATTTTTTTCTCCATAGTCATTAATCGGCAAACTTGTCAAACCACAAACGCGCGGCTAAAAAAGATAATTCTTCCTCCTTTGCCCCCTTTAATACTACTTGCCAGCCTTCCACAGAATCCCGCAGATAGTAACCAATGATTTTCCCTTCGCTTTTTAAGGAATAGACCACTCCGTCTTCGCTTTTCTCGCCAGACGGTACTTCCGGTAAATTGCTCAAATCCAATTGTAATTCTGCTTGCAAGCTGGCCAGGTCATGAGAAAAATAAATCTCCGGGGATTTTGTCTGGCCCTGGCTTGTCGCAAAAATCATCTTTCCCACCGGGGTCGGACCAATAACCTGTTTAGGGAAACCCCAGTCAGATTGATAGCAAAAAGTAATACCTGTTTCCGGAACAACATAAGTCTCGCCTTCTTGTTGTTTACAATCATCCACAAAATTGTACCGGTCTTTCATGACCTGGGCATATTCCTTAGATATCGGCGACTCACCCCATGCGGTCTGGCAACGGCCAGTCTCTTGATTATATTCTGGAAAAGACTTTGGACAATCACATTGGCCATTTACCAATTCTCCACCCGTTTCCTCACATTGAGTCAAACCGCCAGGCTGGAGTTCGCGATCGGTAAAGAAAAACAGACCAAACAGAACCACCAGGATAATTAACGCTGAACCTAAATAAATTTTTTGTTTTTTTTCCATAAATAATATTCATTATTCTAATTTAGACCGATCTTTGATAATCACTACCATTTCCTGCTCTTCTTGGTTGCTGGGACGAAAACCGTATTTTTCCGCTTCGGCCAACTCCTCAGCCGCCGCCCCCCAATCTTCTCGCAAAGCATGGATCTTGGCCAACATCCAATGTCCAAAAGAAATAGTCGTGTGTTCTTTATTGGTTTTTTCTACTAAAGCCACGGCTTCATCATATTGCCCCTTCAGTAATTTGACCTCAGCCCAGTAATAATAAACTTGTTGGCGTTGGGGGGACAAATTACTCAAGTCAACAAACAAAGACTCCATCTTTTCTAAGATCTCCGGATCCTCACTGGCCATATACAAATCTTTATACAATTGAGACAAAAGAACTTTACGTCGAGCGTCCCACGGTCGTTCTGCTAAATATTCTGTCAACAAACCAATACCGGTCTGCAACACCTGCCGATAGGCGGTGATTTGAGGCGAACTAGGATTCATAGGCTGAAGATTGGAAATGGCAAAAGCATAATCAGCCAATAAATCCAGACGATGCGGGTTGCTTATTTTAACACTTTGCTTCATAGCCTCCGAAGCAGCCAAAGGATCAGTCTCAAATTGAATTTGTATTTCTCGATCCTGTTTACTCACTTGCCAAGCCTGAATATTTCCTACCCACAATAGCCAAAAACAGAAGACGGCTAGAAACAACAAAGCGGCCTTTTTTAATCCCTCAACTCGCCTCCAGAGATTATTTTCTTTTTCTTCTCTTTTTCTCAAATTCGCGGTTCCATCTGTCTGACTAATGAATCCAGCTAGGGCCAGAATCACAGCGAATAAAAGAAAAGAACTGGGATTTTCAAAAACAAAAATATTATTGATCAAGTGCGCCAGAATGAGACACCCCACAACCAAAACAATCGCCCGTCTCTCCTTGTCCCGCTGCCAAACAGAAATCAAAGAAATAAGAGCTGTGCCAAACACACCCAGATAAGCCAACAAGCCCAAGGCTCCGGAACCAGACAAGACATCTAAATACTGGTTATGGGAATGATCAAACCAGGTCTCGGCCCAACCATGTTCTAAAAAAGCTGGGTCATAAAATTTATTGAAAACCGCATAATAGGTCCCCCAGCCCCAACCCAAAATCGGCTTTTCCAAAAATCCCTGCCAGGCAATATCCCAGGCTAACAAACGGGTGCTGGCTGTCCCTTCTTGAGTAGCGATTTCCCGGAGGCCGTTCACAACAGGCATCTTGGCAAAAATCGCCAGATTAGAAAAAATCGCCAAGCCAAGAAAAATCATCACCAATCCTGATCCGGCTAATCCGCTCCAACGCCAAACTTTTTTCTCAGTCACAAATAAATAGCCAAAACCAAAGACGGCCAAACTGATCAGCCAAGCCAATAACGGACCACGACTCCCTGATAAATATATGGCCCAGATTGATACGACCGCCATTATCAGATAAACCCAACGAAATTTTTCTCGCCGGTTACTAAACCAGGAATAAATGGCTAACCAAAAAATAATTAAAAAATACTGACCAAAATAAATGTAATTCCCCAGTGTTCCGAAGACCCGCCCCTGGCCAGATAAAGTCAAAAACGGGACCGCTTCAGTCGCCGCTCTCTGCTTTAGGCCAGCTAAAAAAATCAACCCGCTAAAAGCAAAAAGAATTTTTAAATATCCTGACCAGTCCTTTTCTTGTCGTAAGAACACCAATAACAACAAAGCATATAACACCAGACAAAACAAAGTAGACAACCCGTCCAAGCGTTCAAAATTACCCCACCAACTATGATGCCAATCTATACCAAAGATACCAGACAAAAGCGCGAGAGAAAAATAAACTGCCAAAGAAAGAAAAATCGGCCACCGGCCAGGGCGGTATTTTTCATCTACCCAACAAAGCCAAAGATACCCTAACATCGCCAAAAGAACCAGGGAACGAAAAAATACCACCTTAGGGATGATAAAAGGATAGATGGTGGTTTTAAGAGTCACTAACAATGGTGTCAACAGAGCCAGAAAAACCAGACCTTTGACTAACCAAAATATGGTATTTTTATGCTTGATAAACATACTTTATTTAAAATCCCCTTTACTGCCAATAACTATAACAAAAAACTAAAAAAAATAACACCCCCCATACAGGGGGGTGTTACTAGACTTGATTCGCGGATATTAGATGGCAATTGACAAAGTATCGCCAATTATATCGTAAGAATCTGAAGCTGAATAAGCATTGGTATTGCTATTTTCAGAACCATTGAGCGGGGTGTAATGATATTGAATCACACCATCAGCCCAATCGTCTTCATAGTCTGTATCAGTATCAGCCACACCGGTCGCGCCATCTAACTTAGCGTACACCGAAGCGGTGCCGGAGGTCTTGCCGACCAAGACGCTCGAGGTATCAGCCACGAGAATCAAGGTGCGGGAAGTGCCAGGATCAACGGTCAGATATGAATCTGTCCAGTTATCTGAGCCAGAAGCAGGACCGACGACAATACTTACGGTGTTGTTGGAAGACGCATTGACGTTCCGATAGATGTCGCCTACGTTAGCACTGGCGCCACCTGCTAAATATTCGGAAGAAGATGTAACCAACAAAACACCTGGTTCACCGCTACCATTAGCTTCATACAACTTCCAGGTACCAACTGTACCAGTAGAGTTACTCGCGGCAGTTAAACCAGAACCACCAACAGTGAAGGTCATGGTCGTGAGCCGTAAGGTTCGGTCACCATTGTTGCTGACAGTAAACTTCAGCAACTTGGTTTCCGTACCCAAGGTCAAAGTTGTTCCCAGAGAAGTCTTGCTAATGGTCGGAGCGGCATTATGATACAGATACCAAGTTGAAGTGGCAAATCTGTATTCAGCAGCCGCGGTTGAAGAATCAGCATCAATCGCGCTGGTTCCCAACACTGAACCACTACCATCCATCATTTCCATGTCAGTCTGGGCATCGCTTTTAACCACGAAAGTGGTCATAGTAGCGACATCCATTGTACCGGAAGGATTGATGACAGCTTTCAAGACCAAATACTTGTTACTGCCAGCAGCCATTACATAGCTCAAACCATCAAAACGGGCATAACCATTGTTTGTTCCAGGAACATAAGAAGCTGTTCCAAGAGGAGTGGTCATGTCAGCACTGTCATATAGTGACAAGGTGCCAAAGTTACCAGAAGAAGTGTAATCCTCCATTCCATAGTTTTTCAACTGGAAGGTGATTCTCTTCAAAGTAACATCCTGGTTTGTGGTTGCTAATTTCCACTTACCAACCTGTTCACCGGTTGCACTCGGCATCCGGATAGCAGCTAAGGTGGTGGAATCGTTGACAGCACTAATGATGACATTGGCTGACCCGATTGTAATTACCTGACCACCGGGCAAGGTGGTGGTATCAGAGGTCGAATCCTTGGTCACCTGGCCAGTATAAGTAAACGAGCTGATCGTTGTACTTACTGATCCAGAAGCTGAGGATGTTAAGTAAGCCTTTACCTTCAAAGTCATTTCTTCAGAAGCGGTCAAGCACTTGTTCATGGAGAAACTATTTGAAGATGTGGCTACTGTACCCACAGTGGAACCAAGTTGAGCACCAGCACCATCATACAAAGCCAAATTCTGCAAGTAATCAGGAGCACTGAAAGTGCCACCACCTTGCATTTGGACAGTGACATTGGTCAAACAAATGCCTTCCGCCGCGCCAGCCTTGATCTTGAATTGACCAATAACTGGGGTATTGCCTGTGGCCAAAGTCTGCGCACCATAAGAAGTATCCTTAACGAATACCACGCTGGTGGCATTGATGGTCATAGCATTACCACTTGTGCCATAAGCACTGGAAGGTAGGTTGTCAGCAAAATCCTTGGTTGACATTCTCTTGGCATATAAATTACCAATAGAAACTGTCACAGTACCATTATTGGACATGCTGCTGTTTAGATCACCAATAACTTCCAAAACCTTAGTCTGACCAGACTTGACTTCCAAGTATTGAGACAAGGTTCTTTGGCTACCAGTTGAGTACAAAGCGGCTGAATAGCCAGCACTGAAACTCAATAAGGTATCACCGTCAACTATCAATCTAACGTTTCCGTCAAGACCATAATTGCCAGTGGAAGCAGTGGTAATCTTGATACCAATCTTGCGGATTTCAAGATCTTCACCTACAGCCTTGACGTCAAACTTAGCCAGGACAACATCATCAGCACCAGCGGCAACAGCGCCAGAAGGTGAACCGGAAGTCTTAGCTAAGGTAACATTACCAGACTTGACAATGAAGTAGCCGGTTGAGGTATCTCTCTCGGTAGTATAACCACTCTGATCAGAATCAGTCGGGTCAATGTAATAACCAAGAGCTTTGTCCTTGATCAACCAGTCATAGCTGTTCTGGGCTTCGACTCGTACATAATGGCTTGAACCATCCACGACGGTCGCCTTCAAGGTCAAAACGCGGTTCTTGCTGGCTGGGATCTCATATGACTTGTCAAAACTGACCGTCACATAATGATCCGTGGCCCACTCGGTTTCACCGAGCATTTCATTCTCAGGTGAATACACCTGGAAATTCTGCAAGTCATTGTCATCAACTGTACCACTGAGGTAGAAAGTAACTTTTTCAACTTGTACAGCATTGTAACCAGTAGTTTCGGTAACTTTGAATTTACCGATTTCCTTGGTTTCACCGACTTCGACGTTAGCCGAATCAGTGGTAGCAGCAGTACCACCAGCAGCCTGAGCATCAACATATACGGCTGACAAAGAAGCACTACCATCAACAACTGTCATGTTGTTTCCCACGAATGGGAAAGAACCTTTTACCTCGGCATCAGTATCCACATCAGTCGCAGCTGCGAGCTTAGCGCCCACAGTGCCACCAGAAGCAGAAGTACCAAGATTGAACTTGATCAAAACTTCTTCGGTATCATTAGCGGCGATGATAATCGGATCGCTAGCAAAACCGATAGTGACTTTGTTGTCACTGTTGAAAGAAGTCATGACTTCGCCATGACGATCACCTGCGCTATCCCAGACGCTCACGCCAGTTACATTAGCATTGGCAATAAGGCCGGTGCGGGTAATAGTCAAACCATCCAAGTTGACAGCTTCGCTGCCAGCCTTGAAGTTGAGAGCCAACACTTCATTATAAGAAGTGCCATCAGCCACGTTAGCAACTGATGGATTATTGGCGCTCAAAGAGACGGTCAATTCGCCTTCTTTGGTCGGAGTGGTGTCTTCATCGCCAGTAGTCGCTCCAGTCTGAGCTGGATCCGCAGTTACTGAAGCCGCAGTCACGGTTGTTTCCGCAACATCAAAAGCGTCAAAATCTGCGTCGGCCATGGCCATGTAGCTGACGTAAGCAGGTAAGTCGCCATCGACTTCATACCACATCTCGTCAGACATCTGGTAATACTTGCTATCATTCTTAGCGATAAAGCCATTGAAAGGGCCGTCTACAGTCTCACCAGAATAGGTCCAGTTGGACAAAAGATAATCTGGCCAAACCATGATTTCTTTGTTCCAGTTGGTACCAAATAATTTCTTGGCTGTTGCCTCGTCTTTTACATGATTGTAGGTATTACCCTCTCCCATCACATAAACTTTGCTAGAAACCGGGGTCATGAAAAGTACACTGCTACCCGGGCGAGGTGCGACCACCGCGTTATCTGCGGTCGGCCAATAGTCGTTCATGTCAGCGTCCACTTTCTTAACGGCGTCAAAATTCGCATACCAGGTTTTAAACACTGGTTCGTTAGGAAAGTACATTCTTTCCATGTCTTCTGTGATGAAATAGACAGCGCCGGTGGAATCTTTGACACTGGTAATCAAATCACCAGCTTCAATATCCTCGGGGTCTACCACAGTAGCGGCGACAACAACAGAAGGAAGCAGTGTGGCTAGGCCCATGCTCCAGACGATTGTCATTGCCACGACAGACACGGTAAAGATTTTCTTTAGTAAATCTGTCATAATTTATTTTTTACCTACCTTTAGGCGTTCTGGTAACCCAGAATCCTACTGATAGGTTATTTGCACACAGAGCATCTAACGGCTTCGTCAGCCTCGACCTTTATTAGACACCAGCCAGAGCCGCCCGGCTCTGACCCGACAACGCGTGTCAGCGTTGCCATTTGCCCTTCCCAGCATTGCTGGGTGTCTGGTGTTAACCAGACTTACTGTATGGCATGAGATCCCCTCGTAAGGGAACCCTAGCCATACAGTAAAGAGCGGTTAGTAATTATTAAGAATAATCATTATTTAATCTCTCCCGGCACTGTTCCAGTTACATTGACCACAGTCGAACTATTCATTAAAATCGTAGAACTAGTCGTTGAGGTCACATTCTGTCCAGCAGCCTGTTCCGCCGCTTCTACTATTTTTACTGCCTCTTCCACTACCTTTTGAGCTTCTATCACTGAACGGGTAGCCTCCACACTTACTTGAGTCGCTTCCTTTACTTTTTGCACGGCTTCACCCAAACGATTTGTATCCACTAATTCTTTTGCCTCATTCAAGACCACGACCGCATCCTGATTGGATTGACTGACTTTTTGGACTGTGATACTGGCCTCATTTATTAAAGTTGTCGTGGCCGTTGCTTGTCCAGCCTCATTGACCGTCCCTCCAGTCAATCCGGACATGGATGATGTGACAGCGGTATTTTGAACAGTTTGTTTTAAATCTTGTACCCGACCGGTAACAGCAGTAGTGTCAGAGATAATTTGATCAATCTGCTCCTGAAGCAAATTCTTTACTTCTTCAGCCGGGACATCTGTCTTTCCAGATTCCTGACCAGTAATCACTGCTTCAACAGCGGTCAAAGTTGCTTCTTTTACTTTTTGCTTAGCTACAGCCACGTCCGCTTCAGTGCCTCCGACTCTATCTTCCACTTCTTTTAAAGTGTTTTCTATTTCCTTAGCTTTTTCATTCACATCTTTAGTCACCTGGACCATGGCACTCGGATCTTCTTCCCCCGCTTGCTTTATTTTCTGATTGGCTGTATCTATTGATGCTTCCATTTTCTTCACGGCTACAGCTGCCTTTTTCGGCGCATCTGTTTCATTCTTTTCCACCACCATCTTTACCTCCGTCGCCCGTCGACTAGCAAATTCTAAGGCTAATTGTGCTTCCTCTTTATTCCCATTGGTTACGGAAAAAACAATCTCCTGGGTCTTTTCGGTTGCCATTTTCACTCCATAACAAATTTCCCCGGGAAGACAATTCTGGGTAGCGCCCACACTGGCGATCCAACCGCTGGCCGTGACCATAATCACCAACACAAAAACTGCCACTGGTCTAACCACAGAATAAGCCATTCGGCCAGGGGCCAAAATATTGATCGCCTGCCAAAGAACAGCAAAATTCACCGGACTGGTTTGCCGGGAAACGGTATTACTGATTTGGCTCATTAATTGGCCGCGGTTTTCTGTAACCCAAGACTGGTCCGGATTAATCTGGCCTTTGTAATTTTTGATTCGCCGTAATTTGTCCTTAGTGGCGCGACTCATATTATTTCATGATTTCTTTTAATTTGCGGATCGCCCGAAACAGAATTACCCGCACGTTTGTCTTTGATTTGTTAATGATTTCGGCTATTTCACTTATCTCTAAATCTTCAACATAGCGGAGCATCAACACTTCTTGATATTCTTGTTTCAATCTTTTTAAATGAGCCAATACTTTTTCCATTTCCTGATCAATCTCGAAATTGGCATATCTGATGTCAATTTCTCCCAAAGCTTCAGCCGTCTCTAATGCTTGTTCTTTATTTTTTACTTTAGAACGATAATAGTCCACCACGGCATTGCGCGCTATCCGATACACCAGGCCGGAAAAACTATGCACTTCTCGACTGGGATTTTCTAAAAGGTATGTCCATGCTTTAAGGAAAATATCACTGGTTATATCTTCCGTCTCTTCTTTATTCTGAATTTTAAAGAAAACAAACCGGTAAATTTTCTCAACATAAAGATCATATAACCGGCCAAAAGCTTCTTGGTCTTTTCTTACCTTGACGTCAAATAAAAGCTTCTTTTCAACTATCTTCATAATAGAAGACGGAAAAACTAGTTAAATGTTACACTTTTGTTCACTTCCTTTACCTGCCTAATTAATAAGATAATAACAAAAACCCTATTTCTTTAGGTGTTTCTTATTAATAATTGGCTTAAATCATGCCCAAGATTATATCAGATAAACCAAAATAAGGCAAAACATTCAATATCTCACAGCTAGACATGATCCAGAATAATAACCCAAAAAAATAAAAATAATTAAAGATAAATTGTATACACTAGTCTATACAAATTTAAATAGTAATATAGATTATCTAATATTTAAGCCATATTTTTTGTATACACTAGTCTATACAAATGTTATTAACTCGCTTTATTGACTTTTTTTTTCTCTTATGCTAGGATTTGTATATACAAATGTAGACAAATATGGATCAAGAAGCTGACAAGAAGGATAAAAAAGGTCTAATCCGCGTATCTATTTCTGAAGCGGCCAGACTTTTTGGAGTTAATCCTCAGACGATTCGTCGGGCCATCCAAAACCAAGAAATTACCTACGTAGTCGTGGCCGGAAGATATAAAATCAACTTTGAGAGTTTAATCCGTTGGTCTCAACAAAAAACCACTGTTCGCAACAAATCTAACCAGGATGGTATCGGCCAATATGTTAACCAGTGGCGGATAAAAAACACTCTCTACTCCCCTAGCACCAAATTAATAACCCCCTCAGACAAGACCTCTAAATAAGAGGTTTTTTCTTTTCTCTGGTCCTGCTATAATATAGGGTATATGGATTTTTTTCATCAACATTTCAACCGTCATCATTTATTACATGCGCCTCACTTGTGGTTTCTCGCTTTATTGAGTTCCCCAATTCACTACGCGGAATTGCATTATCAAAAATACTATCACCTCCGCTTCCAACATGCGCGTAAACTCTTCATCTTTGATCTTACCTTGTTGGGTTCAATAATTGGAATCTCTTTGTTCGCTCTGGCCTGGTTCTTTTTTGATCCAACTGTAATTGACCAAATTAATCTTTCTATTAAACCGTCAAATAACCGCTTAGCTAGTGGAGACCATGTCACTTATACCATCTCTTATCACAACAACAGTAATACGGTTTTAGAAAACCCAGTCCTTCACCTTTCTCTTCCGTCTGGGATGATAGTTGATAATGCTGTCCCGACCCAATCCTTTGATCCGAATACTTTCCGTTTCACTCTCCCCTCGCTGGCTCCCCAACGTGGCGGTGAAGCTTCTGTGTCTGGCTGGCTTTTCGGCACCCCCCACCAAGAAGAGCACATTAGCGTCTGGCTTACTTATAATCAAGAGGATCGGCTATTTTCGGAAACCAAACTAGTCACCATTCTCCAGTACCAACGTGATTCTAAATTGAAAATGGAACTCAACCCCTTACCGGCTAGTCTGTTATCTTCTGGCTCCATTCCACTAATCATCACCTTACAAAACACCAGCGAACAAACACTCCACCATATCCGTCTTCCTCTAGAACCCGGACCCCACCTTACTCTTTCCACAACTAAAACTACTATCGGGGACATTAACCAAAAAGTTTGGGAAATACCCACCATTGCTCCCGCCCAAGAGGTTCGCTGGGAAGGCCAGTTGTTAACCAGTATCCCAGATTCTTTTTCCGAAATCTTTTTTACTCTTACTCCAACTTTACGAATCAACGGCCAAGACATGCCCCAAAACACTTGGTCCAAACAAATGAGTGTCTTACACCCCCAACTGGCTATTGATAACCATTGGTCCGGTGATATCACCAGTGCCAACCCTAATGAAACAATTACTTTGGAACTGACCATTCGTAATTCAGGCAATATCAATCTAAAAAATCTTCAGGTAATCATCCCTATACCACCAGGCAACTTAATAAATACTGACAGATTCGTTTCCCTTAACTCCGGAACCTACAAAAATCAAACTCTCATTATTGACTCCCAATACCGAGCCCAACTTCTTCAACTCAAAGCCGGAGAAACCTTACCCCTTTCTCTTTCTATCCCTATTACAACTCACCCTGGCCAACAAGAAAACCCAACCCTAAATCTTCAACCACAAATTCGTGCTCAAGTATCTGATCTGCCTGACACCAACTTTAATCTAAACAGTGAGACACCAGAATTAAAAATCAGCAGCTATCTGGACGTTACCAGTGCGCTCCGCTATTTCACTGTTGACGGCGATCAACTGGGACGTGGCCCACTTCCTCCCCAAGTTGATAAAACAACCAAATACTGGGCAATCATCAGTCTGAAAAATGGACCAAATAAAATCTCTGACCTAGTTTTCTTTGCCCATTTACCAGAAAACGTTCTTTGGACCGGAAAATCTAGCGTTTCCTTGGGTCAAGATATTAAATATGATAATAACCAACATTCTATTTCCTGGCAACATTCCTCTCTACCCGCTTGGGAAGAAATCGGTATTTATTTTGAACTTGCCCTTACCCCGACTTCGGAGCAACTTGGGACTACACCTATAGTCTTGTCTAGCCCCAATTTCCAGGCTACTGATACCTTTACTAATCGCCAGATAACTAAGAATTTGCCTAATTTAGACACTTCCCTCCCTCTAGACTTAATCGGCCAGGAAAAGGGCGGAAAAGTAGAATAAGCTAGATAAGAGAAAAAAGCCCATATTTATGGGCTTTTTTTGATTTTGATCCTAGCCGTCCCCCTCTTGACAAACCTCTGAAATTATGGTATACTTTCCTGTTTTCTAAGGTAGAATAATTAACCAGGATTTGGCTAAAATAATATGAAAATCGCCATGATCGGACAAAAGGGTATGCCCGCCACCCATGGTGGTGTGGAACGACATGTGCACGAGCTCTCCTTGCGCCTGGTTAAGCTTGGTCAACAAGTGACAGTATACAGCCGGCCTTGGTACACCCAAATGACTGATGGTCAAATTGAAGGGGTGGAAATCAAACACCTTCCTTCTATCAACACCAAACACCTGGATACCATTACCCATTCTTTTTTAGCGACCCTAGATGCCATTACCAAGGGCTTTGATATCATCCACTACCAAGGTGTTGGCCCTTCTCTGGTTTCTTTTCTGCCTCGCTTGTTAGCGCCGCACATCCGAGTCATTACCACTTTCCACTCCATGGATCGTAAACATGAAAAATGGAACTGGTTTGCCCGCCTTATCCTTAAAATCGCAGAATGGACTGCCTGCCACTTTTCGCACGAGACCATCGCGGTTTCTCGCACGATTGAACAATACTGCCGTGATGTTTATGATCGCCAGGCAGTTTACATCCCCAATGGTGTGCCTTTGTATGAAAAAAAAGAAGACACCACCGCCCTCGCGCCTTGGGGTTTAGAAAAAGATAAATATCTACTCACTGTCTCCCGACTCATCCCGGTCAAGGGCATCCAATACTTGATAAAAGCTTTTCGCCAATTACCAACAGACTTACGTCAAAAATATAAACTCGTTATTGTTGGCGATGGCTACCACACTGATGAATACGTACGAAAATTGAAGCAATTAGCGTCAGGCGAGTCCCAGATTGTCTTTACTGGTTGGCAAGCCGGTGAAACCTTGGCTGCTTTATATTCCCAAGCTCACCTCCTGATTCATCCTTCAGACATTGAAGGTCTGCCCATCACGGTCCTAGAAGCCATGAGCTATGAATTACCCGTTCTACTGTCAGACATCCCCGAACATCGGGAGCTGGAAAACCAAAGCCAGTACTTGTTCACCCATGGTCAAGTTGATGTTTTGACCAAAAAACTGGAAAAAATCTTGCGCCTCGATGATGCGATTCTCAAAGAACATGGTGCCTACAACCGAGCAAAAATTGAGAACCACTATTCTTGGTCAGATATTGTTCAAGAAATGAACAAAATCTATCAAGCTCCGATCTTAGCCCCACGAGCTATATAAAAACACCCGGTTGAGCCGGGTGTTTTTATATTTAATCAAGTCAAAATCCACTACTCATGGTCACAATATCCACGACTCCATCATAATCAACATCCGCGGTCAAAACTTCTGTCCCAGTCTTAGTTAAGGATTGATAAGGAACAAATTCCTTATATAATAATTTTCCCGTACCACTATAAACTCGTATGAGCGGAAAAGATCCCGGACCCGGACCAACAATCACCTCATCCTGACCATCACCATTTACGTCCCCACCAGCTATATTGACCCCACCCC
This sequence comes from Patescibacteria group bacterium, assembly GCA_035290345.1. Taxonomy (GTDB): domain Bacteria; phylum Patescibacteriota; class Patescibacteriia; order Magasanikbacterales; family UBA922; genus DATDUP01. Next base: position 14,548 of record DATDUP010000015.1, read on the forward strand.
TAAACCATGATTCATAGGCCGACCACTCCTGGAGTTTGGTCAATTGATAATCCCAGACTGTTACTCGTGGCTCAACATCTTTGCCTACGCCGATGAGTAATTCTTGTTGACCAGTGCCATCAATATTAGCCACACCCAAACTATACCCCCCTTTATATCCTGACCCGAGCAAATACTGATCTTGACGCATCTGCCGACCATGACGGTTATATACCTTTAAAGGCAAAGCATAACCGGCACTCGGGGCGACATAGATTTCTTTTCCCCCATCATTGTTCAAATCTCCCACTGCAATTTTCAACTGGCCAGTATAACTAGCCGTATAGGGGTAGAGACGTAAATATAACTGACCATCATCCCGCCAACCCATGATCCGATTTTTATGCGCCACCAACAAATCTTTCTTACCGTTGCCGTCCAAATCAGTGCGAATAATCTGATCGCCACCAGCATAATCTTCTTCAAAAACAAATAGACCGTTCCGAATCCGCTGGCCTTCGGGATTGAAAAAACGAAGAAAATCACCATTGCGAAACAAGATTTCATCCAAGGAAGAAAAGGTTTTCAGCAAAATCAAACCATCGGCCGCCTCCACCCTGGTCTCATTAACAATCTCTCCGTCATTTATGTCTGGATCCTGTGTACCGTGAATTTTTTCATACTCTCCTCCTAAATCGACAATCTGAGCCGTGTCAGCGCTATTGACCACAGCTAGGCCATTTTCAAAACTTCGTTTCCACACTCCTTTTTTTATATCTCCCATCCCCGATTCAATGCCACTCTCTGTTACCGGCTGACCCAAATCCACATTATATTCATCATACCACCAAGTCTGACCATGATTTTGATCCCCATAGTCAAAAGAAAAATAACCATCTTGTAAAAGCGTACTAGTCAAACCAAAACGCATTTTCTGATAATCAGCGGCCTGACCAGTGTTATTCGTATTACTGTTAATCAAATTCACTTGCGGCGACCGACGCTCATCATTGTTATACGCATAGCGGCCCAGGTAATTCGGCCAATTGATGATGGAAAAGTTTTCCAAAAGCATGCCGTTTAATTCTTTGGCATAATAGGTGGTTTCGTTATTACCCACCAAAACATACTGGTTACCAGCCAATCTCCGCGTCTCATTATAAATATTCTTCATCCCAGTTTGCCAACGCTGGTTAGCATTCGTATCTATTTGGCCGTTGTTATCTGTATCTACCTTGGCACCGGCAAACCAGGTAATGTTATCCCAGGCATTATCATAAAACACACCATCCCAAAGACCAGTCGCTAAAATCTTAGTGCTGACGAATTCCGTAAGATGGGCCGGCCAACCACTGGCCTCGGTGACATTGAGTAAATATGTCCCTGGCCACCAAGACAATTTTTTACCCTGGGTATCGCGCAAATACCAATGGTCGGACAAGCCGGCGGCTAATTCGCGCCGCATCTGACTATAGCCCACAGCCGCATCCGTACGGATTTCCTGGGGAGAAACATAAACCAACAAAACTATTTCCGGATTCCACTGCCGCATCTTTTTTAATAGGCCAGGGACTTTCTTTTGCACTTCCATATCCAACACCACGACATCCCACTTAGCCAATTCTCGAGCCGTGCTTTCAGTCAGGTCCCAACTTAAATACAAATTAGCCAGACGGGGGTAATCATGGTCAATTACCCCACTAACAGTAGGGACAAAACAAAATAGACTGGCCAGGATCAGACCACTGAAAAACAAAGAATTAAACCGATTAAACCTCATGATAAAGGTGAATAATTTTTTCTTGATTCTTTATCAAAGAAAATTCCGCCCTGGCTTTTTCTTGACCGGTCCTAGCCAAAGCCTGGGCTTTTTCCGGGTTCTTAATCACATAATCCAAACTAGAACGCAGGGCCACTATGGATAGGTCGGACATAACCAGACCTTCTTTTTTGTCTCCTAACAAACCAGCTGCCGCTGCCTGGCTAGCGATAACCAGACGGCCAGCAGCCATGGCTTCTTGCACCACCAGGCTCATTCCTTCCCAACGTGAGGGTTGGATGATCACCTGATATTTACTGATCTCTTCCTCTAAATTCTTACTGACTCCGGCCCAAATTACTTTGGCCGCTATCCCCAACTCCTCAGCCAATTTTTTCAACTTTTTCTCTTCCTGACCAACCCCATATACTGTCAATTTCCAATCTAGATGTTTCCAGCTGGCCAAAGCCTGTAAAAGCAATTCCTGATTCTTTTGCGGCTCCAAACGCCCAATAGTTACCAGGGACAAGACAGATCCTTTCTGAAACAAGGCTGGAGAAGTCCCAAGCCAAGACAACAAGTCAATTCCGTTATCTATCCGCACCACCTTTTTACTAGACAAATGCAAACCATAGCGACAAAAATTTTCCACCACTACTGACACTGCCACCACCTTATCGGCCTGACGAAGAATCCAGGCCAATACTAATCTACGGCAAAACGAATGAGCCGTTCCCACATTGTGCTGAGTGGAGATCCATTTGGCTGGAAGTTTCTTTTGTAATAAAAAACCAGCCACATCCGCGCTGAAAACATGTGAATGAATAATGTCCGGCTGAAAATCTCTAGCAAAGGCAACTAATTTGTTCCAATCCTTCCAACTCTTCCCTTCGCTGACCTGTACTTTAATTCCTAAACGAGAAAAATCCTCTTCCCGATCCCCCCGGCCCACTACTGCGGCCACCGCTATTTCCCAACCAGACAAAGAAAAACTACGAGCATATTCCCAGACCAGGGTTTCTGCTCCACCAGTTGCCAGACGCGGGACTAAAAACAAAATTTTTTTCTTCATATTTTTTTCTCCGGCGCTCCCTTAACCAATACCTCTTGATACAAAGTTTCATAAGCCTCTACCATGGGACCAAAACCAAATTCTTTCCTGGCTTTTTCTTTGGCCCTTTCCACAATCTTCCCCACCTTCTCTTTTCCGGATAACAAAGCAACTAATCTTTCTTGCCAGATTTTTTTCTCATTCACTGGTAATAGCCA
>DATDUP010000016.1:0-6392 GCA_035290345.1 Patescibacteria group bacterium
AGGCTATCCGGGATTGGGTAGCCAAATTGCCATTTGTGTTGACTCGGAAGCAGAAGGTGGCAGCTTGGGAAATTTTACAAGATATTTCTCAACCACGGCCGATGAATCGATTGTTGGAAGGCGATGTGGGCAGTGGAAAAACAGTGGTGGCGGCCCTGGCCATTTACAATACTGTCCTGAACAAACAACAGGCCATACTTATGGCCCCGACTGAAATTTTGGCGCGACAGCATTTTCAATCTTTAACTAAATTTTTCGCGGCGGAAAAAATATCAATCGGATTGTTGACTCGCAGTCAGGCTGAAGGTGGGGGAGAGGGCTTGAGTCATGGCCGCGCTCGGAAAAACATTTGTCAGGCGGTAAAAAATAATGAGTTGGCTGTTCTCATTGGTACTCAGGCCTTGCTCAACGAGGATATTGATTTTGCTTCTTTGGGATTGGTGATTGTAGACGAACAACATCGTTTTGGGGTGTCTCAGAGGAAAATGATCAGGGAAAAATCCGGTCTGACCAAGATATTACCCCATTTTTTGAGTTTGACTGCCACTCCAATTCCTCGTTCTTTTGCTCTCACTTTGTATGGAGATCTGGATCTTTCTATTATTGACGAAATGCCCAAAGGCCGCAAACCCGTCTTGACCCGTTTGGTTGAGCCACAGAAACGCCAAGCGGCTTATGATTTTATTCAAAAACAAATAAGAGCGGGTCATCAGGTATTTGTGATTTGTCCTTTGATTGCCGGCGAAGACGAGGGAATGGCCTCTGAAAAAAAGACGGTAATGACTGAGTACGAAAAATTGTCGCAGAAAGTTTTTCCTGATTTGTCTGTTGGATATTTGCACGGACGGATGAAGGCAGAAGACAAAGCAGAACAAATGAAGAAGTTTGCAACGAATCAAATTCAAATTTTGGTTTCCACTTCGGTCGTGGAAGTCGGGGTGGACATCCCTAACGCCACAGTCATGATGATTGAGGGGGCGGAGAAATTCGGTTTGGCCCAATTGCACCAATTTCGCGGTCGGGTAGGACGGAGTGATCAGCAATCATATTGTCTGTTATTCACGGAAAGTGAAACAGAAACTGCTCGGGAAAGGTTGCATTTTTTTGCCTCCACAACTAGCGGCTTCAAGGTGGCGGAATATGATTTGCAGCAACGTGGCCCAGGCGAGGTTTATGGTTTAGCCCAGAGTGGGTTGATGAATTTTCGTTTGGCAACTATGCGCGATCAGGAATTGATAAAATTAGCGCGGGAAATGGCCCGAGGCCTGAATTTTTCTCAATATCCAGAATTAGTTCAGAAAGTAAAAACTTGGGAGCAGTCCGTACATTGGGAGTAGGCCTTAGGTGTGTCGGATCAGCTCCTGAATATTTTTAATCGGAAGAAGAGTAATTTCCTGTTTTTTGTTTGGCTCTGTCCGGTTTTGACCGAGAATCAGTCTTTTCATGCCCAAAGTTGCGCATTCTTTGATTCTTTTTTCGGTTTGAGTGACTGTTCGGACTTCACCACCTAAACCAACTTCTCCGAAGACAACTAGGTCTTTTCCTAAAGCTTTATCCTTGTAAGCGCTGGCGATTGCCAAACACACCGCCAGATCTGCAGCCGGTTCGTCTGCTCGGATACCACCGACCACGTTAAGATGAATGTCAGATTGCGACAGATTGAGTCCGGCTCTTTTTTGTAGAACAGCGCTCAGAACATGGAGGCGGTTGAGATCAAAGCCGCTGGCTTTGCGCACTGGATAGCCAAAAACCGTTTTGTTAACCAAAGCCTGAACTTCTACCAGAATCGGGCGTGTTCCTTCTAACAAACAAGTGACAACAGATCCGGGCTGGTTGTCCCCACGTTCGGCTAACAAGCAGGCGGAAGGATTCGAGACATCTTTTAATCCAGTTTCTTCCATAGTGAAGATGCCGACTTCATCCGTACTGCCAAAACGATTTTTTACGGTGCGTAAAATGCGATAGGAATGATAACGATCACCTTCCAGATACAGGACAGTGTCCACCAGATGTTCCAGAGTACGCGGACCAGCCACAACGCCGTCCTTGGTCACATGGCCAATGATGATTATGGCCGTGTTAGTCTGCTTGGCAGTTTCCAAAAGTTTTATCGTGCTCGCCTTGATTTGATTGATGTTTCCGGGTTCACCATTGGCTTCAGCCGAAAAAATGGTTTGGATAGAGTCCACTATGGCTAATGGGGGTCGGTGTTGCTTGATGGTGGCGCAAACAGTTTCTACGTTAGTATCATTGGCTAAAGACAACCCCGGTGCCTTGATTCCGAGACGGTCCGCCCGCATTTTTATCTGTCCAGCTGATTCTTCTCCTGAAAAATACAAAGTGGGAGAAATGAGAGCAGCTATTTGCAAGGAAATGGTAGATTTGCCAATTCCTGGCTCACCGCCCAAGAGCGTCAGGCTTCCCTTAACCAGACCTCCGCCTAAAACGCGATTGAGCTCATTTAGGGTCAGAGGTAAACGGGCGGCGGAATGGGTATCCACTTCTGTCAGGCGGGTAATGGCCGTGGGTTGGTAAGTATTATTGGTGGAGCGGTTGAGCGGAGTAAGAGTAGGAGTTTGTTTTTCCAGCGTTCCCCATTGGCCGCATTCCAAACACCGGCCAGCCCATTTACTGGATTGGGCATCGCAATGCTGGCAAACAAAAATTTCTAGAGGAGTTTTTTTACTCACAAGATTTTAGTCTTTTCTTCAATATATTAACTCTTGTCAAACATGTCAATCAGTTTGGTGGTGGCCTCTTTGGCGAGGTCAGCGGTGGCTTGCGGGACATTGGCTTCTACCATTTTTAAGAATACTGGCCAATCAAAAGCCGGGCCGGGATCACCATGGGAATTATCAGGAATATCGGCGTGGCCGATTATTCCGGAAGAGAGGTCCCAACACTCTTTGGTACGATTATATTGAGGACAATTTTTAGCCGGAGGATTCGTGGTGACGGAATGACGGATAGGGATGTTGTATTTTACCACCATTCTGGCCGTGAGATAGGCGACCGCCTCCATTTGGGCATCAGGAAATTTTTCCCAACAAGCTCTGATTTTACAGGCTTTCGCTCTGGCCTCGGAAGTCTTGGCATAAGAGCAAGGGCCGGGAGAACTAAGTGCCGCCGGTAGATTGCTACATTCACAGGTTTTGGTAACCACTTGTGGTTGAAGAGGGGTGACCGTGAGACAACGGGGATGATCCTTTATTTTTTTAATGTCTTCAGTGTTTCCGGAATAGCGGTAGTTTTTGATGTTTTGAAAACGGACGTTACCACAAAGAGCATTGAGATTCACCAGCTCGTAGCTGATTGATCGTTTATTGGCCAGAGAGCTCACTGGGCCAGAACGAACACTACCAGCCATGTGTTTTTCTAAAATTGATTGAGTGATGGAGCCGTCGCGATCAATAACATAATGGACAGCAGGGCCAGCTGTTTTAGCTATCGCATTCAAGAAATTAGTTCCATCAGTAGAATGGATAATCACGATGTCTGGTTTTCCTCCTTTTCTTTCGTAGATACCATGGTCAGTTTCGTAGAAAGGCCAGGGCCCATCAGCCATGGCATTGAGCTGTTCTTGGGTAATGGTCTTACCTTTAGCATCAACCATACCAATGCCATCTGGGGCACAAAAGACTGTCCCCTTGGTCGGTTTGGCTTTGATGTTACTTTGGAAAGAAATAGTTTCTGCTCGGGCATCTCCTTCCAATTCTTCTTCAATATATTGGACGCGCAAGCTGCGGAAATTCACCAGTTCAGGATTGATTGAATAAAGGACGGTATAAGAACCGAGAGCGAGGAAAACACCGAGGAGAGCTTCTCCAATTCTTTTTTTGGCTTGGGTAATTTTTTCTGGACTGCCGCCAGACATTGACCAATCAAAACCACTTTTGATAATCATGACAATGGCCAAGATGGCAATTACGACTACACCATAACGATAGACAGCGGCCAAATATTCGCCAAAGAAGGGGATATAGAGAAATTTGTGGGTTAAACCATCGACTCCGGCTTCTTCCTGGACAACAATATCAGAAGGTTCAGACAAAGATAGTCCGGGCAAGGTAATTTGCAAATCCGCTGCCGGGCTGGTGATTAACGCTTTGATTTCATCAACCGTATCAGCGATCTCGCCTGAACTGTATACAGGGTCGCCCATAGCTTTAGCTACGGCTTCAGCTCCGCTTGTACCACCATAGTAAGTCGCGACTTCTGGGCTTAAGTGGCAAACAGTGAGATCAGTTTCTTTGATGTTGGAGCCAGTCCCAGTCCATTCAATGTGTTGGCCGTCACAGGGTTTGGCCCAGGAGCCACCCCAAGAAAAATCGTTATTTTTAAGAGCCTTGAGTACGCAAGGAGGGATGTCACACTCATTAGATTTGCATTTGTGGCCGGCAACCCACGGATTGGTATCAATATTGATGTCTACGGCTTTGCCATAGGCATGCAGAGAAAGTTTACTGGTGCCATATTGTAGACGACAACAAAATTGATCGTAAGTTTTTATTGGATATTTTCCATCTTTGACTTCTGGGCAGGCGGAAATTTCTTTGGCCAGCTGTTTCCATTTTTCAGCATTTGTTTTTTCTACTAGAATTTTATTGCCGACAAAATCAATTTCTGTTAATTTATTGGCAATATAGGGAGCAACCGCATCTTTATACCATTGTTCGTCGTCGTAGGTGCTGACTGAGCAATCTTTTTGTGGCACATCAGCCATTGGTTCGGCACAAGTGCCGGGATAATTGACCCCGGGTTTTCCGCTAGTTTCTGCTAAGACAGGAGGGGAGAGAAAAAGACAGACAACGGCCACCCCCATGATTAAACTCGTTAAAAGACGGATCATAGGCCGAGGATTAGACGCCAGTCTTCTGCAGAAGCTGGAACTTTTATTTGTTTGCTTTCTAAGAAGAATGTCGGTACTTGTTGGATGTGGAGCAGGAGGCCGAGCTGTTCGGTTTTAGTCAGATAGTCGGCTGTGGCTGCGTTAGTTAGGCAGGAAGATAAATCATCTTTATTTAATTTAATCTGTTCAGCGATCAATTGGAGATTGTCTTCGGTAAGTTTGTCGCTGTTGGTAAAAGCCAGGGGGTAGAATTCATTGAATTTTTCTTGTTGATTGGCGCAGTAAGCATATTTGTTGGCCAATTCAGTGGAATGAGGAAATTTGGTAACGGTTAACCCTTTCCAAATGATTTTGATTCTCTGGGGGTATTGTTTTTGTATTTGCTCCAATAAGGAGAATTGAAATTTGCAGGCCTGACAAGCGAAATCTTCAAAAGCGATTATGGTGATTCCCGCTTTTTTGTCTCCAATGATCGGGTCATCAGCATAAACTGGGATTTGCATCTGCTTTATCTGTTCTTGATAGGCTTTTATTTTTTTTTCACTCGGTAAAAGCGGCTGATATTGAATAAAACGGACAAAAAGACCAATGGCGGCTAGAGCGATGGCCAAACCAAGAAGGATAATGAGAGTGTGATATTTTTTCATAGATCGACACTGTAAAGGCCGGTCAGATTGGCATCAGTGAATAAGAGTTTTTCATTGACTTTATCAATAAACAATTGTTCTACCGTGTGGCTACCCTCGACTGCAATCTGGCTTTTTAAACCAGTCTTGATATCAATCTTCCACAATTGATCTAAGGTGGTTTTAGCAAGGGCTGGGGCAAAACCAGATCCGACCTCTAATTCTGCGGGTACAGCGCAATAGATAAATCGGTCATTGCCGAAAGTGCATTTGTTAGACCAGGTGTTGATGTTTAATAATTTGCGGCCAGTACCGATGTCGTCGCCTTCGGCATTGACTATCCAGAGCTCTGGTTTGTAATTGGAGCGGGCGCTGAATACGCTATAAAGGAGTTGTTGACCATCCGGAGACCACTGACTTTCAAAGCCGCGGCCTTCCACGATCGTGGAGCGAAAATTTTCTTTGTTTTGACCCACAAATAAAATTTCCTGTCGATCGTCTCCTAAGACTTGGCCGGTGCGAGAAAGCGCAATAACTTGGTTGTTAGGGGACCAGGCCACGCTTACTTTTTTCGCGTTTTCTCCCATCGCTTCCACCAATTTGATATTTTTACCAGTAGGATCAGAGACAATTAGCCAGTTATTTTCCGGGGACAGGCCAACGCTTTTAGCAGCAATCTGTTCACCTTGGGGAGAGAAAGAAAATTCTTCCCAATGTTTGGGCAGGCTGATTTGTTTTTTGGTGGTGAAATTATACAGAATATTGGAGCCGTCCGGGTATTCAATTACGGATTCATTGCTTGTAGGCGACCAGGTGACCTTGTCTACCCCATAAAAAGTTTGGTCAGAAAGGGGAGTGATGTCTCCGGTTGGGGTGCGGTGGTAGAATTTACCATCAGTCTGGTTATAAAAATTCGT
>DATDUP010000017.1:0-39383 GCA_035290345.1 Patescibacteria group bacterium
TTTAGCTAAAAGCGGAGCCCACAAAAAAGCGAGAAAACAAGAAAAAAGAGCAAAACCAATAGTTGTCTTTAGGAGGGCCAGGCTTTCAATAGACAGAAGCATAAAACAGGTATGAATATAACAAAAAACTGGCCTAAAAGCAAATTTTCGGTTTAGGAGCGGAGTCGGCGCAGATCCAGAGTCTGGGCTTGGATGGCGTGCAGGAAGGTTTCGTTTTTTTCTTGTTTCTGTCCTTTTTCTTCCCACTGTTGCTGGATCAGAGTTTGGGTGGAGTTAGTAACCGTAATCAGGCCGGTGCGAACTCCGGTATCGTAGCGACCGTCCGTGCTCCAGGCAAAGCTATGAGTATACTGGATGCTTAATAGCCGATCATGTTCATCAGTTTCCACTTCCGTGATGATCAGTACATGATCAATGTCATTTTTTCTTCCGGTTTTTAACATCAAAATGAAATCGCCGGGTCGGGCCTTTGTCCAGGGAATGGATTGGCTGTTGCGTTCATCAGCGAGAACCGAGACATTGAAATTTTCAGCTGGGCGGAGACGGATGAGTAATTTGCGCCACAAAGATCGGGCTTGAGGATAATATAAACTAGACAGAGAACGGTTTTGGCTATGGGTTTGTGCTGACAAGATATGAAAACAAAAACCGGAGCAATCAATTCCTAGGTTGTTGTCTATTAAGAATTTTCTTAGTTCCTCATTGCTGAATTTTTCCAGATCCAAGTGTTCGCGCAAGGCAATGATGGTCGCTTCCTGGGCAATGTCTTCGGGACTGCCTTTTCCAACATAGACGCGCAAAGCGGCTCGAAGTCGCTGGCGGCGATTGTTGTAATATGGGCACGCTACCTGATGTCTAGGAAAGGGGAGACAAAGAAAAGCCTTGACAACGGCCTGGGCCGAATCAGAGAGGATATATTTCATAGGCCTTGTTCTAGATAATGGCGGATTAACAGACCGGTCTCGTTGAGTTCGTTGTGCGTTCTTAATAAATTGTTTGGGGTTTGGAAACGGAGCAAATCATTACCCGGGGTGGTTTGTTTATATTTGAGACAACGCACGCCTGGCAGTTTCGGTTCTTCTTCCCAGTGAGATATTTTTTTAGTGACTCGTTGGATAATTTGGGCACCCTGGTTGATGGTGATTACAGAAGCAGTACCCAGAGATTCTTCGCGTAAGGATCGCAGGTGCGCTTCAAAAATCGTCATTGCCCCTGGAGCAGGGGTTTGTTCTTTTTGAAGCAAGCTTTCAAAAGTGGTACTAGCGGGTTGGCGGGCATTTATCTCCAATAAATACAATTGGTTTGTCCGTTCATCTTTTACCACATCAATCCCAAACAAACCTCGCCAGCCCTGGGCTTGGAGTTTTTTTCCTACGGCGGCCGCGATGTCCAAGAATTGTTGTCTTTCTTTGGTCGTCAATAAAATTTGTGGCAGTCCCCAATCATTGCCAATGGTGGCAAACGGTCGGTCTGTGAATGGTTCCAGCCCGGTGATTTGATAGGAGATGTTGCCAAAAAGGATGGCGTCTTTGGCTACGCAAGTATTGTTGGTAAATAAAGGTCCAGGAATATAGGGAGCAGTCCGGACCAATCTCTGAGGAAAAGTTTTTTTGATTTCGGCCAATTGTGCGGCCGAAGAAACGAGGATAGTGCCAGAACCAGTGTGAGAACGGTTAAATTGGATGATGTATGGTGTATTGTCCCAAGTGAGTTCTTGGCCAGTCAGAATCTGATAGGGAGGTAAAAAAGTTTTTAATTCTTCCAGCCAATCTAATTGCGAAATTTTTTCTTCCACCCGACTGGCTAAAACGCTGGACGGGTTCAGAAGCTTCCAATTATTTTCCGTACAGATTTTTTCAATACGGGGAGTATTTTTAAAAACTAATATCTGGGGAAAGGGGAGACGAGAAAGGAGGTCTTTGGCCCGGGCGTCTTGAAGAAGTTGCCAGGTGTCTAATAATTCTGGGGAGGATATCTCCCAATGGTTTCCTTGATCAAAATGGAAAATTTTGGCAATTTCTGACTGATTTGCTATAGTATAAAAGTCGGGATCAGCTGGCATGGCCAGGGCCCGTTCAATGTCTCGGGTGACAAAAACCAGAGGGGTTTTCATAGTAGCTGAATTATAGCAGAAATTTCATTTTTGGCAATTATGGACAGTCTGTATCAAGAATTGAAAAAATATGGCCAAGTAAAAGCCAATGAGCCACTGGCCAAGTATACTTCTTACAAAATCGGGGGCCCGGCCGATTATTTGGTGGTCGTAGAAGAAACAGAAAAACTGGTGGCGATTTTACGTTATCTTACTACCCACGGTCTAGATTATTTAATCATCGGTGGGGGTAGTAATATTTTGTTCAGCGATGAAGGATATCGTGGGATCGTAATCATTAATCAGTGCCGTCATCTGGAGATTAAAGATAATAGGATGGTCGTGGATAGCGGCTGTCCTTTGGGTTGGTTAACGCAGCAAGCCAGCCAAGCCGGTTTGTCCGGATTAGCCTGGGCCGTCGGGATTCCAGGTACGATTGGCGGAGCGATCCGCGGCAATGCCGGGATTCCCCAAGGAGAAATTAGAGAAAATGTAGAACAAGTGGAAGTATACCGAGATGGGGAAGTTTTGAAGCTTGATAACCAAGGATGCCGATTCGGGTACCGGGAGAGTATTTTCAAGAAAAATAATGACGTCATTTTACGGGCTTGGCTGACATTAGGAGTGGTAGATAAGCAAAAAGATATCAGTTTGATGTTAACTTTTCTTAAAGAACGGCAAACCAAACAGCCCCAAGGCAGTCAATCCGCTGGTTCAGTTTTTAAAAATATTGATTGTCGCTCTCTGAGCTCGGAGATAAAGGAAAAAATACCACCGGAAGTATGTCATTCGGGATGGTTGGCCGCCGGCTGGTTGATTGAACAGGTGGGTTTGAAAGGGCAAATGTGTGGTCGGGCGCAGATCAGCCCCAAACATAGTAATTTTATTCTAAATCTGGACCGGGCCAAGTCCCAAGACGTGCAGCAATTGATTGCTCTCTGCCGAGAAAAGGTGTATAATAAATTTGGAATTGAATTGGAGGAAGAAATTAAAATTATCAAATAATTATGAACATTAACATCAAGGCGACGGGCATGGAAATCACTGAAGCCATCCGGGCTTATGTTGATGAGAAGGTGACTACTTTGGAGAAATTTTTCCCGCAAATTATTCAAGTAAATGTGGATGTGGGCTTGGAAAGCCATCACCATAACAAGGGCAAGGTGTACTATGCCGAAGTCAATATGCAAGTGCCGGGTCGGGTCGTCCGCGTGCGCAAGAACGCAGTTAATCTATACAAGGCCATAGACAAGGTACGTGATCATTTCAAGATTGAATTGGAAAAGAATAAAGAAAAAAGACGGCGCGTGGACCGTAAGACAGTCCGGGATCAAAGAGTTTATCAGGATTAAAAAATCGTCCCTCCGGGGACGATTTTTGTTTAATTAGTATCTGGACAAGAAGGTAGCCAGGTGCTATACTAGGCCAGTTATCTATGTCCTTACTCTTGAAAATATTTGGCGATCCCAATGCTCGGGCACTCAAGGCCGCTCGGCCGATTGTGGCGAGTATTAATCAGCTAGAATCAACAATACAAGCTTTGACTCCGGAAGAATTACGAGCGAAAACGGCAGAATTTAAATCACGTTTAGCTCAAGGTAGTACTTTAGAGGAATTACTTCCTGAAGCCTTTGCAGTAGTCAGAGAAGCGGCCAGACGCACAACCGGGATGCGCCATTTTGACGTTCAGCTCATTGGTGGTTTGGCTTTGCATCAAGGTAAGATTGCGGAAATGCGTACTGGCGAGGGTAAGACTTTGGTGGCTACTTTACCTGTGTATTTGAATGCTCTGACTGGTAAGGGAGTGCATGTAGTCACAGTGAATGATTATCTGGCCAAACGCGATGCGGTTTGGATGGGTCAAATCTATGATTATCTTGGTTTGAGCGTGGGAGTGATTCAGAATCTACGTGTTAGTTACATCTATGATGCGGCCGCTCGCCAGAATGAACCGGGAATGGAAATTGAGGGAGAAACCAGCGAAGAAAAGAGTTTTCGAGTGCAGGAAGATTTTCTGAGGCCAGCTTCCCGCCGTGAGGTCTACCACTGCGATATCACTTATGGCACGAACAATGAGTTTGGTTTCGATTATTTGCGTGACAACATGGTGCAGAGTTTGGACGATATGGTGATGCGAACAGATCACCCCATGCATTATGCCATTATTGACGAAGTGGACTCTATTTTGGTGGATGAAGCCCGAACACCATTGATTATTTCAGCTCCGGCTGAAGAAGCTAACGATCGTTACTACCAGTTTGCTCACTTGGTGCGTAATTTGCAGGAGAAAACTGATTACAACGTGGATGAAAAATTACGCACTGCCACTTTGACTGAGGCGGGTATTGCTAAATTTGAGAACTGGTTGAATTTGGAAAATATTTATACCGAAGGGGGAATTCGAACAGTCCACCATATTGAGCAGGCTTTGAAGGCCGAAGTTTTGTTCAAGCGAGACAAGGATTACATTGTGGAAGGTAAAGAAGTAATCATTATTGATGAATTTACCGGACGAAAAATGCCTGGTCGTCGCTATTCAGAAGGTTTGCACCAGGCGATTGAAGCGAAAGAAGGGGTGGACATAAAAAGAGAAAGTCAGACTTTGGCCACGATTACCTTTCAAAATCTTTTCCGCATGTATAACAAGCTGGCTGGTATGACTGGAACGGCTTTGACCGAAGCGGAAGAATTCGGAAAAATTTATAACTTAGACGTATTAGTGGTGCCAACCAATCGGCCGGATCAGCGTTTAGATCATCCGGATCGAATTTATAAAACTGAAACCGCAAAATATAATGCCATTGTGGAGAAAGTGCAAGAATGCCGGGCTAAGGGTCAGCCGATTCTGGTTGGGACGATTTCCGTGGAAAAGAATGAACAATTAAGTGCTTTTTTGACTGCCGCTGGTATTGCTCATGAAATTTTGAATGCCAAGAATCATGAACGGGAAGGAGAAATCATTGCCCAAGCCGGTCGGCCAGGAGCGGTCACTTTGGCGACCAATATGGCTGGGCGCGGTGTGGATATCAAGTTGGGTGGTGTACCCTTGGATCAAATGATAGCCGAAAAAGTAATCCAAGCCGGCGGTCTGTTTGTTTTAGGTACGGAACGGCACGAATCACGGCGCATTGATAACCAGCTACGCGGCCGAGCCGCCCGTCAGGGCGATCCGGGTGAAACTCAGTTTTTTGTTTCCACTGAAGATGATTTAATGCGGATTTTTGCAGGTGAACGGATGCGCTCAGTCATGGAACGGCTGAAGGTGCCGGACAACATGCCCGTGGAACAGCGAATGATTACCAAGCTTTTGGAAAGCGCTCAGAAAAAAGTAGAAGGTTATCATTTTGATTTGCGCAAGCATTTATTGGAATATGATGATGTTTTGAACAAGCATCGAGAGATTATTTATCGTCGTCGGCGAGAGATTTTGTCTTTGGCTGCCGGCCAGTCCAGCGAAGGGGCCGGGGCTCTTTCATTAAAAGATCTCATTCTCTCTTATATTGAACAAGAAATGGAGTTTGTGGTTTCTTTCCATACCAATGCCGAAGATCGGGGAGAGTGGAACTTAACGGAAATCTTTGAAACCGCCCGAACGATTTTTTCTTTCAGTACCGAAGAAAAAGAACAATTATTTAAGATCGGAGAACATGGAGATTCAAAACTAGATGAAGCGACCGCTCGGAATCAAATCGTGGAGTTTTTGTTGACTAAGGCTGGACAGGAATATTCTCGTCTGGAGGCCCGCATTCAGGAGATCGCCGGAGTGGAAAAGGCGGGAGAAATGGCCAAGGACCTAGAAAAAAATGTTTTATTGCGGACAATTGATAATTTTTGGGTGGATCATTTGGTGGCGATTGATTATCTGCGCACCGGTATTGGTTTGCGTGGTTATGGCCAACGCGATCCTTTAGTGGAATACAAGCGGGAGACTTACCATATGTTTAATGAACTTCTTTCTCAAATTCAGAAAGAGGTGGTCTATTCTTTTTTCAAAATCAGCGCCGGTCTTCAATTAGCGCCTTCGGTCATGGCTTCGGACAAGTTAGTTTTGAAAGGGGCGCAAAAAAGCGCGACAGATATTTCCAGCAAACCCCGGGACGAGCAGGGAAACAAGATCGGTCGCAACGACCTTTGTCCTTGTGGATCGGGAAAGAAATATAAAAAGTGTTGCGGGAAATAGAAAGACTATGAAAGTACTGATTTTCCTCCAGGGGACGATAACAATGCATGGGGATGCCCGGGGAAAATCTCGAGAAGAAAGAGTAAAACAAAGTGTGGCCCGAGAAAAGTCTGTCCTTGATTATGCGTCCTATGTGCCGATTGGGAGAGCAGTGGAAAAATTAAGAAATTGGCAACGGCAAGGGGCGGAGATTTTATATCTCAGTTCTCATGAGCAGGGTCCAGAAGTGGAAAAAGATCAGCAGGTCTTAAAAAAATTTGATTTTCCTGACGGACAAGTAGAATATAGAAAGAAAGGCGAGGCGTATAAAGACATTGCCGAAAGAATATTACCGGATTTTCTGATAGAGGACGATTGCGAAAGCATCGGAGGAGAAAAAGAAATGGTGATAACTTCGGTCAAGCCAGAGATAAAGAAAAAAATAAAATCAATTATAGTAAAAGAGTTCGGGGGGATTGATCATCTCCCGGATGATATTCATTCTTTATTGGTGTTGACCTAAGATCAAAACGTGTGGCGGAAACAAAACAGTTAAAAATCAGAATCGCCTCTCATAATCCGGTAAAGGTTGAGGCTTTGCAGGAAATTATCCAGGATTATCCTCATTTACGCGAGGCTGAGATTATCCGGACTGAATCTCGTTCAGAAGTTAGTGACCAGCCCCGATCCTTGGATGAAACTGTCAGGGGGGCGATGAATCGCGCCCGGAATGCTTTCCAAGACTGTAATTACAGCTTTGGTATTGAATCTGGTTTGATGGCCGTGCCTCACACCAAAACTGGACACATGGACGTTTGTGTTTGTGTAATTTTTGATGGCCGAGAATATCACCTGGGCCTTTCTTCAGCTTGGGAAGCCCCGCGTCAGGTTGTGGAATACATGTTAGAGGAAGGATTAAACATGAATGATGCGGCTTATAAAGCTGGACTGACCGCTAATTTGACCGTTGGTTCGGCCGAGGGGTTGGTGGGCATAGTGACCAAGGGGCGTCTGACTCGAAAAGCTTATACTAAAGAAGCGATTCGGACTGCCTTGATCCATATTGAACAGGATTAGCCTTCTAATATTAGTATGGACACAATAGACAGACCAAAAGTCGGGATCGGCGTACTCATCTTCAAACAAGGCAAGGTTTTGTTGGCCAAGAGGCGGGGATCGCACGGGTCCGGAGAATATTCGTTTCCAGGTGGCCATTTGGAATACTTGGAATCTTTTGTCGACTGCGCTCGTCGGGAAGTAGCAGAAGAGTGCGGAGTAAAAATAAAGAATATCCGTTTTCAATTTTTGTCTAATGTCACCTGGTATGCCCCTAAGCATTATGTGCATATCGGTTTGCTGGCTGATTGGGATAGTGGCGATCCGGTAGTACTGGAACCGGAGAAGGCGGAATCTTGGGAGTGGTATGAAGTAGAAAAATTGCCCCAGCCTTTGTTTTTCATGTGCCAACAAGCTATGGCCAGTTATCAAACAGGAAAAAACTACTTTGATTTAATCAATGAAGAGGGGATATAGCCCCTCTTGACGGCTGGGAAAAGGCGCAGTAGAATAAGCCCATTATTTCATATGAAAAATCAAACAAAAGTAAATTTACGCGCTAAGGTACGTTGGGGGATAGTTGGTATTTTGGTTTTACTGGCCGCCGCTGTTATCTTTGATGTGCCTGTGTATTTCAACCGGGGCGTGGACAAGGTAAATGCCGTGGCCCATCTTGGTTTGCCGAAGATGCCGGAAAAAGGCTTTAATCTTGGTTTGGATTTGCGAGGTGGTGCTCATTTAGTCTACCGCGCTCAAGTGGGCGAGGGAGACGAAAAAACTCAAGCCGCGGCTGTGGAGGGTGTCCGGGATGTAATTGAACGGCGAGTCAATGCTTTTGGGGTGGGCGAATCAGTAGTCCAGACCACCAAAGTGGGCGAAGAGTATCGTCTCATCGTGGAATTACCAGGGGTGACTGATGTCAAAGAAGCCATTAAAATGATTGGCGAGACACCGACTTTGGAATTTAAAGAAGAAAATACCGAACCCCCTCGGGAACTGACGAAAGAGGAAGTAAAACAATTGAGTGATTATAACAAGAAAGCAGAAAAGACAGCGAAAGAAGTTTTGCAGAAATCTTTGGCTGGAAATGATTTTGGCCAATTAGTCGCGGATTATTCAGAAGACCAGTTAAGCAAGAATAATGGCGGCTATCTTGGCTATGTTTCCCGTTTTTCTCCTTATAAGGAACTTTACGATTGGGCGGAAAATGCTGCAGTTGGTTTGGCTAAGAATTATGTACAAACAAAAGAAGGTTATAATATCGTGAAGAAAGGGCAAGAAAAAACCGGAGAAACAGAAGTGCGAGCTAGCCATATTTTACTCTGTTATCTTGGGGCCATAGGTTGCGATCAGCCAGAATACACGGCTGAAGAAGCCTTGGCTAAAGCACAAGAGATATATAGCCAGGCCAATGCGGAAAATTTTGCCGCTCTGGCTAAAGAATATTCTGTTGATCCTGGTTCTGAGGATAAGGGTGGAGATTTGGGGTATTTTACTAGAGGAATGATGGATATCCAGGAATTTGGTGATGCGGTTTTTCAAGCTCAAGTCGGTGAAATAGTTGGTCCAATTAAAACCGATTTTGGCTATCATGTTATTTACAAACAAGACGAGCGTCAGACTAAAGAATATGAAATCTGGCGAGTCTTGGTTTCTACGAAAGATGAAACTGATATTTTACCACCGACTGATCCTTGGAAATCCACCGGCCTTTCTGGTAAACAATTGGGTCGTTCCGAAGTGGTTACTGACCAACAGACTGGAGCGGTGCAGGTTTCTTTGCAGTTTAATGAAGAGGGAACAAGATTATTTAAAGAAATTACTGCAAGAAATGTAGGTAAGGTGGTAGGCATTTTCTTGGATGGCCAGCCCATCAGCACTCCTGTAGTCAACGAGCCGATTCCTGATGGCCGGGCAGTTATTTCCGGAAGCTTCGGTTTGTCGGAAGCAAAACTTTTGGTCCAGCGTTTGAATTCTGGTGCTTTGCCTGTACCAGTAGAATTGATTGGCCAAGAGACAGTGGGGGCAAGCTTGGGCATGAAGTCTTTGTCCTTGAGTTTACGAGCTGGTTTGATTGGGGTGGCCCTGGTAATGCTCTATATGCTGTTCTACTACCGTCTTCCCGGTTTCTTGTCCATAATTTCTCTTTGTCTTTATATTGCCGTAACCTTAGCCTTGTTTAAATTGATCGGTGTGACATTGACTCTGGCTGGTATTGCTGGTTTCATCTTGTCTGTAGGTATGGCTGTGGATGCGAATGTTTTAATCTTTGAACGTTCTAAAGAAGAATTGGCTTCAGGTAAGAGTTTGAAAGCCGCGGTGGAAGAGGGTTTTAACCGGGCCTGGACTTCCATCCGTGATTCCAATATTTCCACCCTGATTTCCTGTGTTCTCTTAATGTGGTTCGGCACAAGTTTTGTAAAAGGCTTTGCCGTTACTCTGACCATTGGTATTTTAGTGAGTATGTTTACGGCGATCACAGTTACTAGGGTCATGTTGCGTTTTATCTGTCCCTGGTTCAAAGCCGAAGCCAACTGGTTATTCTTAGGTGCTAAAAAGAAGTAATATGATTAATTTCATCAAATACCAGTCGTGGACTTTTGGCCTAGCTGTGGCGATCACTCTGATCAGTTTGGGCTTGTTGGCCGTTATTGGCTTACGGCCGGCCATAGATTTTACAGGCGGCACGCTTTTGGTTTTGAATTTTACCGGAGAACGGCCGACCGCCATGGATATGTCTGGTGTTATCAAGGGGTTGAATTTGAATCTGGGGGAACCGACTGCCAAACCTTCGGGAGAGACCAATATGATGGTGCGGGTCCGCTTCTTGTCTGAGGAGGAACACAATCAATTATTAACAGGAATACGAACAGCTTATGAAACTCCTGGTGACAGCAATGATTTGGTGTTGGAAGAGCGGGTAGAAACCATTGGTCCTTCCATCAGCGCCAATTTTCGTACGCGTACCACTTATGCCATTATTGTGGTAGTGACAGCGATTCTGATTTACATTGCCTATGCCTTTCGTCAGATTTCTCGGCCCGTGCAATCTTGGAAATATGGTATAGCTGCCGTTTTGGCTCTCACTCATGATGTTTTAATTACCATTGGTGTGTTTACGCTTTTGGGTAAATATCTGAATGTGGAAGTGGGCGTGCCTTTCGTCGTGGCATTGTTGACCATTCTTGGTTATTCGGTTAATGATACTATTGTTGTTTTTGACCGTATCCGTGAGAATTTAATTAAGAAAGGGAGTAGCGAAGATTATCCAACCATTGTTAATCTGGCCTTGAATCAAACATTAGCTCGATCGTTCAATACCTCTTTTACCACCTTATTGGCCTTATTCGGTTTGTTCTTCTTTGGCGGGGAGTCAATCAAATATTTTTCTCTGGCCCTGATTATTGGTATTGCGGCTGGTACTTATTCCTCTATTTTCATTGCCAGTCCGGCAGTTGTGCTCTGGTATCGTTGGAAGACCAGACGATCGTAATTGGCGGGAGATACAAAAGCCGTGGGTTATTCCACGGCTTTTTTTAGATATAGATTGAGGGTAGACATTTCTCCTTCTCTGGTCAAACCGATTTTCCCCTTCATTCTTTTCAACAGTTTTTGGGAAATCAACCAAGAGACATCCTGAGGCCAGGCATGGGGGAAAGGGAAGGTGATCTTTATCCGCCGATACCGCCAGCTTTTCTTTATCTCCCAAACCAGCTGACTGTTTTCAGGGGAGAGGTTAATTATTTTGGCGAATAACCAGGTAAGACATTCTTCCAGTTCCGTCGGGATGATCAAGGCCCAAGCTTGATTGGGGAAAATTGATTCTATTTGTAATTTTTTTTCAGTCAGCATGGGGGTCAGACATTCGCGGAATTGTCTTAACAAGATAACCAGATCTGAAGTTTGTTTTTTAGACAAGGGTTTGGTTTCCAAAGAAATCAGCCGAGCCAATTGATCAATGTAATCTGTTAATTGGTTCAGGGTGTTATCAATCAAGGATGTACTTTCTCGTTCAGAAGTGGTGTAAGGGATGATATCCAATTGTTGGCGGAGTAAAGTGATGGGAGTTTTTAGACCATGTAAAAAATTTGATTGGAGTTTGTGGTTAGCTAAAATCAGCCGCTGGTTCTGTCTGGTCAATTGCTGGTTTTTTATCCGCAGTTGCCTTACCTTTTCAGCGGCATTGTTTTGGGACTGGGTAATTAAAAATTTTTTGGCCAATGAGGTGAGATTGAACGGCCGCAGTCCGAATGGTTTGATGATTGTTTCTAATATCATAGGGGTGGTTAGCCCCTACCCGGTTGGCAGCAGTCTGTCTGCCTTCCTTGTCACGGGTAGGGGCTGGTTGGCGGAGATTTAGACAAGGAAGGTCCCTTCTTGATGACAAACTGAGGTTAGGATAACAAATCGATTCCAGCTGAGACTAAAAAGATAATGGAGGGATACCGGAGTAAATATAGAGAAAGGTTGGAAAGGAGATAAAAAGGGAATAAAGAGATAAATAAAAAGCGCGGATTTACGCGTTTTTTCTTTGGTTAGGTCGCTTCTAATTTGTAACCGCGTCCAGGGATGGTGTGGATAAGTGGGCGGTTTTTAATTTCAATTTTTTTTCTCAGGCTCAAAATATGAGATTCAATCGTATTGGAAAAGGGGTCAGCATTCATATCCCAGACATGTTCTAGGATCATTCCTCGGGAAAGCACTAAACCTTGGTGCCGCATCAGATATTCCAGGAGCATGAATTCTTTTTTAGTCAGACGAATCTCTTCTCCATCCTTTTTTACCAGATGCCGGCGGGCATCAAGACTAATGTTTTTTATCCGGATTACATCTTCGGCAATAGTTGCCGGACGGCGGAGTAGGGCGCGGATTCTGGCCATCAATTCGCCAAAGGAAAAGGGTTTAGTTAGATAGTCATCAGCACCCGCATCCAGTAGTTCCACTTTTTTGGCTGGATCAGCAATGACCGAAAGCATGAGAATGGGTGGAGATTGTTTTTTCAATCGTACTTGACGGCAGACCTCCTGGCCATCTTTCTTTGGTAGGACATTATCCAAAATGATTAAATCATATTCATTCACTAACGCCAATCGTAAACCCTGATCGCCATCCGTGGCCAAGTCAACCACAAAACACTCGGACTCCAAATTGGTCTTCAGGTTTCTGGCCAAAGCCAGTTCATCTTCTACCAAGAGGATACGCATATGGTTTTTGTTATCTTGAATTCACGCTAGCATGGAGAAGATTTTTTGTCAATAGCCTGTACTAGACGAGTACAAATGCTTGACATTGAATGGAAATTTCGCTAGGGTAGAGCCATATTTTCTCGGTTTTCAAGAACTAGAAACAAAACAGAGGAGGTGAAAATAGAGATCGGTAGCGGTTCTTTACAAACTCGCCTGTCAACGAGCCAGACAGGAAAAACGAGTAAATGGCTCATGACCGATGCGGAGGGAGAAATGAGAAGAGTCGCGATTGTCGGGACCGGCATCACTGAATGCCGGAGCCGGTGGGTGGAGGCCACTTACTGGCGACTGTTCCAAATGGCCACCAGAGCGGCGTTGGAGGACGCCAAGGTGGTGGCCAAAGAAGTGGACAGTGGGGAAAGGGACTGATTTTAACGGTCCTTTTTTGTTCTCCACAGTTTGTTGACTAGGCTTGTTTTTTCTGGTATACTGGGGACGATATATTCGGCGGTAGCTCAGTGGTAGAGCAACTGGCTGTACGTAAAAATGCAGCCTTTGGTGGAAACGCCAGAGTGAAAAACAAGGTGAATTGCAGGAAGCCTGTCTCAAATTTATTTGAGTGGTAATCTGCAGCCAAGTCCTTTCTGCCTCTCTTCTTTGGAAGTAGTGGCTTTAAGGGAAGGTTCAGAGACTATCCGGTTCGGAGTACTTGCCCTCAGGATCAGACTGGGGACGAGGAAGCGCCTTGCACCCGTAACGCTCTTGGTTTTATCAAGAATTGGCGTGGGTGAAGATATAGTCCATCCTTTTTGGAAACAGAAAGAAACGGAGTAACCAGTGGGTCGTGGGTTCGAGCCCCACCCGCCGAGCAAAAATCGCTTAGTGAAGCGATTTTTTGTTATATAGAAAGTTGGGTAATTAGATTTATTGTCTTTAAAATGATAAAATTATTGGTATGATTTGGTTGGTATTTTCTTTATTAGCTGGACTATCATTTGCCACCTCAAGAATAGTGGCGCGTTTTTTATTACGCCAAGATGGTAATGCTCTGGCATTTACTGCGTTGCATAGTTTTTTTGCTGGGTTGGTTCTGTTACCAATGGCGATTTGGAAATTAGATTTACCAGACAATGAGATTATTTGGCTTTGGTTTTTCGGAATTGTAATTTTTGCTTTTTTGTCTGATTGGTTGGCATTTTTGGCGCTAAAGCTAATAGATATTTCTGAATATCAAATTGTGGGGCAAGTGCGTCATTTGCTTATAATTATTGGAGGTTTTGTATTTTTTACCGAGCCGGTTACGATTTTTAAAATGATTGCCATTGTTCTTATTGGAGTTGGGGTCTGGGTTTCTCGATATGAAAAGAAGTCGTTTGTTATAAATCGAGGGGTGACACTTACCGTCCTTTCCACCCTTGCGGCGGTGATTGCGTTTTTATTTGTGAAACAGACAGTCACGGATTTCTCTGAAATATCAGCCGCCTCTTTTGAATTATTGTTGTTAGCCTTTTTGGGATTTTCATTGGGTGGATTTAGTTTTTCTAAGATTAAAAAAGAATTAAAGATTCAAAAATGGGGATTAGTTATTTCCGGTGTGTTGTTTGGTTTGTTTGAGGTGTTGCTATTTTTGGCTTTGTCACACGGGGAAGCTTCAAGGGTGGTTCCTGTGGTACAAAGCTCATTAATTTTTTCCGTCCTCGGTGGTATTATTTTCCTTAAAGAACGGACAAATGTACCGCAGAAAATTTTTGGTACGTTGTTAGCCATAGTTGGAATTATATTATTAGCAATTTAATATTTTCCTGTCTTCATGAGAATATATTTTTAGATTGTTGTAGTAGTATTTAGTGAAAGGAAAATTGGGAAACAGATAACAGGTGTGATAAAATAAAAACAAAATAATTATTAAGAAACTGGTTAATTATAAGCATCTGAAAACTGATAAAAAACAATTTCCCTTGCCGGTGGGCATTAGAAAGCTTTTGGGTCCGAGTTTCATTATTTTGGCTTTGGGTCTGGGATCGGGCGAGGTAATCCTTTGGCCGTATTTAGTTTCTAATTATGGGTTGGGGATTGCTTGGGGGGCGATTTTGGGCCTGGCTTTTCAATTTTTTATCAATTTAGAAATCGAACGGTATACTTTAGTAAAAGGGGAAAGTGTCTTCGTTGGTTTAGCCAAACTTTTTCGTGGCTCAGCTCATTGGTTCATCCTTTCTACTTTTTTAGGTTTTGGTCTGCCTGGTATTATCGCTGCCTCGGCTCAAGTTTTGGCTTCTTTACTGGGCTTGGCCAGTTTCAAATGGCTGGCCGTATTTTTGTTGATCGTTATTGGTTTGATTTTGAGCACTGGAAAGACTGTTTACGGAATTATGGAAAAAATCACCAAAGTGGTTTTGGCAATCGGGGTACCATTTATTTTTCTTTTGGCTTTGTTTTTAAGCACTAAAGCGGATTGGGGCACTTTATTTCGAGGATTAGGCGGCCAAGGCGATGGTTATTGGTTTTTACCATCCGGTATTGGCTTGGCTACTTTTTTAGCCGCTTTTGCCTATTCCGGAGCAGGCGGCAATCTGAATTTGACCCAGTCAATTTATATCAAAGAAAAAGGCTATGGCATGGGTAAGTATGCGCAAAAGATTGTTGGTCTGTTTCGGGGTCAGAAAGAGCAGAAGATAAAATTAGAAGGGGAGGAGTTTGTAGTCAATGAAGAAAGTGTGACTCGTTTCCGCTCTTGGTGGCGTCTGGTGAATTGGGAGCATTTTTTGATTTTCTTTTTTGTCGGCAGTCTTTCTATAGTTTTTTTAATGCTTTTATCTTTTATCACCGTTGCGGGATTACCCAGTAATGTGGAAGGCATTCGTTTTGTTATTAACGAGGGAACAGTGATTGGTCAGAGGCTGGGGAGTATTTTTGGCTGTTTGTTTTTGTTAGCCGTGTCTGTCATGCTTTTCCAGACACAATTGGGAGTTTTAGATTCCACCAGCCGGATCATGGCCGAAAATGCGGCTATTATCAGATTAAAAAAGATGACTAATCGGACTGTACATCTTTCCAGATTTTATTACTATTTCGTTTGGGCCCAGATCTTGTTTGGGATTGTTCTGTTTCTGGGTAACATCTACGAACCTAAGACTTTGATTGTTTTGGGAGCGGTGATTAATGCCTTCGCTATGTTTGTGCATACTGGTCTGGTCTCTTGGCTTAATTATCGATCTTTACCTTTGGCTTTTCGGCCTCGTCTCTGGCGTCGCTGTGTGGTTTTTTTAGTTTTTGTTTTCTTTGGTTGTTTTAGTACAATAATTTTATTGAATAAATTAGGTTTATTCACTGTGAATTTTTAATTTTTTACATTATGAAAAAACTATTTTTTCTGTTGGTGGTTTTGATGGGTTTGGTGTTGGTGAGTTTGTTGGCGTGGCGTTTTTTTACTCCCGAGGATACTTGGATTTGTCAGCAAGGTAAATGGGAGAAACATGGCCAGCCCACAAGTGGTCCGCCGACTTTTGGATGTGTGGTAACTGATTTCTTGAGCTGTACTCAGGCTGGCAATCCAGTCATGGAAAGTTATCCCCGGCAATGTCGAGCGGAAACCGGAGAAATTTTTGTTGAAGATATCGGCAATGAGTTAGAAAAAATGGATTTGATTCGCTTGCATAGCCCGCGTCCTGGTGAAGAAATCGCCAGTCCGGTGTTGGTTAGTGGTGAAGCTCGGGGCAATTGGTTTTTTGAAGGAAGTTTTCCGGTTTTCTTGGTTGACTGGGATGGATTAATCATTGCCGAAGGTTTGGCCACAGCTCAAAGTGAATGGATGACCGAAGAGTTTGTACCTTTTACAGTTGAATTGAAGTTTGACAAACCGAGTTACAAAAATAACGGAGCTCTGATTTTGAAGAAGGACAATCCTTCGGGACTGCCTCAATATGATGATGCTTTGGAAATTCCTGTGTATTTTAAATAATTTGCTTATGGAAAAAGAAAAACATCCTCGTTATCCAGATCATCATCAATCTGGTTCTTCCCCCTCGTATATTCGCGAAGTGGTTTTTGGTATGGAAGATGGAATGGTTTCTACTTTTGGCGCAGTAACGGGGATCGCTGCGGCTACCGTTGACCCTTCTCTGGTGGTGCTTTCTGGTCTCGTTATTATTTCTGTGGAGTCAATTTCTATGGGGGTGGGATCATTTTTGTCTAACAAATCTCAGCAAGATATCAAGTATAATTTGTTGGATGAAGAAAGAGAGGAACTGGAAAAATTTCCCCAGGAAGAAGAGAAAGAATTACAACGGATATATGAACGCGACGGTTGGTCTTCTTCCTTGGCCGGGAAAATGGCTGCGGAAGCCGCCGGGAAAAAACAATTGTTTTTTTCTGAGATGGCTCATCATGA
Organism: Patescibacteria group bacterium; assembly: GCA_035290345.1. GTDB lineage: Bacteria > Patescibacteriota > Patescibacteriia > Magasanikbacterales > UBA922 > DATDUP01. Next base: position 16,881 of record DATDUP010000017.1, read on the forward strand.
ATTACAAATTATCCCCACCGGTTTGCAGTCTCCTGGACAGAACGGTTTAGTAATGTTCGGTTCGTATGTTCTTGGTGGGTCAATTCCCTTGCTGGCGTATTTTTTTCTGCCAGTGTATCAAGCAATTTTGGTATCAGCAGTTTTAACGGTCTCTGGTCTTTTCCTTTTAGGAGCACGGGTGGCTAGATATTCTAAGCGTTCTTGGTGGAAGTCAGGTTGGGAAATGATGTCTTTGGCCAGTTTGGCAGGTTTGGTCGGATACGGCGTGGGGCAGATTGTAGAAAAATGGGTAAAATAAAACCCCAAAGTGGGGGGGGTGGGATCCGGGCATGGTTCCGGATCCCTAGGTGGGGATTAGACAGGCCATGGCCAGAGCCATGGATTGGGTAAGGGATTTACCCAATTTTTCTTCGGCTGGCCGGATAGTGTTTTTCCGGCAGATGAACTTCTGACTGAAGGCGGTCATGACGGTAACGCCGCTGAATTCCCCGTCGGGGGTAGTGAAGGGTTTCTTGTGGTGTTCAACTATTACTCCTACTACCTGTTGCCCAGGATTATACATGGTCTGAGCAGTGACCAGAACTGTCTTTTCCATTCCTTCCTCCTAAAGGTTGTGGGGGGATACTAGCAGAAATCTCAGGCTTTGTCAAGGAGGGGAAAGTGAGGTATAATAGGAAAGTAAAAGCTGGTAATGAAAAAAACCAGCCGTTTGTCTAAATTATAAAATATGAATCATGGATTTATCCGTCATCTCACCGCAATTTTAGCAACCCTAGTTTGCGTAGTGTGTTTTTATGCCGGATATAAGGCCGGGATAATGGGCTGGTGGTGGGCCGGTTTAGTGACGGTAGTGATGTATCCGATAATCTACAAGCTTTTGGAAGTTTAGATATGGGTTTTTCCCTAAACTTTGAGGTTCTCTTGTCTTTCCTGAACCAGTCAACAGGAGAAGTTGTTACACAGTCTCTGGCTTTAGGTGGCTGGGTGTTTTTAGCCTATGCTTTTCTTTGGGCGATGGTGACTTGTTGGAAAGATTATAAAGAAAAGAAATATACGAAAGATTGGAAGTGGATTTTGTTGGCTATTGATGTTCCAGTTCTGAATATTCAGACCCCGAAGGCGGTGGAGCAGCTTTTTTCTCAGATTTATAGTGTTTTTGATGGTCCATCTTTTCATTCGGTTTTTCGTCGCGGGTTTGAGCAAAATTCTTTTAGTTTGGAGATTATAAGTTTGGAAGGTTATATCCAATTCTTGATTCGTTGTCGGGACGTGTATCGTGATTTGTTAGAAGCCGCTATTTACGCCCAATATCCTGATGCCGAACTGACCGAAGTAGAGGATTATGTCACCAGTATCCCTACCCGTTTTCCTAATAGTGAATATGATATCTGGGCGGCGGATTTTGGGCTGGTAGAGGATTTTTCTCAGCCGCTTAGGTTGTATCGGGAATTTGAACACAGTATTGCCGAGGATACGATCCTCAAGGATCCGATGGGAACATTTTTGGAAAGTTTTTCCCGTATTGGTTCAGGAGAGCAGATGTGGTTTCAGATATTGATGGAACCGATTGCGGACAAAGAATGGAAAGAGCATTGTCTGGAAAAGATAAAGGGTTTGGTCGGAGAAAAGAAAGAAAGTAAGAGGGGGCTGGTTGATAAATTGGCAGATGTGCCGATTAAAATATTAGAATTGATTGGTGATCAAGTGTTTAGTCGTGAGGCTTCTCCGGCTTCTGCTCCAGAAAAGAAAGAGGGACCGAAGAACGAAATTCAGTTTTTGACTCCGGGACAGAAAAAACTAGTGGAAGCTATGGAAGAGAAGATAAGTAAGATCGGTTTCAAAACCAAAATTCGAGCTATTTATCTTGCTAAAAAAGAGGTGTTCAATCCCACCCATGGAGTCAATTCTTTGATTGGCGCGATCATGCAGTATAATAATCCTTTTTCTAATTCTCTTGTCCCTAAATCCGCCACTTCTGCTTATTACCTCTTCGCTGATTATCGCAAGAATCTAAAAAAGACTTTGTTGATGTCAGCTTATAAATCTAGAGACATTAAAAAAGGGGGAGCATCCTTTGTTTTAAACATAGAAGAATTAGCTACCATTTGGCATTTTCCGCTTTCTTTTGTCAAAACGCCTTTGGTGCAGAAGTCTAAGACCAAGCAGACCGAACCACCTCCTGGCTTACCCGTGGGCTTTGGTGTAGATGTCATGGATGAGGAAGAAATCAAAGGGAAGGAAAAAGAAGAAGAAGACAAGGCCCGGCCAAGTTATAAAACTGATTCCGGGGATGTGGTCTATGTAGATGATGATTATAAATTTGGTTAAAAACTAACGCGCCTTACCGCGCGTTTTTTAGTTTTTGAGAATTAAAAAAGAGACTTGAAGTCTTTTTTGGTAACAGGCGGGATAGCGGGGACGAACAGCGTGTGGCTGTCGTCCCCGCTACCGCAGCGGTCAGTTGCAGGTGTGTACCCCGGGTGGCGGGGCATCGCACCTATTCCCTAACCGGTCATTGTCCATGTCGGCTTGGTTGGGATTGGCCACGAATGGGCAATTGTCTTCGTGGTCCCTCCATCCATCACCGTCCAAATCCCCTTGGCAAGCGTCTCCGATTCCGTCCGGTTCAGGTTCTTTATCCACCTGATTGGGATTGGGGATGAGCCGGCAGTTGTCCTCTTTGTCCGGGATGCCATCCCCGTCGTCATCGTCATCGCAGGCGTCGCCATCGTCGTCGCATTCTGTCCAGATGGCCAGGTAGTACTGGCCGAGGGGAGAGACTTCCCCAGTTCGTTCGTTGGGGCAACTGTTGGTGTTGGTCTGGTCCGGGTTATAGACCTTCCAGCAGTTGTCCTCTCTGTTGGAGATGCCGTCGCCATCGTTGTCTCTGCTCCCCCACCAAGTCATGGTCAGCAGGAAGGCGATCATGGCCAGGGCGACCAGGAAAGCGACCAGGATGAATCTACCGAAAGACCAGTTTTTCATTTTCTTCTCCTTCTATGCGGAAATAACCTACCGAGACCCTCCCGGCAGGGATATGGCCGAACCAAGGATTATAGCAGATAAAGAGGGGAAAGTCAAGCTACACTTGCGGGCAAAGGGTTTTTGGGTTAATCTAGGGTAGATATGGCCGATGAAATTCAGCAAATTAAGGACAAAATTGATATTGTTGACCTGATTTCCGAGTATTGCCAGGTCAAGCCGGCCGGGGCCAATTTTAAGTGTCGGTGCCCTTTTCATAATGAAAAGACTCCGTCTTTTATGATTTCTCGGGATCGGCAAAGCTGGCATTGTTTTGGCTGTGCTAAGGGTGGAGATATTTTTTCTTTTATTGAGGAAATTGAAGGTTTGGAGTTTAAAGAAGCTCTGCGCTATTTGGCCGATAAAGCCGGGGTGGTATTGACCCAGTATCGTTCAGAAGTGGACTCCAGTTTGAAAAATCGGATTAAGGAAGCAAATTTACAAGCCGCTCGTTTTTTTCATAATTTTCTTTTAAAGATGCCTACGGCTGAACCGGCGCGCCAATATTTGCGCCAGCGTGGAGTAAGTGATGAGATGGTTGAATTGTGGCAAATCGGCTATGTGCCTGAACAATGGGATTTGTTGACTCAATATCTTTTGAAAAAGGGGATTGGTATTGATGATTTAGTGGCCGCTGGTTTGACCATTGCCAAAGAAGGGGCAGATAAAAGGACGGCTCGAGGTTTTTATGATCGTTTTCGCGGTCGGATTATGTTTCCACTCGGAAATGCCCAAGGCGATATTGTTGGTTTTACCGGTCGGGTGTTAGTAGAAAAAGAGGGTAATCAGGGTAAGTATGTTAACACGCCCCAGACTTTAGTTTATGACAAATCAGAAGTAATTTTTGGTTTGTCCAAGGCCAAATCGGAGATAAAAAGCAAGGATTTAGCCGTGATGGTTGAAGGACAAATGGATGTGGTGGCTTGTCATCAAGCGGGGATGAAGAATGTGGTGGCCTCTAGCGGTACGGCTTTGACCGAAGCTCAGATTCGTTTGCTTTTGCGTTACACTCATAATTTGGCCATGGCTTTTGATAGTGATGAAGCTGGACAAAAAGCTGCTCGCCGAGGAATCCAAGTGGCAGTGCAAGCAGGAATGAACGTGCGGGTGATTAAAATACCAGAGGGCGCTGGCAAAGATCCGGATGAATGTTTAAAAAAGAATCCGCTGGTTTGGTTTAAGGCTGTGGAAGAAGCGCAGGAGGTAATGGCTTGGTTGGTAGCTAAGAGTTTACAAAATCGTGATCTCCAATCTCCTAAAGATAAACAAAAAATCGTGAATGAAGTTTTGCCGGAAATCGCTTTGATACCCTATGCCGTAGAAAAAGATCACTGGCTGAAAGTATTGGCTGATCGTTTGGGTGTGGAAGCTGTTATTTTGCGGGAAGATTTACAGCGTTTGCGACCGCATTTGTCCCAAAAGTCAGGAAATTACCAGGATGGAGAAGAAATAAAAAAAGAGCCGGACAAAGCCACTGAAACAGAGGTGATATCGGACATTGCTAGTCATGTTCTCGCTTTGTTGCTTAAATTTCCCGGTTTAGAAAGTAATTTAGGGGCAGTTAAAGCCAGAGAGATTTGGGCTCTGACGGATTATGCTTCTCTTTACGAAAAATTGAAGGGGGAGTATAATGCTGAAGTAGTGGCGACAAAGCCGTTGTCGCCAGCAGAAAAAGAACAACTGGATTTGTTGCTGTTAAAAGGTGATTTAGAATATGCGTCTGGGGAAGAAAAATCAGCGGCCGCGGAATTAATCCAATTGGACCGGCGTTTGAAGGAAGAATGGAAAAAGAAACGAGGAAAACAAATTCAGCAAGCCATTGATCAAGCTAGAGATAAAGGTGATAGTCAGGAATTACAGCGGTTGTTGGGCGAATATTTACAAATACATAATTAAGCTAATCACGCTGCATGACAGCGAAAAAAAAGGCGGCGAAGGCGAAAAAACCGACCCGCAAGACAATTACTTCTGCCTCAAGAAAAAAGAAAGGGGCAAAAAAAATACTGGCGTCCAAAAGACGGCAGACCAAAAAAATCATGTCTCGCCAGGCGGCCACCGCCAAGAGACCTAATCGACAGAAAATTAAGTCAGTTAGCAAAAAGCCGGGGAAAAAACCGCCAGTAGTACTTTTGCCGGAAGAACCAATAAAAGAGCCCACCGAGGCCGAGATTTGGCATTTGATAAACAAGGGTCGGGGACGCGGCTTTCTTACCGAAGCTGAAATTTTGCGAGTTTTTCCTCGTTTGGAAGCGTATCTACCACTTTTTGAGGCCTTTGTAGAAATTTTGGATAAAAACGGTGTCTCCTTGGTGGCTCAGCGAGAAGGATTTCTTGGTCAAACTCGAGAACAGCGGCATGAAGCTCTGGAGGATTTTCGTGGTGAACAGCCGGACATGCCGGGTGAATTTGATTTAGGTTCAATTTCCCAAGATTCTATTCAGATGTATTTGCGGGAAATCGGTAAAATTGCACTTTTGAAAGCCGAAGAGGAAATTTCTCTAGCTAAACGTAAAGAAAGAGGGGATAAAGAGGCGGAAAAGAAATTGATTGAAGCTAACCTGCGGCTCGTAGTTTCGATTGCGAAAAAATTTGTTGGTAAGAAACTTACTTTGTTGGATTTGATCCAGGAGGGTAATATTGGTTTGTTCCGGGCCGTAAAAAAGTTTGATTATCGCAAAGGCTATAAGTTTTCCACCTATGCGACTTGGTGGATCCGACAGGCGATCACCCGGGCACTGGCCGATCAATCACGGACGATCCGCATCCCAGTGCACATGGTTGAGACAATCAACCGTTTTCAGCAGATTGAAAGACGTTTGTTACAGGATCTGGGCCGCGATCCGACTCCAGAAGAACTGGCCGCAGAAATGGGAGAAGAAGTAGAAAAGGTGAACCATATCATCAAGATTTCTCAGGATACAGTTTCTTTGGAAACTTCGGTGGGTGATGATGACGATGATGATGATTCTTCTTTATCTGATTTTATTGAGGATTTGAAAACCGTCAGCCCGTCCCAAGCTGCCGCTCGGGAAGTACTCAAAGATTATATCCGTCGGGCCTTGGCTGATCTCTCTCCTCGTGAGCAGAAGATTCTGGAAATGCGTTTTGGTTTGACTGATGGCGTTACCCATACTTTAGAAGAAGTGGGTAAGGAATTTGACGTAACCCGTGAACGTATCCGACAGATTGAGGCTAAGGCCTTAGAGAAAATTCAGACTTTTGATGTGGTAAATAAATTGAAAGATTATTAGCCTGTAAAAAAAGAACAGAGAGTGAAGGCTCTCTGTTTTTGATTTGCTAATTATCAGCCCGACCCCTGCTGGCGATGAATGCCAAACAGGGGTCGGATGGGAAGTCTAGCGTCCGGAGTGTCCGGCCATGCAAGGACAGGTGTGCTCTCGGTAGTGTTCTCCGAGCCTTTTCTCGTCCTGGTCCGACTGTCTGGGCAACGGCGAGTTGAACAGGGCTTCACTGGCATCCAGCCAGGCTCGACTCTGTTCAGGAGTGGACTGTCTGACTTCGAACCGGCGAAGCAGAGCCGCTCCTTCCCACTTGGACATGACCAAGTGGGTACAGTCGTTTACAGTGACGAATCCGTTTTTTCCATCTTCCGCCATCCAGAACTTACAACACTTAACTTTCCCCATGTCTTCCTCCCTGGTGATCTGTTCGATTGGTGGGCACCTTGCTGAGAAAGATATTAGCAATTAATCATAAAAAGTCAAGGGTCTGTACAGATGATTGACAGGGATCAGTTTAAGTGGTAATAATCAGGCAGAACTTTTCATCAGGAGGAAAGAAAATGGAAGGATCTGACAGGCTTTTTCCGGAAACATTGTGTGGTATGGTGATCGTGCTCGCGGCGTTGTTCGTGAGCAAATTCCTGGGGTTTCATCCCGGGTTCGTGGCGGCTGCGGCTTTTGTGGGTGTGATCTATCTCCTCTTGTCTGCCGAGGAAAGGCCTTGGGTGGACTTCTTTTTCAACAGCCTGCTCTTCCCCACGGCTCTGATGGGGTGGCTGACGTTTTTCAGTTTGCTGGTCCAAGCCAGTAAAGAGGAGAATGGTAGTAGGGTGCTGGCTTTGTTGCTGCTCGGGATAGTGGTGATGGTAGTGACGATTGTGATCAGTATCCTGGCAAAAGAGTTGTTCGTCGAAAGGTGGTGGAGTTTTTCTCCCGTACTGAAGTTTGGGCACCTACTGGCCTTCGGCGGGGTGATCATTGCCATCTCGGTCACCTTTGAGTATGATCCAGCGGATTCCCAACAATTGGGTTGGGTTCTTCTTTCGGACACGGGCTTCAGTGCCCTGATCACTGGTTTGATGTTTCTCAGCCGGTTGAAATACAGCCGGCAGAGGAAGTAGGCTCCTTCGGTTCCGTGGACGCCGCTCCTGTTCACAGGCGCGGCGTCCACGCGGTAGTTCCACCTTTAGGGTGGTTTTTATATTCTTACTAAATTCCACCAGGCTTCAATATATTCGGCTCGACGGTTTTGATATTTGAGATAATAGGCATGCTCCCAAACATCGAGATTGAGGATGGGTTTATGATTCAGAGTCAAAGGCGAATCTTGATTGGGTAGAGAATAAAGACCCAGTTTTTGGTTTTCATTTCGCACCAACCAGATCCAGCCACTGCCGAAATGAGAAAGAGCTAGATTAGTAAATTGTTGGCGAAAATCGGCAAATGAGCCAAAGGTTTTTTCAATTTCTGCTTTGAGATTTTGATCAATTGGTTTGTGGGGGTTGAGAAATGTCCAGAATAGATTATGGTTGAGGAAGCCGCCACCAAAGTTTTTTATTTTTGTTCGGTCGTTTTCATTTACTGGCAGTATGGCCAAATCTTGTAAGATTTCCTCGGCGGTTTTATTTGTTATTTCCGGGTAGGAAGCGAGGACTTTGTTAAAGTTATCACAATATGCCTGGTGATGTTTATGGTAATGGAGATTGGTAGTTTCTTGGTCAAAGTGAGGTTCCAAATCACTAGGAGAAAAGGGCAGGGGAGGTAAGGTGAAATTCATATGATTTAAATTATTGTTATTTCATACTAGTATGGTATAATATGAAAGATTCTTGGTCAATGGGGGATAACTGAGATTAATTGACGAGTAGGGGACAAAAGCCTATAATTTCTTATATAAATTATCAAACAATCATATGTCTGAAACAATAAGAACTAAAATTTTTTTAGATAGCGGCGATCCTAAAGAAACAGCCGACATTTTGGGTCATTTTGGTACCCTGGATGGTCAGACCACCAATCCATCGCTTTTTGCCAAGAATCCGCAGGTGCAAGCGCGATTGGCCACCGGAAAAAAATATGATGCGACCGAAGTTTTAGTTGCTTACAAACAAGTGGTGAGTGAGATTTCCCGTTTATTACCACAGGGATCAGTATCCGTGGAAGTCTATGCTGACGCTCAGACTCCGGCGGAACAGATTTTAAACCAGGCCCGGGAAATGAATACTTGGATTCCTAATGCTCATATCAAAATTCCCGTGACTCGCTTTGGTTTGGAAGCTGCAGAAATACTGATCAAAGAGGGGATACGACTCAATTTGACTTTGGTTTTTTCTCAGGAGCAGGCCGCGGCGGTTTATGCAGCGACTCGGGGCGCCAAGCCTGGTCAGGTTTTTCTTTCTCCCTTTATCGGACGACTGGATGATATTGGTTTAGACGGGATGTCATTGATTGCTAATATTTTACGATTGTATTCGTCCGGAGATGGCCACGTACAAGTCTTGGCCGCTTCGGTCCGTACTTATGAGCATTTTCTTCAGACTTTGAAATTAAACTGTGATCTAGTGACTGTTCCGGGAAAGATTTTATTAACTTGGTTGGAACAAGGAAAAAATATGCCATCCGCTGACTGGGTTTATTCGCCGGCTGGCTTTAAGGTCATTCCTTGGGAAGAGATTACTTTGACTAAGTCTTGGCCAGAATATAATTTTAATCACGAATTGACTGACAAGGGGCTGGAAAAATTTGCCGCGGATTGGAATAATCTGGTAAAGGTTTAAGATTATGCGCCGGTTTTGTTTTTTTCTTATCTTATTTTTTCTATCTTTCAACCTTTTATTCCGGGGAAATTTAGCACAGGCAACGGACAAGGTGTCTTTTGTGTTGTTTCATTTGGAGTCCTGTCCTCATTGTCAAGACGAAATTGAGTTTATTGAAGATTATTTAAAACCGAAATATTCGTCTCAAGTTGATTTTCAGTTATACGAGGTGAGTAGTAAGAAAAATCAGGAATTGTATTCTCAATACGGTTATTTTTATAAAGCGGAAATCGGTGGTGTGCCCATTACTTTTATTGATGGTACTGTAATTTCTGGGTATCGGGATGAAGCGGAGACTGGGGCGCAGCTGGAGAAAGTGATCAAAGAAAAAATTGCCGCTAGATTTGGATCAGTAGTTGATCCTGGGGTCGCTCCAGAGCCGCCCGCAGATTTAGTTCAGGTTCCGATTCTTGGGCAAATTTCAGCTCGTAGTTTTTCTTTGCCGTTATTAACCGTGGTGGTGGGGGTTTTAGATGGTTTTAATCCCTGCGCCATGTGGGCACTCGTTTTTTTAATCTCCATCCTCTTGGGCATGGAAAACAAAAAACGGATGTGGTTATTGGGTTCTTTATTTATTTTAGCGTCTGGATTGGTCTATTTCTTTTTCCTAACGGCTTGGCTGAAATTCATCATGTTCATTGGTTTAATTTTTTGGGTCCGTTTGGGTATTGGGCTGGTGGCTGTTGGTTTTGGTTTAAAGAACTTGTCCGACTATTGGCAAAATCGGAAAGCGGCTGGTGTCGTTTGTACGGTTTCTAATCAAACTGTCACCCAAAAGACTTTTGCCAGGATTAAAGAAATTGTCTGGCGCCGGAGTCTGGTGTGGTCAGCCTTGGGTATTATTATCTTGGGTTTTTCCGTAAATTTAGTAGAAATCGCCTGTTCAGCTGGGTTTCCGGCGATCTATACCCAAGTCTTAGCTTTGAATGATTTGGCTAATTGGCAACGCTACCTCTATTTATCAGGCTATGTTTTTTTCTACATGCTTGATGATTTGATTGTGTTTATCGTGGCTATGCTGACTCTGCAATCTAAAGTTGTTGGGGGGAGATATGCTAAGTATTCTAATCTGATTGGGGGTCTGGTGATTTTTGTCTTAGGATTATTGTTATTATTCCGACCGGAGTGGTTGTCTTTTCGTTGATAAAAAATTACTATGTCCATCAGCGCCCCGGCGATAAAAGAAAAATCAGGAAAGGTGCGCTGCCAAGCGTGCGCACATCAGTGTTTGATTAGTCCGGGGCAAACCGGTATTTGTGGCGTACGGCAAAATCAAGCTGGAGAATTGATTCTTTTGGTTTATGGCCGGCCAGTCGCTTTACACATTGATCCGATAGAGAAAAAACCCCTTGCTCATTTTTTGCCGGGCACCCAGATTCTTTCTTTGGGGACCTTTGGTTGTAATTTTCGGTGTTCTTTTTGTCAGAATTGGGAGATTTCTCAAAGAAAACAGGAATTAGAAAAAGAAGTGGCCGGGTTATCAGAATGGACGCCAGAAAAAATTGTGGCTTTGGCCAGAGCCAAGAACCTGCCCGCTATCGCCTATACTTACAATGAACCGACGATTTTTATTGAATACGCTCATGACATTATGGTTCTGGCCCAGGAAGCGGGATTGAAAAATGTTTTTGTCACTAATGGTTATGCTACTCGCCGAGCCTGGGACTATGTCCGGCCGTATTTAGACGCAGCGAATATCGACCTAAAGTCTTTCCGCGATGATTTTTACATCCAATTTTGTGGTGCACATTTGGCCCCGGTCCTAGATTCCATCACCTATCTCCATCAGCAGGGAGTTTGGTTGGAGATAACGACCATGCTCATTCCCGGACAAAATGATTCAGACCAGGAACTGGAGGCTATGGCCAATTTTTTAGTCAGCCTCAATCCGGGTATTCCTTGGCATTTGTCGCGATTTTTTCCACGGTATAAAATGGAAGAGGGGAAAGAAACACCGCTGGCGACTCTCCAACGAGCCGAAGCGATCGGCCGTCGGTCCGGTTTAAAACATATTCATTTAGGAAATATATGATTGCGGCTGACAAAAAATATTTATTATCCCTAGCTCGGAAAACTTTACAGGCTTATTTTTCTCAGAAAAAACTGTCAGTGTCCGCGCCACCAGCGGGTTCCCCTTTGTCTGCCCCTCGCGGCTGTTTTGTCACTTTGCAGACTCGGTCTGGTCAGTTATGTGGTTGCGTGGGCAATATTGAGCCCAGCGGCCCTCTGTATCTAGCCGTACAAGACAATTCTTTGGCCGCGGCGCTGGCTGATGATCGGTTTTTACCTTTGACTGAGACTGAATTAGCAGAGATCAAAATTGAAATTTCGGTTTTGACCGAGCCACGTTTTCTCTCTTTTTCTTCTCCAGATGATTTACTGAACCAATTGCGTTCTGGCCGACCAGGAGTGATTTTGTCCCAGGGACGCCAGTCTGCTACCTATCTTCCTCAAGTCTGGGAAGTTTTGCCTGAGCCAGAAGTTTTCCTTTCTTCGTTGAGCGAAAAGGCCGGACTAAAGCCAATGGCTTGGCATGAACCAGACACTCGGATTGCGGTCTATGAAGCGGAACATTTTGTTGAGGCCTGATTTTTTTGTGCGAAATGTGCTATAATATGGATAATTGGTGAAAACATTATGCCCATGGAACAATTGATGGTGAGAGACGCAGTACCAAAAACGCCAGAGGATGTGTGTTTTTTTGCTCAAACTAATTACCGCAATCAATTGCGTAAATTCGGTATCAGGCTTGACGATCGACGCAAGCACATGTATTTGATTGGAAAAACTGGCATGGGCAAGACGACGATGATGGAAAACATGATTCTGCATGACATCTATGCTGGTCATGGGGTTGGTTTGGTGGATCCGCATGGCGATTTTGCGGAAAAGATCATCAACTATATTCCTTCTAAGCGGATCAACGATGTCGTGTATTTCAACCCGGCCGACGTGCAATATCCGATTGGCTTTAATATCTTGGAAGTGAGGAATGAAGGACAGAAGCATTTGGTGGCCGCCGGTCTGATGGGCACTTTCAAGAAGATTTGGCCCGATGTGTGGAGTTCGCGCATGGAATACATTTTGAACAATACTCTCTTGGCCTTGTTAGACTATCCCGGTTCCACTCTCTTAGGCATTAATCGATTGCTGGCTGACAAAGTTTATCGTCGGAAAGTGGTACGCAATTTAACTGATCCGGTGGTCAAGGCTTTTTGGCAAACAGAATTTGCCAATTATCCTGAACGCTACATGACCGAAGCCGTGGCCCCTATCCAAAATAAAATCGGTCAATTTTTGTCTGCCTCAGTTATTCGCAATATGGTGGCGCAAGTAAAATCCACGATCAATATCCGCGAGGTTATGGACAAGAATAAAATTTTCATCATGAACTTGTCCAAAGGGCGGATCGGGGAGGATAACAGCCGGTTGTTGGGCGGCATGTTGATTACTGGTTTGCAAATTGCGGCGATGGAGCGGGTGGATATTCCTGAAAATGAACGAGAAGATTTTTTTCTTTATGTGGACGAATTTCAGAATTTTGCGAATCCCAGTTTTGCCAACATTCTATCGGAAGCGCGGAAATATCGTTTGGCTTTAATCATGGCTCATCAGTATGTGACTCAATTAGATGAAACAGTGGCGGATGCAGTTTTTGGTAACGTCGGAACGATTGCCTGCTTTCGGGTAGGTGGAGCAGATGCCGAAGCTTTAGAAAAAGAATTTGCCCCTACCTTTACTCCAGAAGACATTGTCAACCTCCCCAAACATCATATTTTTCTTAAGCTGATGATAGACGGTGTGGCTTCTTTGCCTTTTTCGGCCTTGACTATGCCGCCGATTGCCCGCGCTACTGATTCTGCTGAAAAAGTCATCCGGGTCTCTCGGGAACGTTATGCCAAGAGTCGGGATGTTATTGAAGACAAAATTTTGCGTTGGAGTGGCATGGGGGAAACTAGCGAAGAAGATGATGATGAAGAAGAAGATGGCGGTGAGAGGAAACCTGCTCCAATTAAGGTGGAGCCAGAAAAGACTATTTCTTTGAGTAGTTTGACTCCGCGAAGTGAAGTGGTCAAAAAGAGTAATCCACCCCAAGCCAAGATTCAGCCCTCGCCTGTGGTGAAAAAGAATAATCAACCTCATTTTTCCGGAGACAAACCCGCGATGAAAACAGTTTCCCGGCCACCGAGCGGACCACAGATTTTTAAAAAAGAGGAAGTGGTAAAGTTTAATCAAAAAAAGAAGGAAGATAAAGACGATGATGATTCTTTTGTCAGTCGTTTGGAAAACGGCTAGTCCAGCCGTTTTTTGTTTGACAAAAGTGGCTTATTTTGGATAAGATTGGGATATATGAAGTGGCGGATAAACTTTTCAATTATCAATTCTAATTACAATTTGGTCGGTTACGCCCCATCTGCTTTTATTGCCAATGTTCCCTGCAAAAATGGTCAACAGATTTTTCGCGAATGGTACATTGAACATGAAAATGGACGGACCACCAGTTATGTTCCGGTGGAGGTAATTGACGCAGTGACGGATTGGATCTTGGAGAAAATAATCAAAGAGCCGGCCTGGGTAGATGATCTGCATCAGACAACGGAACAGTTGAACCGAGACTATTTTACTTTTGCTCATAGTTTAGTTAATAAGAACTGGGCCGCACTATCAGCGGAAGAAATTTTAGCTGATTATAATGAGCTACGGCGATTGCAGATAACCAGTCATACGCGTTCCATTGCTACCACTTGGTTTGTGGATAGTAACGGCGAACCTTTTTCTAATTATCTCCGGGCCCGGTTGGTCACCTGGTTGGAAAAGAAAGGTATTACTGATAAGGCTCGGGCGGTGAAGTATTTCATCATTTTAACCACGCCAACTCGGTTGAATTTTGCCCAGGAAGAAGAGAAAGAATTTTTACAGCTGTTGGCTAAAGTGCAGGAGGATGTCTTAGTTAGAGATTTTTTTCAAAAGAAAGGGATTGGTGATCCGACTTCTTTACCAGAGGAAATTATGACGGCGGTTAGAAATCATTTTCAGAAGTGGCGTTGGATTCCTTATGGTTACATTGGTCCGGCTTATGAATTGGGACATTATCTGAAGGAATTACACCAATCGAGTCGGAGCGGAATCAAGGCTCAGGAATTGTTGGCTCGGCAAGCGGAACAAGAGGAAAATATTCACCGAGAACTGTCTGAAGCGTTGGCCCAATTGACCTTGCCAACTGATTTGGAGATCTTGTTCCGTCAAGCGCGGGAGATCATCTGGTTGAAAGATTACCGTAAGTATTGTATTTTTCACGGTCATTGGGTTTTAGATATGATTACCAAAGAGATCGCCCGACGATTAGCAATTAGTCACAAACAGGCCAATTATTTTTTAACTGAAGAAGTTGGCCCGGCTCTCCTTCAAGGAAGATTTGATATTGATCAACTAAACAGTCGCGCTCGTTATAGCGTAATCTGGGCGGATGCGGAAACACAAAAAATATACTATGCGCAAGAAGCCAGAGAACAATTGAAGAAACTGGATATGGAAATCTTACCGGCCCAGGAAGAGGGCGTTTTTAAAGGTACTTGTGCCTATCCTGGCCAGGTGAGCGGCGTGGTAAAAATTGTGAATGAAGTGGCGGAGATGGAAAAACTACAGCCAGGAGAGATTATGTTAGCCTTAACCACTTATCCCGCCCTATTACCGGCAATGAGACGGGCGGCGGCCATTGTCACTGAAGACGGAGGGATTACTTGCCATGCCGCCATTGTCGCCCGGGAAATGCGCTTGCCTTGTGTGGTCGGAGCACGGTTGGTGACTAAGAAATTGCAAGACGGCGACCGAGTGAGCGTAGACGCGACCGAAGGGATAATCAAGCAGATTACTTAAGGTATGATTCCCGAAGAACAATTACAAGCTATCTGGTTTCCCTTGGAAAAACTCCATGATTACCCACCACCGGCTTTAGAGCCGCCACTTTTGGCTATGGCTAGAGAGATGTCAGATTGGGGGATGGAGAATGTCAAATACAGCTTGAATGAATATAACCAGGGTTTGACCACCATGTATTATCTCGTAGATGAACGCCGGCAAGCAGCTGAGCAATGTTTGCAAGTGATCCTAGCGGGACCGGAACAGCTGGATGAGATTCATGGTGATTCTAACGAAACTGCGGCTCGGTTAAAGTTAGTGGCCGAGGAAATCCTGGCTGCGGATTTGACAATCTGTTCGGATAAGGAATTAGGAGACAAGTATCAACGATTATGGAAAGAACAGACTCATTTGCATCTGATCCGCGGTATTGCTTGGCTTTTGGAAACCCAATATGAACTTTTCAGCAACTATCTTGTTTCTTTTTTGCACGGACATTTGCAGAAAAAAGGTCTGGCTGACGATCCGGTCTTGGTTTTTGCCACCCTGACCAACCCGGTCACTCCCACTTTAGCAACAGAAGAACGCCAAGATTTGTTACGTCTGGCGCAGAGGGTAAAAATTGGGGAGATAGCTAACCGCGAAGACGAGCCGGCTATTTTGGACCAGGCAAAAAAATATTCATTCATCAATTTTGGAGCCGCAGGGCCGGTTTTGACCTCGGCCGATGTTTGCCAACAGATTGCTGATTTGTTGACTCATGTCCAAGATTTGACTAAAGAATTGAGTCAAGTACTGCCCGCGTTCACTAAGAATGCCCAAGAACAGGAAACTTTGTTAACGCGTCTGTCCATAGATGAAAAACATCAACACTTGTTGCGTCTGGCCCGAGACATTGTTTGGCAAAAGGCCTGGAGCAAGGAGCATCAATTTTTGGGCTGGCAAGCTTTGGATAAACTGCTGCGAGAATTGGGCCGGCGTCATTTTCTGTCCAGTCAGCAGACCCGGTATCTATTGCCACAGGAAATATTGAATTTTTGCGAGGGAATAGAGGTTGATCCGGAAGAATTGAATCAGCGTTATCTTTATAGTTTTTTAATCATTGAACCTGCTGGTTCGTATTTTGTGACCGGCCAGGCCGCTCGTGATCTTAAAGCCAAAATGCGTTTTTCGGCTGAAGAAACCCAGACGATTGTTGATGGCATTTTGATCGGTCGGGTAGCAGTAGCTGGTCAAGCCAAAGGCCGGGTCAAAATTGTAAATACGGTGAAAGAAATGGACAAGATGGAGACAGGGGACATTTTAGTCTCGGAAATGACCATCCCGGAAATTGTGCCAGCGATGAAAAAAGCGGCGGCCATTGTGACTGATATGGGTGGCATCACCTGCCATGCCGCTATTGTGTCTCGGGAATTACATAAACCCTGTGTCATTGGTACCAAAATTGCCACCCAAGTATTGAAAGACGGTGATTGGGTGGAAGTAGACGCAGCCAAGGGAGAGGTCCGGTTAATCCCTTCGGTATGAGTAAATTTGAAGTCATTGCCAAAGATTTTAATTCCCCTTTTTTCCGCAATTATATCTGGACCGCTTGCTGGGACAAGTTTGCTGAACTTTGGGATGTTCCGCGTCTTCTTCTTTTTACAGTAGCGGAAAAGGAATCGTTGAAATATGTTGGCGATCTTCAGTCTTGGACTGTGGTGCATCAGATTTTTCGGGAACGAGTTTCGCAGGATCCGCAGTACCTGGATGGAATTGTCACCCAGACTATGGCCTTTGGTGAAAAATTCAATCGTTGGTCAGAAAAGTATTTAGTTCGTCCGGATTTGCGCCATTTGTCCGGCGAAGAATTAACGGCTCGGTATCAGGAGTTCGCAGAAAAACAAGCTACCTTGTATGCCTATGGTGTGGTTATGCCCACCATGGATTTTTTGAGCTTTTCTTTTGTCGAGGAAGGATTAAAGAAATATCAAGGGCAACCGTTTACAGAAAGGGAGTTTGCGGATTTTTTCCGCGTTTTTACTTACCCTTGTCGACCTTCGTTTGCCGAAGAACAAGAAACTGATCTTCTCCGGTTGCTGGCTAAATATGAGAATGATGGAAAGTGGCGGACAATGGTGTTGGAAAAAACAGCTCAAGAGATAAAGGAATCCTTTCCCACTTTTTGGAAGCGATTAGAAAAACATACAGAGAAATATGACTGGGTGTATTTTGTCTATCGCGGGCCCAAGTATAAAGCTGAGGATTTTTTGGGATTTTTGCGGGAATATATCCGTCAAGGCACAAAGGCCAAAGAAAAACTTGAGGCCAACCGCCAAGAAAGGCGAGATATCGAAAAAAAACAGAGACAATATCTTAAACAATTACATCCTACAGCTGCGGAAAAAGCTTTTTTGCGTTTTGCTGGTCGTTTAGTTTGGTCCAAACCGCGACGCAAAGATTTGCAGAGTCGTTCTTATAGTCATTTGGAGAATTTGCACAAAGAACTGGCCCGGCGTCTTTGTTTGACTCTGAACCAAGTGCGTTCTCTTCCTTTGGATCAAGTGGGACCGGCTTTGCGTACCGGTCAGGTGGATACTGATTACCTGAATGCTATCTATGACTTTCATGTCTGTTTACCTGAAAAAGAGGGGATAAGGATTTTGGCCGGTGCCGCGGGGCGGGAATATTTTCAAAAAGAAATTACTGCTGAACAAGGGAACAGAAACACTGTCCGGATTTTGTCTGGTAATTGTGCGCAAGTCGGGACCGTGAAAGGTCGAGTAAGGATTATCAATCGGCCGGAAGAAATGGAAAAAATGCAAGACGGTGATGTTTTGGTTTCTGTAGCCACAACTCCGAGTTTGGTACCAGCGATTCGGCGGGCTGGGGCGATTGTAACTGATGAAGGTGGTTTGACTTGTCATGCCTCCATTGTTAGTCGCGAGTTTAAGATTCCTTGCGTTGTCGGGACAAAGATCGCTACGCAGGTTTTACAAGATGGGCAGATGGTCAAGGTAGATGCGGATAAAGGAATAGTAGAGGTGGTGGAATAGTATGAAAAAATATTTCTTTTTCAATACTGAACCCAATACCAACATTCTCGGCTTGGATCCAATCATCCGCGCTTTTTGGTCAAAAGAGATGTTAAATTTTACTGGTGGCCGTTTATCTGTTTTTGTTTATGAATTGGATCAAGGAACTTTTCAAGCCGGTTGTTTAAAAAAAGAATGGCTGGATTTTTCTGATCAGCTTTTTCAACGTTTTCTGGACGACCATTCTTTTCCTACCGCGATTGTTGAGTCTCTGACTGCCAATGGCGAAAAATTGTTCAGCTATTGCCAGGATATTCGTCATCGTCAGGACACAGGCATGTCTTTGACTGAACAGAAGAAAGCGATTTTAAAGATCTTTGATTTGTTTACCGCTATTTGTGTCCCGGGATTGGTTGCCCCAATCATTGAGTTCGGGTCAGGTGGCATGACCAAAAAGATTTACGAAATCATCGCGGCTAAGGATTTGTCAAACTCGGGTCTGAGCGCTCCTGAAGCTTTGGCGATTTTGGCTACTTCCCCTAAAAAAATCTGGACAGACGAAGCTAGGGAGGCGTTGTTAGAGCTGGCAGTAGCGCAGGCCGCTAAATATCCAGACATCCCGACTGATATTCTTTCCACCTATGTAGAAAAATGGGGTTGGGTCTATTATGGTTACTGCGGTCCAGAATACACCGTAGCTTCCGTACGCCAGGAATTGGCGAGTTTGATTACTGATTCAACGGATATTGCGGACAAATTGTTTACTTTGCGGCAAGAAAAAGCAGAATTGGTTCGTCGTCAGGCTAAATTACAGGAAGAACTGCATTTTACAGAAGAAGAGAAATATATTTTGGCTGCGGCTCAGGATTTTGCTTACACTAAAGCTTACCGAGCAAATCTCATGGCTTTAGCAGATCATACGGTAAACAAGTTGCTTTGGCCAATTGCCCAGCAGGGCGGGTATTCAATAAAACAACTGGGGATGTGTACAGTGAGAGAAATGAAGAAGCACTTGCAGGTCAATGAACCATTACCGTCGGTTGATGTTCTGAATCAGCGTTTGCGATATTGTCTTTTCTTGTCAGAAGAAAAAGGGGAATCGGTTTTGATTGGGGCCGAGGCGAAAAAATGGGTGGAGGACAATATCGAACAGGAAAAAGTGCCTGAGGGTCTGCAGGAATTAGGTGGTATGGTGGCTTGTGCCGGAGGAATAAAAAAAGTAGGAGGACGGGCCAGGATTGTTTTGACCGCCGCTGATGTAGAGAAAGTGAGAGAAGGGGAAATTCTCTTGTCCACAACCACTATTCCTGATTTTGTTCCGGCCATGCGCCGGGCAGTGGCAGTAGTTACCGAGACTGGCGGCCTGACTTGCCATGCGGCCATTGTCAGTCGGGAGATGAATAAACCCTGTTTGATTGGCGTCAAACATTTGTTGAAGATTTTTAAAGATGGGGATCAAGTAGAAGTGGATATCAGACAAGGAACAATCAGAAAAATAACTTAAAAGTATGAACCAAAAATTATCTCATTCTGATTATTTCATCTTAGAAAAGATTCCCAAAGCGCCAATTTTCATTTTTTCTTTAGCCGATGCGGCTTTTGTCAATTCAGTCTTTCGTCGTATCTATCATTTACATCAGGTGCCGGGTAATCATTTGAATATTTATGAAGATGGTAATTTTTCCTTTTGCCAGCAGTTGCCAGCTCTGCGCGCTTGTGCAGATGAGATTTTTGAGAAGATTTTGGCCAAGCCCGAATATGGTTTGGAAATGGATCGGCGGATTGTCAAGAATGCCACTCTGTTCATTCGTTATAACCAGAAAATTGATCGTTTGAATTTGGCTAAGTTGAGTAACCAGCGATTAGCAGCGATTTGTCAACAATGGTTTTTTCGTTATTTTCATGATTCTTGGACAGCGGGTTGGCCGGCAGTTTTGGTGGATTTTGAACGCAATTTGTTTTCTAACCATTTGTTGGATTATCTCAAACAGAAGATCACCAAAAGCAAAAAAGATCTTTCAGTTGGCAATGTCTTCGCGCTCTTAACCACACCGGCGGCTCAAACTTATGCTCAGCAAGAAAATGTTTCTTTGTTGAAGTTATTACAAATAGTCCAGAAAGATAAAGAATTGGCGGATTTTTTGATCTGCGGCAACACCCAATATATTATGAAGCAATGGCCAAAGATCGACAGCCGAAGTTATCGCCAATTTATTTCCCATGTCACAAATTTTTGCTGGTTACCTTTTATGTATACCGGCCCGGGTTGGGGCCCGGATTATTTTATCTCCTCTTTGGCCAGTTTGATCCGCCAGCAGACAAATCCTCGGGCCGAATTGGCCAAATTGGAGGAGCGGGGCAAAAAAATTATCCGCGAGCAGAAACAACAATTTCAGATTTTACGCATTCATGGAAAATATGAAAAATTGTTTCGTTTGGCCCGAGCCTTTGTATTTTCCAAGTCATATCGTAAGGATGCCATGTATTATGGCTGTTATGTGTTGGACAAAGTTTTTAGAGAAATTTCCCGTCGCACCTATTTAAGTCTGGCCCAAGTCCGGAGAATCTATCCCTGGGAAATGGAAGCGGTGTTGTTGGGTCGGCCAGAGGCAGTGGCCGGAGATACTTTGAATCAACGTCAGTTTGCCATCCAGTATTCCACAGATCAGGGTCGCGTCTGTTGTGAAGGACGAAAGGCTAAGGATTTTTATCAACAATTTTCTTTTGTGGAAGTAAAAAATGAATTGCCTCAGGAGATATTGGGTGATTGTGCTTGCGTGGGTAAAGTGCGGGGGGTGGTGCGAGTGATAAATGACCCAGGGGAAATGAAAAAAATGCAGCCCAACGATATTTTAGTTTCCTATGCTACCAGTCCCGATATCATGTCGGCGATCCGCCAGGCCAGCGCTATTGTGACTGATTTAGGCGGCATTATCTGCCACGCTGCCATTGTTTCTCGGGAATTAAATATTCCTTGCGTGGTAGGAACGAAAATTGCCACCCAAGTTTTGCAAGATGGCGATTTAGTGGAAGTGGATGCTAGCCACGGGATTGTCAGATTGTTGGGGAAATAAAAATATTCAATCTGAGTATGCCAAAAAAATCTTCCCCTAAGGTCAAACTCATTTTGTTTGATGCCGCAGGTATGAGCTGGTCTGGAGGGTACCCCACCACCTGTCGATATTTAGCCAAAAAGTACCGCTGGCCGTATGAACAGGTGTTAGAGGTAATGCAGAATAAATGGTTTTTGTCTGCTTGCACCGGCCAGATGACCAGTATTCAGGCTATGGCCGGTGGAGCCAAGGAATTAGGCATTCCTTTGAGCGGGGAACAAGTGGAGAGAATGCATTTGCGTTTGCATAAAGTCAATCGACCAGTTTTGAAATATGCCAATGAGTTGCGGAAGCAGGGTTACAAAGTTGTGCTGTTGAGCAATAATTTTTCTAAATATATTGCCCAGTTCAAAAAACAATTTCAATTAGAAAAATACTTTGATGCGGTTATCAATTCCCAGGACTTGGGATTTAAAAAGCAGGATCCACGAATGTTTCAGTATGTGCTAAAGAAGTACCGCGTTAGACCATCTGAAGTCATTTTCTTTGATGATTTGCTGCCCAATCATGCTGTGCCTCAACAGATGGGTTTTCATTGCCTTTTGTTTACCAGCTTGGAGTCAATGAAAAAGGATCTATCTAAATGGCTTTTTAAGCCTCAGCTTTATATCTTTGATTTACACGGTGTCCTTCTCAATGGCGATTACCACAACATCTCGCGGGAATTAGCCAAGAAATACCAAGTAAAGGCAGAGAAGATATATGATACAGTCTATGGGTATCACAAGTTGGCGGCAGTTAGAAAATTTGATCAAAATCAAGTGATTCCGCAAGCGTTGAATGACCTGCACATACCGGCCGATGCTGCTTTGATTAGAAAAAAACATATTTATTATACTTCGCGTCCCAAGAAAATGATCTTTGCTCTGGCGAAGAAATTGCGTGAAGAGGGGAATGTGGTCATCGGTCTTTCCAAAAATATTCCGTATCTTTTTCTAGCCAATGTTCAGCGTTCCCGCCTTCTTTCATATGTTGATGATGCGCTCAACAGTTATGATTTGAAGCTCCCTAAGGCTAGCCGAAAGACCATGTTGGTTATAATGAAGAAATATGGTTTTAAAAATCCTCAAGATATTATCTACATTGACGACCAGGCAGACAATTTGGTTGAACCAAAAAAGATGGGTGTGAAAACCATCCTCTATTCCAACTATCGCGAAATGCTGAAACATTTAGCGAGGATGAAATAACAAAAGAAAAATAAAACAATCCCAGTTAAGGGATTGTTTTTTGTCTTAAGCATTCTTTTTTCAAACAAGGCTTGAGACGAGGGCTAGGATCAGGATTGATCTTCGCCCAAAAGGTAGGAATGAAGAAGGTTCGGGGTGGGAGGTGGGAAGAGACTACTACGCCGAGAACTTCTCGTAGGGCAGGAACTCGAACGTTCCGTTGCCCTTGTCCTCTTCGTACCTGACGAGGATGCAGTCGCCCTCGCGCA